>DATARD010000061.1:0-25212 GCA_036264355.1 Thermoanaerobaculia bacterium
GTTGCGTGCCGGGATGTGGGCGTAGGCGTCGTCGAGAGCGTTTTTCTGGGCGAGAGGATCGCGATAGATGACGCGCACGTTGGCAATGAACCGCTGGACCTCGGCCATGACGACGCGGTCGGCGACGGTTGAGACCTCCTTGGCCGGTCCCCAGGCGACGGCGAGACGTGGCGGTCGACTTCGACGACGTACGGGGTGATGCGGGAGCGCGAGGCGACGCCGACGTAGGCGACGAAGATTCCGCCGGCCAAGGCGAGAGCGGCGAAGGCGCAGAGACGCCACCAATCCCGCTGCGTCGCCATGTCCCCATAGAGGGACCAGTGCTTCGCCTCGCCAGCAGTTTGAAGTCCGCCGCCGATCGGCTGGGGCGCCGCCGCACGGCGGCGGAAGGTCTCCCAAGGTGCGAGCTTCACCGCGAGCTCCTCATCGCGTCGCGCCATCCGAAGAACGAGGAGGAGCTGGTCAGGACGCTCGCGATCTCGTTCGGAAGCGAGAGGGTGATCCAGGCGAAGGCGATCGAGCCGCCGCAGACCTGGAGAAGAGGCGCCAAGCCCTGGGTGTGGTCGTAGTGGTCGAGAAAATTGATCCAACTGTAGGTGAACTGCTCGCCCAGACCGACGAGGATCTGCAGGATGAAGACCTGGATGGCGGTGCGGAAGACCAGGAGGATGCTGTTTTCGGCCAGGCCGGCGAAGATCCGGTTGGCGCCGAAGGGGAGGAAGATGATGCCCGCGCCGACGATGATGTAGCCCTTGAGGAGCACTTCGAGCAGGCGCGCGGCGACGAGCGCGAAGGCGAGGAGGATGACGAGCGCGGCCCCGACCGAGAAGAGGCTTCCGATGCCGAGAATGGCCCAGCCGGAGGTGATCCCGGCGCCGAGGATGGCGGAGGCGAGGAGAATCCCACGGTCCAGGATGAGCGACGGGCTCACGGCGTCGGTTCCCGAGATCGTGGCGCCCATCTTCTGGAAGGTCGAGAAGATGGACGAGACGAGGAGCGGATAGAGGGTGAGGCCGGCGGCGACCAGTCCGACGAGCATCACGCGGCGGCAGAGCTCGCCGACGGCCTCGCCGAGGCCCCACTCCCGGCGCATCGAGGCGAGAAGCCACGTGATGCCCATGAGCGCGAGGTCGAGTGCAAGCAGAGGCGCGTAGAAGGAGCGCGCGTAGCTCGAGGCGGCGGGATACCAGCTTTGCGAGGCGTGGAGGCCCTCGTCGAGGATCGTGTCGAGGACGCCGGTGTCCGCGGCGGCGCTCCGGGCGAGCACCAAGGTCGCGACGAGGGCCACAACGAGGGCTACCCGGCCGTTTTTCATAGCGGCATCCAGTCAGGCAGAGCGCTGTAGCGCTTGTAGGAGTCGCCGAAGCGCGCGCCGGCCACCGACTTCGAGGTCGATGACATCGCCGTCTCGAAGGCGGTTTCAAGCTGGCTTTCATGGGCGATCCGCTCGGCCTCGGCGGCGGCGCTGGCGTTGGCGGAAGCCTGCTGAGCGAGGTTCTGTGTCGCGATCTGGTCGGCTTGCCAGGCGGCGAGCTCGCCGAGCGCCTCGGAGACGGCCTCGGCGCCGCGAGCGGTCGCGACGTGCCCCTTGATCTCATCGAGCGTTGCCATCCCCTGGTAGAGGTGTTGGTACTGGGAGTGCATGACGCCTAGGCTGCAGCGCAGGGTCTCCATGGTGCGGTAGACCTGGCGCGCGCGAGACGCCGTAGGCTCCGTAGTTGGCGGAATCGCTCGGGTAAGTCTCCTGCCAGATCCCGTCGATGTTGTCCCAGGCGAAGAGGAGGTTGTCGCCGCTCCGGAGCGCGCCTTCGCCGTAGCGTGCGATCTCAGCCCAGGTCGTGAGAGCTCACTCCCCCACGTCCGAGACGGGGATGATCGCGTGTGCGGGCGTAGGCATCGCGACGAAGAGGCCGGCTGCGAGGGCAACTGCGAGGAACCATTTCCGCATGTGTCGTATCTCCTTGCGGCGTCTCAAGGCGCCGCGTCTTATGACGGTGTAAGACGAGCCTCAGCGAGGGCGAGCCAACGGTGTGCCGCCTCGGAGAGGCCGGCGGCTTCGAGCCAGGCGGCCGGCCAGGTGTCGCCGTGCTCTCGCTTGGCTTCGTCGAGAAGCGCGAGGGTTTCCTGGAGCGACCGCCCCGGCCGCGCGAAGAAAAACGCCTGCTCGACGGCGGTCAGACCGAGTGTGATGAGGCGCGAGCCATCAGGGTTTTTGAGGTAGTAGTGATGCTTCGGAGTGGCTCCGGCGATGAGGCCTCCTTTCAGCGGCGTTCAAGCCGCACATCTCGTAGAGGGGAGACAGGCCGCCGACCGCTCTGGTCGTGGGCAGGAAAACCGCGTAGGGCAGCACTCGAGAAGCGTCTGCGCCGCGCCGCCGGCCTCGAGCTGCGCGAGGGTCTGGACGGCGAGGATGATCGAGGCGTTTTTCTTGCGCATGGTGAGCGCCCAGTCGGTGATGCGCTCGCGCCATTCGGGGTGAAGCAGAGCGAGCCCTGCCTCGTCGAGCGGAATCAGGAAAGGAGAGCCGTCGAGCTCCTCCTCGACCTAGTGGAGCATGTAGAGGAGAGCCGACAGGCGGACCTTCTCGTCGAGGTCGAGGAGCCGTTTCATCTCGATCGCGACGAACTGGCTCTGGCCAAGATCGAGTCCCTGCGCTCGGCCGCCGAGGATGTGCCCGTAGGCACCGCCTGGGCATAAGGGGCGAAGAGCCTCGCGGAGCTCACTGTCCTGGAGCTGGTAAAGGAGCATTTCGAGGGTGCGGTGGTCGGCGGGAAGCTCGGCAACGGCCTCGACGGCGCGCGCGATGGCTTCGCGGGCGGCGCCCTTGACCTCGGCGCCCAGGATGCGCAGGGTGTCCTCGATCCAGCTTGCCGCCCAGGCGCGCTCGCGGCGTTCGTCGATGGCGCGGAGCGGCTGGAGACCGAAGTCGTCGTTGGCGCCCAAATTGATGTAGCGCGCCCGGGCGGCCTCGGCGAGAAGCCGCGCCGAGTGGTCGCGATCGAATAAGACGACGCGCGCCTTGGGGTAACGCAGGAAATTGACCACCAGCTCCATGAGGAGCGTGCTTTTGCCGGTACCGGGAGGTCCGACGATGACCGTGTGGCCGAGGTCGCCGCTGTGGAGGTTGACGCGGATCGGCGTCGCGCCATCGCTGCTGCCGATCATCAAAGGCGGCGACTTGGGGGGAAAGTAGGGGCACGGGTTGTGCTCCTTGCCCGCCCAGGCAGAGGTCAAGGGCATGAGCGCCGCGGCGGCGCGCAGAGTGAGGACGGGGCGCCGCAGGTTGACCGAGCCGACGCCCGGGAGAGACCCGCGCCAGGCGGCCAAGGCATTGGCGGTCTCGATGCGTGCGACGAAGCCGAACTCCTGGAGGAGCTTCCTGACGGCGCGGGCATTGACGTCGGCCTCTTCGGCCGAGTCGCCGAAGCACAGCACGACAGGTGTCGTGATGGCGAGGCGCGTCTCGCCGCGGGTCGCCTCGGCCGCGACGACCGCCCCCTCGGCAAAGAGGCCGGTCGCCTCGGCGTCGTCCCAGGCCTCGCTGCCGCGGTCGTCCTTGCGGAGCGACCCGGCGACCCAGTCCTTCATGCCGCGACGTCCCCAATACCAGCCCTGCTGGGCCTTGCGGGCTGCCTGATGGCCGGTTTCGCGGCCCAAGGGCACGACCCGGACCGTATAGCGAAGGCGAAACGGCAGCTCTCCCACCGCGTCGAGCACGGCCGCCTCGACGGCTGTCGGGTAGCCGTTGAAGGCGACGACTCTCATTTCGAGATCGTCGATCTTGGGCTCCCAGCCACCAATCAAGGTATGGGCGCCGAGCAAGGAGTCGAGGAAGACGCCGTCGCCGGTGCGAAGCGACTGCGCGATGCCGGTGACACACTCGTGGAGATGCTCGGTCAGCTCGTCGGCCGAGAGCGTCCGCACGCGGGCGATGGACGACATCCGCTCGGCGACCGCGTCGACGCGCTCCTCGACAAAGCCAAGGAGCCGCCGCCATTCGGCCGCTCCGTGATCGCTCGCCCCGCCGGTCCCCACGAAGTACTCGGCCAGGCGGCGGTAGACCTCGCGTCCCAGGCAATAGCAGACGGTGACAAAGCAGCTCGTCTCGTAGTGCGCCCCCTCGGCCGTATGGCTCGCCTGGCGCAGCTCCTCGATGAGGCGCGTCGTCGGGTCGGGATGGGCGCTTTGCCGGGGATAGTCCGTCGCGCGTCGCCTTACCGCGGAGACGTGGAGGATCCACTCATCGACGAGCTGCCCTGCGGCGCGATTCATCGCTTCGACGAGCGCGTCAAGCTCCTCAGCCGTTGACGAGAGCTTGTCGAGGCCGGCCAAGGCAAAGTCGCCGAGAAGGCTGCCGTCTTTCTGGACGATGATGCCGGGCCTCTCGCGGCGCACCTGGTGCGCCCACGGCAGGAGATCGGAGAGCGCGGCGCGGCGGCGTCTCCAGGTCATCCTCGACTCCGGGAGAGAGCGCGCAGAGGTCTGGGCGGCGGCAAGGCGACGTCGCTTGCCGGCTCGTAGCGGTCGCGGTAGGAGAGGGCTCCCATCGCGACGTCGAGCCAGAGCTCGTCGAGGCTGGTCAGCCAGATCGCCACCGGATGGAGGGTGACGACGGCGAGCGAGAGGGCGACCCAGGTGACGATCCCGCCGCCGCAGATGTAGAGGGCGATGAGGACGAGCCCCGCCTCGGCGAGCCACAATCGGCGCGGCACGCCCCCCAGCCGAGGCTCCTGGACCATCGAGCGGTAGATGGGGTAACTCGCCTTCATGATTGGAGCTCGCCGGGGCGCGGCGCGGAGACCGCCCAGGCAATCAGGGCGACGAGCGCGGCCACGAACGCAAGCAGGAGGAGATCGCTTTTCCAGCCGGAAGGGCCTCCTGCGCCCTGGACGTTCATGAGCTGGAGGAGGGTCGGGATCGCGGCGATACAGGCGCCGCAGATGACGACCTTGCCAATGGTGCGCGCCCACTCCGAGTCGCGGGCGAACATGACCGCGCAAAGACCGAGCACCAAGGCGATGCCCACCAGGGCATGCGCCGTGGGGCCTGTCAGGTTCGAGAAGACAGTGTCGAGGACGGAGTTGAAGGGAAGCGCTTCGCCTCCCGAAGCGCTCGCGCCCTTGGCGATGAGAAAGCTTGCGGCGATCGGAACGTCTCATGGGTGGTGGAACGAGACGGGCTCGTTGCCTGGCAATCCGGCCGGCGGTGGCCTTTGGAGGTTGAGACGGGCCGATGATCGTGGTTTCGGAGAGCGTTGTGGTTGACGACTGGCCCGTCTCTACGGACCATGGGTGCTGTGATTGGACCGGCTCGGCGGGCTCAAGCCCGGCCGGGAAATCTGCCTGTGAACAGCCCCTGGGAGCCAGCCAAGCCACGAAACCTCCAACCTCCATTTTTGCTTGGAGTTGCAGGCGGTTGCTCACTCTGTGAGCACCTGGTCGACCCAATTTCGGGTGAGATCGGCGGGGCAAAATCCGTCTTTTATAGGGGCAGGAGGAATTCTGCCCTTGAAAAAGCACGACCGCAGCTTCCGGCTTCTGTTCTCCCAACCACGTCTGATCGAGGATCTCATGCGCCGATTTGTCGGCCGCGGCGGGACCTGGATCGATGACCTCGACTTCTCCACTTTGGAGCGGGTCAGCACCGCTCACATCTCCGAAGCCCTCGCGAGCCGCGACGGCGACGTCGGCTGGCGCGTGAGGCTCAAGAGCGCTCCGATCTTCATCTACCTGCTCGTGGAGTTTCAATCCACGAACGACCGGTTCATGGCCCTGCGCGAGTCTGTCTACATGGGCCTCTTCCTCCAGCAGATCCTGAAGCAAGGAGGTCTGACGCCGGAGGGATTGCTCCCCTGGTCCTGTCGATCGTCGTTTACAATGGGAAGGCACGGTGGCTGGGTCCGAGCTGGTCGACCTGGAGGATTTCAGAACCATGCTTCTTGAAACCGTTGAAGAGTGGAACCGAGAGATCAGGGAGGAGGGTCGGGAGAAGGGACTGAAGGAAGGGCGTGAAGAAGGGCGCCGCGAGGTTCTTCAGCTTTTCCTGCGTCAGCTCGAGATCAAGTTCGGCGAGTTGGACGAGCACACCCGGGCTCGGGCGTCCGCCGCCGATTCGCAGCGGTTGATGGAGTGGGGAGAGCGCCTGCTCTCCGCCGAACGCTTGGCGGATGTGTTCGTGCGCTGACCTGAAGAGCCTTACAGCCGGCCGAGCCCGACCGGGTTGCGGCCGGCCCGGAGGACAAGTCCAAATGGCTTCCATGAAACGCACGGCCTGTCTCGCAGCTCTCGTCGCCTGGATCGTCGCCTCTTCATGGGTGTCGGCTGCCGCTGGGCAGTGGCAGCCGGTCGGACCTTACGGCCACGACGGGTATCGGCTCTTTCCGACGAAGAACCCGAAGATCCTGTACGTCACCACGTTCTACACGGGCCTCTACCGCTCCGACGATGCGGGGCAGAGCTGGCACGCGGTCAATCCCGACCTCTTCGGCGCGTTGAGCGTCGATCCGCGCAATCCCGATGTGATGTTCATGGCTCCGGGCACTTTCGACAAGGTCGTGCGCAGCGTGGACGGTGGCCGCACCTTCGTGCTCGCCGCTGACGGGCTTCTCTATCGGGACCTCAATCCGCAGATCTACTCGTTTTTGCGGAGCCCCACCGATCCGGACGTGGTGTTCGCGGCGACGAATTCCGGTCTCTTCCGCTACGACGGCGTGAGCCATTGGGATCTGATCGCGTTCCCGGGGCTCGCGGTGACCGGGTTTGCCATCGATCCGCTCTCTCCGGCGATATGGCACGCGGCGACCACCGATCCGGCTCTGCAGGGGCCTGCCGATACGTTGATCAGCACCGACGCCGGCGCCACCTGGAGCCATGCTCCGGGAGAGATCGGGCCGGAGGAGGTGGGGCCGATCTTCTTCGATCCGGTGCGGCCGCACCGCGCCTATGCGCTCGCCAACTGCCAGCCGTCCGTGTTCACCGGGGGCGCTTGGCGGACGCTGCCGCTCAAGGCCCCCTTTTTCGCTTGCACGGCGGCGATGACGGACACGGGCCGGTGGATCACCGTGCTCGTGGACCGCAACGACCGGGAGAGTCTGGCGACGAGCGACGACGGCGGCGAGACGTGGAGCGTGCACAGCGCTCCTCATGACATCTTTTTCCGTATGGCTGCCGCCGCGGGCGAGAACGACGTGGTGATCGCTTCCGGCAGCCGGGGGTTATGGCGCTCGGTCGACGGCGGCGCCACCTGGCGGGCCGCGAGCCGGGGCATCAGCGGCTTCATCGTGGGCGACCTGGCCGCCGCTGCCGACGGCACGGTGTTCGCGAGCCCGGGCGGCGAGGGGGTCTTCCGCAGCCGCAATGCCGGCCAATCCTGGGAGCGCACGTCCCGGGGGCTCAACGCCGAGGCGACGGGCACTCCGGTGCTCGCGGTCGATCCGCGGGACGCGGCGGTGGTGTGGGCGGGCGGGGCCGAGCTTTACCGCTCGCGCGATGCCGGCCAGAGTTGGGAGGGGATGGGGCTGCCGCACGAAAGCGCGGGGAAGCACCGGGTCATCGATCGGATCCTCGTCGATCCCACGCGCCAGGGCGTCGTCTACGTCCACGCTTTCGCGAGCATCGGTACGGGGGACATCGCCGGCCCCTTCGTCTATCGCACGCTCGACGACGGCCGCACCTGGAAACCGCTTCCCGGGTTCCATCGCACCGCTTGGTTGCTCGCCGTGGCGCCGAGCGACGGCACGCTCTACGCCTGGGGCTCCGGCGGGCTCTTCGTCAGCCGGGACACCGGCTCGACCTGGCAGAGGGTCCGGCAGACGCCGCAGACGATCTTCGGCAACACCCTGATGGTCGACCCCGGGCGGTCGAACGTTCTGTGGCTCGGCACCTACAACGGCGAAGTCCTGCGCAGCACCGACGGCGGACACAGCTTCGTGAACCTGGCGAAGGGCGAGCCCCTGCTCAATCCGATCGGCAGCCTGGCCTTCGATCCGGCCGCCCCGGAGCACCCCTACGTCAGCGTGGAGATCTCCGGAGTCTTCCAGTGGCGGCGCGACGGCTGGCAGAGAGTCGGCGCCCGCAACCCCTTCTTCGAGGCGACCGTCACCCGCGCGCTGGCGTTCGACGCGGAGAACGGCACTCTCTACGCGGGGACGAGCACGCGGGGGATCTTTCGGCTGCGGCTGCGTTGAGGGCGCCGGCCTGAAGAGCTTTACAGCCGGCCGAGGCCGACGGGGTTGCGGCCGGCTTCGATCCAATAGAGGGTGAGCCAGGCGGCGGTGCAGAGGGCGGCGAGCCACCAGCCGAGACGCCAGGCGCGGTACCAGCCCGGCGTGCCGGGACGCAGGACGTCGAGCTGCTCGACGAAGATGACTTCGCAGTCGGAATCGTCGCGGCGGGTGCTGGTCTTGCGCCAGAAATTCTCCCAATCCTCCATCTGGTAGTCGACCAGCAGGCCGCGCAGGTGGACCTGGTCGCCGAGGCGGACGCGGTCGACGGCGGCACGGATGGCGGGGCTGTCGGTGAGCAGGTGGTTGTTGCCGATCTGGGTCAGGTTGAAGTTGACGCCCGCCGGGAAGCTGACGTAGCAGGTGAAGGGGCCGCTCTTGAAGTCGGCGCGCAGGTAGTCGGGGCGGGTGAGGTTGGCGCCCCAGACGGTGCAGAGGTCCTTGGTGTCCACCGAGCTGCTGTCGTGGTAGATGTCGGCGACGCTCTTGATGTTGTTGTGGCTGACCACCAGGCCCCACAGCTCATAGGTGGCGACCGGCCGCACCGAGCAGCGCTTGCCCTGGTATTGAAAGGTGAAGGGCGCGCGGTCGGTGGCGCCCTGGAGCGGCTCCTGGCGCAGCTCGGGGAGGATGCGCTCCGGGCCGTCGAGGTGGCCTTTCTGCCAGTTGGCGACGGCGACCAGCAGCAGGGCGCCGAGCAGAGCACGGGAGAGGAGGCCGCGCAGGCGCGGGAGGGTGTCGTTCGCCATGTGCTGGGCCGTCTACGGCTTCGCTGCCCGCACCGGCAATCCGCCGACGGTGAGGAAGCGCTCGATCATCTCCGGCGCGCGTCCGCTGAAGCCGTGCCCGCTGCCGACGGTGAGGAGATCGATGCGGAGCGCCGGATCGAGCGCCGGGCAGATCGAGTGTTTCTCCCGTTTGCCGTAGACGCACACCACCTTGTGGCCCTTGAGCCGCGCCGTTTCCGCCGTCTCCGATATCACCGGCAGCGTCGCCGGGGGCTTGCGGTTGCGGAAGCCGGAGAGGCCCATGTCGAGCTCCGCCTGATCGTCCGGCCCGACCAGACCGATCGAGGCCACTTTGGCGCGCAACTCCTCCGGCAGGCGGGTGACCATGTAGGGAATGACGTCGGCGCCCTGCGAGTAGCCGATCAGCACGACCTTGCTCTTGTGCCACGCCTTCAGATAATGCTCGAGGATGCGGGCGAGATCGCGGGACATCCCCTCGGCGTCGCGGGTGGTCCAGAAGTAGTCGGGGGAGGAGAGGGCCACCAGCGGCACTCCCTGCTCCGCCATCGCGTCGCCGATCTCGACATCGAGCCCTTCATAGCCGCCCGAGCCGGTGACGTCGACCGCGAAGGCGTCGATCTCCGGCGCGGTCGCCGGCACTTCGACCAGCGGCAGGTCGGCGAGGTCGCCAAGGTGTGCCCGCCGCGCCGCCTCCGCCTCCTTGCGCTTGCCGGCGATCTCGGCGAGCGCCTTGGGCAGCTCGGTCTTCCAGGCGCTCTGCGGCACGCGCGAGGCGCCGGGCGTCGCGGCGATGAAGGACGGGATCTCCGCTGCCGGCGCGCTCGGACATTCGCCTGGAGCGGCAACCTCGTCGAGGACGATCCACGGTGTCTTGTTGTCGCGGTCGGGCAGGAAGCGGACTCCGGGGCCGGGCCACTTCGGGTCGGTTTGCAGGTCGCCGGCCGGGCAGAACGGCCTGGGCGCGGCGTAGACCGGACAGAAGCCGAGGCTCACCACGCCGGTCCAGGTGCCCGGCGCCGACAGGGCGAGGGTGGCGAAGGCCAGCGCGCCGCCGGAGCCGACGCCCACCAGGATCGGCGGGTGGTAGACGGGGAGATCGGTCCGCGCCTGGCCGTTCTGGCCCAGTTGGTGGATCTCGGTGCCGGGAGAGAGACACTTGCCCTTGGCCTGCACGATCGACTCGAGGTAGTGCGGCACGTCGAGCGCGAAGACCAGCGCGCCGGCGGCGGCGAGGGCGTTGCCCACCTCGGTCTCCCGGCTGCCGATCCCCTGGTCGCCGGAGAGCAGGATCACCACCTGCGACGGCTCGCCGGCCGGCCGGAACACCGGCACCGCGCCGTATTGCACGAACTGCATGACCGTCGAGCCGGCCGGTGCCGCCTGCACGGCGCCGGCGCTCAGGATCAGGAACCAACAGACAAGGGCCTGGTATCTCATCTCGTCACCTCACACGGCTCCGCGGCCGGATGAGCTGCAAAGGGTACACCAGGGCGGCGTGCGGTCAGAATTCCGTGCCGTCCTCGGCCTCCGCCAGGGCATGACAGCGGTCGAGGATGCGGCGCAGCAGCCAGGCGTCGGGCTGCGCGAGCTGCGGCCACTTGGCAAACAGGATGTGGCGCGCCTCGTCCACGATCTCCCGCTGGGTCTCCGCGGGGATCTGATACGCGGTGAAAACGGGTCCGAGAACCGGTGCGAGCCGTTCCAGCGCAGCCGTGACGCTGTCCTCCCTGTCCTGTGCCATGGTGTCGAGCCTCTACAGTACAAGTTGCCCGGAAGCGCCGAACCGTGACACGTGCGACAATCTGCCTTCGAGAGGGGGGAGACACCGATGATCAGAGGCCGCGCCATCAACCTGCGTGTGATCCGCGAGAGCGATCTCGATGCGCTGCTCGACCTGGAGAACGACCTGACGCGCAAAGGGGACTATCTCCCGCACCGGCTGATCGCGGAGTCGGCGTTCCGCCGGCAGCTTCAGGAGACCGGTTTCCTGACCGAAGAGGTCGGCCGGCTGCTCATGGTGGATGGCGAGGACCGCATCATCGGCACGGTCGGCTACTTCCGGCCCGCGCATTACATCGACGGCTACGAGCTGGCCTACAACGTCTACGAGCCGGTCCGCCGCGGGCGGGGGATCGCCACCGAGGCCGCCGGGCTGCTCATCGGCTGGCTGTTCTCCACGAAGAAGATCGCGCGTCTGCAGGCGGCCGTGCTGCTCGAGAACGCCGCCTCGCGGAAGGTGTTGGAAAGAAACGGCTTCCGCTTGGAGGGGGTGATGCGCAAGGCGACGTTCACCCAGGGGAGGAGCGCGGATATCGAGCTGTGGTCGCTGCTGCGGGAGGAGTGGGAGGAGATGCGGGCTTCTCGTCCTCCGGCGGAGCCGGCGCCACCGGACGGACGGTGAGGCCGGCCGCGGCGAGCACGCGGGCGATCATCTGCGGCGCGTGCCCCTGGAAGGCATGGCCGGTCGGCACGGCGAACCGGTCGACGCCGAGCTGCGGATCGAGCTTGGGGCACAGCGCGCCGCGCTCCGTCTTGCCATAGATGCAGACCAGCTTGTTGTCCGCCGTCCCCGTTTGCACAACGCGCTCGATCTCCGGCGCCACCGGCAGCTTCGGCGGCGCCTCGCGTCCCGCCGTGTAATCGCTCAGGCCGTTGTCGAGCTCCGCCGTGTCGTCCGGCCCGATGAGGCCGACGGCGGCGACCTTGGCGCGCAGCGGAGCGGGCAGCCGGTTGACCATGAACGGCAGGATGTCGGCGCCCTGCGAGTAGCCGAAGAGGACGGCCTTGCTCTTGTGCCACGCCGCCAGATAGTGGTCGAGCACGCGGGCGAGGTCGCGCGCCGCGCCGTCGGGGTCGCGGTTGATCCAGAAGTAGTCGAGCGAGGAGAGGGCCACCACCGGCACCCCCTGCGCCGCCAGCGCCTGGCCGATCTCGATGTCGAACCCCTCATAGCCGCCGGAGCCGGTGACGTCGACCGCCAGCGCGTCGACCGGCGGCGCCTCCGCCGGCACCTCGATCAACGGCAGGTCGGCGAGGTCGCCGAGACGGGTCTTGCGCGCCTCCTCCGACTTCCTGTGCTCCGCGATGACCTTGGCGAAGGCGGCCGGCAGGGCGGATTTCCAGGCGCTCGCCGCCGCTTCGGGGGAGAGGCCGGCGGGGAGGTGGACCCGCGAGGCGGTCGGCATCGCAGGCACGATGTCCGGCGCGTCCGCTGGCTTGGCGATCGCCGGACAGCCGGCCGGCGGCGTTGCGGTGTCGAAGACGATCCACGGAGCGTCCAGCCGGCGGTCCGGGAGGAGCCGCACGCCGGGGCCGGTCCATTGCCGGTCCCAGCGGATGCCGTTCGAGTGGCAGAGCTCCTTCTCCGTCACCACCAGAGGACAGAAGCCGAGACTGATCGCGCCGGCGAAATTGCCCGACGGCGCCTGCGCGAGACTGACGAAGGCGAAGCCGCCGCCGGTGCCGACGCCCACCAGGATCGGCGTGTGGTAGGAGGTCAGATTGTTCCGCGCCTGGCCGCTCTGGCTCAGCTCGCGCAGCTCGGCCCCCGGATACAGGCACTCCGCCTTGCTCTTCGCCACCGTCTCCACATAGCGCGGCACGTCGACCGCCAGCACCAGCGCGCCCAGGCCGGCGAGGGCGTTGCCGACCTCCGCCTCCTGCGCGCCGACGCCCTGGCTGCCGGAGAGGAGGATGACGACCTGCGACGGCTCGCCCGCGGGACGGAAGACCGGCACAGCGCCGAACTCGATGAAGTCCATGACGGTGGCGCCCGGAATCTCCGGAACGGCGGGGGTGGCTGGTGGTTGCGGCGGCTCCGGCGGCTCCAGCGTGAGCCGCTCCGTCGCCGCCTTTTCGACCGCCTCGCGGCTGAACAGGAACGGGAAGTAGCGTCCGTCCGCCCAGAGCGGCAGGAGGTCGCCGTAGTGCGGGCTCCCCGGCCGGCCCGACTGGCCGGGCACGTTGATCGCGACCGAGCGGTCCCAGTCGCCGGGGTCGAGGATCTCGCGGAAGGAGGCGCCGTGGCTCGCCCCCCATCCCCGGCCGGTCGCCGCCATCACCGTGTCGCCGTCGCCGCCGCGCTCGGGCGACGGCAGGTCGAGCTGCGCCTTCCGCTCCGCGTCGATGGCCAGCGGATGATGGAACGGCGTCTTGTGCAGGCTCCCCCAGCGCCACGCCGCCGGATCGGGTCCGAGCTCCTTCTGCGCCTCCGCCACCGCGGCGTCGAGCGCGGTGAGCAGGGCCGCATCTCGTGCGACGCTCGGAGACGGCCCCGCCTCTCCGCTTCCGAACCAACGCGGGCTCGCGGTCTCCAGCACGTCGAGCACCTTGTCGGGGGAGAGGAAGCCGGCCGCCAGCTTCCACGTCGCCTCCGGCAGCTTCGGCTTGAAGATCGCCGCCGGCAGCTTGCGCAGCCAGATCTCGTAGAGCGCCGCGGGCGACGAGTCGCGCCCGATCGAGCCGTCCCAGCCGGTGAGGCGCTCGACCCACGGACGGATCTCCGGGCCCGCTCCCCGGGCGGCGGCGAGGAGACGGACCAGCCGGCGGGCCGGGAGCGACACCGTGTCGAGCTGCATCCGCTCGAAGTCTTCCACGGTGAGCTTGTGATCCGCCGTCCCCAGCGACCGCAGCATCTCGCCGATGCGCTGGAAGCGGAACGGCGGCGCCCACTCGTAGCCCAGCTCGTGGCTGTAGCCCGGCGGCAGGATGTTGTGGTTCGCCGTGGCGATCGAGTGCGAGGCCGGATTGAAAGAGCGCGGCAGCTCGGCCGGCGGCAGGAAGCCCTGCCATTCGAAGCGGCCGTAGCCGGGCACGGGCAGCAGTCCGGCCCAGCCATTTTTCCCCTTGGGGCGTACTGGAGTGAGGCCGGTGACCTGCCAACCGATGTTGCCGTCGACGTCCGCGTAGAGGATGTTCTCGGCGGGGACCTTCCAGCGTTCCGTGGCGCGCAGGAAATCCGGCCAGCTCCGTGCCCGGTCGAGCGAGAGCCCGGCGAGATAGCCCGCGGTGCCCGGCTCGCTGCCCACCCAGCGCAAGGTGTAGGCGCGATGGCGGACCGGATCTTCGTGCAGCACCGGGCCGTGGGCGGTGAATTTGAGATCGACCTCGACCGGCGCGCCGCCCTTGACCGCGATGCGCTCGTGCTCGATCCGCATCGGCACCCAGCGGCCGTTCCAGCGCACCTCGTTCGGGTGCGCTGGATTGGTCGCTTCGACGTAGAGGTCCTGCTGGTCGATGCCGACGATGGTGAAACCGAAGCCGATGCGGTCGTTGTGGCCGGCGGCGACGCCGGGGAGAGCCGGCTCGCCGGCGCCGATGACGTTCCAGCCCGGCCCGACCAGGTGGACCATCCAGCGCAGGCTCGGCAGTTGGATCGAACGATGCGGATCGTTGGCCAAAAGTGGCTTGCCGGTCGCAGAAAGAGATCCGTCAATCACCCAATTATTGCTCCCCTGCTGCGGCTCGAACGTCACCGGCGCCCCCGCCGCCAGCGCGCCGCCGAGGACGCTCTCGTCGATCCCCGCGAGATCGAGCCCGGCCGGGATCTCGATCTTCCGCGGCGGATCGGTCGCCACCAGCTCGTCGACCAGGTCGGCGCCGATCTCGCGGGCGAGCTTGGCGCGCAGCACCTCCAGCGAGGCGTTGCCGGTCATCCCCCAGCCGGCCAGGCGGGTGAGGCAGACCTCGGGCGTCCACGGCTCCGGCGCGAAGCCGGCGAGGCGGAATTCGAGCGGCAGGTCGTTCTTGACCGACGCGATATAGGCGTTGACGCCGCGCACGAACGCCGCGATGATCGCCTGCGCGTCGGGCGCGTAGCTCTCATACTCCGTCTTCAGATCGCCGCGGTAGCGCACCAGCCGCGCGAAGCGGTCGCGCCCCACCGCGCTCTGGCCGACGATCTCCGCCAGCCGCCCCTCGCCGGTGCGCCGCCAGAGCTCCATCTGGAACAGGCGGTCCTGCGCCGCCACAAAGCCCTGGGCGAAGAACAGGTCGTCCTGGGTCTCGGCGTAGATGTGCGGAATGCCCCAGGTGTCGCGCAGCACGGTGACCGGTTGGGCGAGGCCGGGCAGGCGGAGGGTGGTGGTGGGAGGAGAGGTTTGCGCGGGCGCGGGGCGGTGGAAGGAAAGGACCAAAAGGACACAAAGGACCGAAAGGACGGGTTTGCGGATGGCGTGTGGCACGAGACGGGATTAGAGCGCAGCCGGGGTGGGCGCGTCTATTGGGGCGCTCGCGATAAGATACCCGCATGGCTTTTCGGCGAGCGACCGGCGCGATCCTCTTGGCGGCATGTTGCGCTGGGTGCAAAGCGCGCGAGGCCCCTCCACCGCCCGCGCCGCGCCCGGCGGCTCACGCCGCGGCAACCGCTCCGGCCCCGGCTCCCGCGCAGCCTCGCGCCGAAGGATGGCTCGGCGTCATCGTCGCCCGCTCGTCGGTCGACGTCACCTCCGACTCACAGGGCCGGCTCGCCGCGGTGCCTGTGCAGATCGGCGATCAGGTGCAGCGCGGCGACCGCATCGCCTCTCTCGACACCCGCCTGGTGGCGCAGGACCTGGAGATGGCCCGCTCGACGTTGCGCGCCGCCGAGGCCGACGCCGGCCGGGCGACCGCCGAGGCCAACGAGGCGCAGCAACGCGCCCAGCGCCGCCGCCAGAACCCGGACTTCTTCTCGAAAGAGGACATCGCCTCGGCCGAGCTGGCGGTGAAGACCTCCGCCTCAAACTTGCAGGCGGCGCAGGCCCGCGTCGGCGAGCAGCGCGCGCGGGTGAAACAGCTCGAGACCTCGCTCGGCCAGAGCGACATCCGGGCGCCCTTCGCCGGCCGGGTGGCCGAGCGCTTCGTCGACGTCGGCGCCGTGGTCGGCCCGGGCACCCACATCGTCCGTCTGATCAGCGGCGGCGATCTGCTGGTGCGCGCCGCCGTGCCGCCCGAGGAGGCGCGGAACCTCGCGGCGGGCGGCGCGGTGACCATCCACATCCGCAGCCAGAACCTCGCCCTCCCCGGCCACATCGAGCGCATCGCGCCGGAGATCGACGCCGCCTCCCAGATGATCCTCATCGAGGCCCGTCTGGATCCGTCGGGCCCGTCTGGTGACATCGCGCCGCGGGTGCAGACGGGCCAGGTGGTCGACGTGACGCCGGGCTAGCGCATCGCGTCCGCCGGATCGGTCGCGGAGGCGCGCAACGCCGGCTCGGCGGTGGCGCACAGGCCCACGCCCAGGAGAACGGCAAGGACGGTGAGGAAGACGGCGGGATCGCCGGCGCTCACCCCGAAGAGCTGCCCGGCGAGCAAGCGGCCCGCCGCCAGGGCTGCCGCGAAACCGGCGGCCAGCCCGGCGCAGGTGGGCAGAAGCGTCTGCCGGCAGACCATCCAGAGGATGGCGCCGCGGCGCGCTCCGAGCGCCACGCGCAGGGCGATCTCACGCCGGCGCCGGGCGACGGAGTAGCTGATGACGCCGTAGACTCCCACCGCCGCCAGGACCAGGGCGAGCGCGGCATAGAGCGCGAGCAGGACGGCTCCGAAGCGGAACGGCGAGAGCGACTCGGAGACCACGCTGTCAAACGGCCTGGAAGGATCCACCGGCACTCTGGGATCGAAGGCGTGCACCGTCGCGCGCAGGATGCGGTCCACCTCTTTCGCCTCGAGGGTGGTGCGGACGACGACGCTGGCCTCCGGAACGCCCCACTGGCTGAAGGGGAGATACATCTCCGGCACGGGCTCCTCGTCCAGCCGGTTGCGGAGGTCGGCGGCCACCCCGACGATGGTGGTCCGGCCGAGAGAGCCGTTGGCCTGGGGCAGGCCGAAGACCCGGCCGACCGCCGGGACGCCGGGCCAGACGCGGCGGGCCAGCGACTCGTTGACGACGGCGACCCAGGGCGCATCCGCGCCGTCCGCCACCGCAAAGTCCCGCCCCGCCACCAACGGGATGCCCAGGGTCTCCAGGGTTCCCGGCGTGACGATGCGGAAGATGGAGACCTGGCGGACCGGCGGACCGGGCGCCTTTCCCGGGACGAAAAACTCGAGGGCCATGCTGTCCAGACCCGTGGGCAGCGGGAACAGCACGCCGGCCGCGTCGATTCCGGATCGAGCCCGCAAACGCTCCGCGAGCGTCATGTAGAAGATGCCCTGGCCACGCTCGCCGTAGCGCGGCTCGGGAACGGCGATGCGCGCCGTCAGTCTCCGCTCGGTGTGGAACCCGGGATCGACTGCCGCCAGGCGGAAGAAACTGCGCAGCGAGAGACCGGCACAGGAGAGCAGCACAAAGGCCGCGGCCACTTCGACGGCGATCAGCGCGCCGCCCAACCAGCGGACCGGAGCGTGCTCCCGGCCGCCGGCCTCCGCGCCGAGCAGGGCGCGCAGCGCCGGCCGCGCCGCATCCAGAGCGGGCCAGATCCCCACCGCAACCCCGGCCAGCAGGGAGACGGCGAGCGCGAACAGCAGGCACGTGCCGTTGACCAGGGCGCCGGCGATCCGCGGCACCGCGCCCGGGTTGAGACCGAGGATCACCCGCAGGCCCGCCACCGCGAACGCCACGCCGAGCAAGCCGCCGGCCGAGGCGAGGACGAGCACCTCGGTCAGGAGCTGGCGCACGATCCGGCCCGGCGCCGCGCCGAGCGCCACCCGGATGGCGATCTCCCGCCGCCGCCAGGAGATCCAGGCAAAGCTCAAGCTGACGAGATTGGCGCAGGCGACCAGGAACAGGCACCCGGCCGCGGTGAGCAGCGCCGCCAGGCGGCCGCGGTGGATCGTCCCCAGCAAATCGTCGCGCAGGGGCACGACCACCACGCCAGGAACGCGCTGGGGCCGAGATGGGGCGGGCTCCTCGCCCACCACTCTCTGCATCTCATGCCGCGCTTGCGCGACCGAGACGCCGGGAAGGAGCCGCCCGAGGACGACCAGGATCGAGTTGTCGTGCTGCCGCCCCTCGGGATCGGCGACCATGGGCCGCCAGACGTCGCCGAGCCCCTCCTCCACCCGGTCGTTCAGAATGCCCACCACCGTCACCGCCTGGCCATCGAGCAGCACCGTCCGGCCGGCCGCGCGCGGATCGCCGCCCAGACGGCTCCTCCAGAGGCCTTGGGACAGCACCGCGACGGGCGGCGCGCCCGGAGCATAGTCAGCCTCCCGCAAGAGACGGCCGGCCAGCGGTGGACAGCCGAGGAGGTCGAAGTAGCCCGCGGTCGCTCCCCATCCGATGATGCGCTCGGGATCGCTCCCCGGCACGGCGAAGCTCAGCGCGACCATGCGCCGCGCCGCGAGGCGGGAGAACGAACGGGCGTGCGACCGCCAGCGCATGAAATCTTTCGGCGTGACGTCCATGGGCTTCCCACCGCCGCCAAACCGCGAATAGAGACTGACCAGGCGGTCGGGCTCCGGAAACGGCAGCGGACCCAACAGACCGTGGATCACGGAGAACACCGCCGTCGCGGCGCCGACGGCCAGCGCGATCGTGCAGACCACCACGACGGCGAAAACCGGCACCCGGCGCCAGAGCCGGCAGGCGTACAACAGATCGGTCCCGAGCGTCGCCATCGCCATCGTTCCTACTAAGACGGTCCGGGCCGGCCGGAGTTGCAGCAGACCTCCCGCCGGGCTCCCTCCAGGCTCACCCTCGCGTGTCCCACCAGCTCTTCACCACCGTCGCCACGACGATGATGCCGCCGCCGGTGAGCGGCCAGGGGCCGGGACGCTCGCCGTGGACGATCCAGGCCCAGATCGGATTGAGCACCGGCTCGAGGAGCAGGAGGAGAGAGGCTTCGAGCGCGCGCACGCTCCGGATGCCGCGCAGCAGGAAGATGTAGGCGACGGCGAGCTGGAAGACGCCCAGGTAGCCGATGATCCACCAGTCCGCCGCCGTGCTGCCCACCACCGGCACCGCCATCGGCAGGCAGAACAGGGCCGCCAGGACGTTTCCCCACAGCGCCGACGCCGGCGCCCAGCCCCCGCCGCCGCGGTCCGTCCGGGCGAGCGCCCGCAGGCCGATAACGGTGAGCGCCCAGGTCAGCCCGGAGAGTGTCGACAGGACGTTCCCCAGCAGCGGACGCGGCGCGGTCGCCGAGGCGCTGTCGAGACCGATGAAGAAACACGCCAGGCCGAACGCCAGCGCCACCATGTAGATCACGTCGCGCAGCCGCACCCGCTCGCCGAGCAGCCATGGGCTGAGCAGCACCACCCAGAGCGGCGCCGTCGCCTGCAGGAAGATCGAGCTCGCCGCCGTCGTCAGCTTGGTCGACAGCACGAAGAGCACCATGGTGGTGGCATAGACCGCTCCCACCAGCAGCACCTTCGCCGTCGGCCGGCGCCGCGCCTCGGGCAGGAAGAGCAGGAACACCACGATCGTCACCGCCGAGCGGAAGCAGGCCACCTGCCAGCCGCTGAGATGGATCGACTTGACCGCCGCGCCGGCCGACGAAAAGAGCGCCGCCGCGGCGAGCACCCGCAGCCGGGCGCCGAGCGGACCGGGAGCGTGCTGCGGCGCTGCGTTCTGGGAGTCGGTCATAAGCCGGGCCATCTTATCCGTTCCCCCGCGGCATCGTCCTGGTGTAGTCTTCCTCCGACCGTTCCTTCGTGCGAGGAGATTGCCCATGGTGCGACGCGGCGCCGCCGTGATTCTTGCCCTGACCCTGTCGACTCTGGCGTCCGCCGCCGCGGCCCAGACCGGCTATGCGTTCCGCCCCCAGCCCGAGGGAGAGTCGCCCGAGGACATCCTCTATTCGATCGACATGCAGACCGGCCAGGCGGTGAAGATCGGTCCGGCCGGCGGCTTCATGGGCGTCGAGTCGTTCAGCTTCGACCTCGGCTGCAAGAACCTCTACGGCGTCGACGACGTCACCGACCAGCTCGTCACCTGCAGCATCGCCTCCGGCGCCTGCACACCCGTCGGACCGCTCGGCGTCGACATCACCGACACCGGCCTCGCCTTCACCGCCGACGGCAGCCTGTACATGTCGACCGACGCCCCCAAGCCGTCGAAGCTCTACAAGCTCGACCCGCACACCGGCCACGCGACGCTGGTCGGCATCCAGGGACAGGAGGTCACCGGCCTCGCCGCCGACCAGACCGGCCTCTACGGCCTCGGCGGCGACGGCCGTGACAATCTGGTGAAACTCGACACCACCACCGGCCATGCCACCCTGATCGGCGCCCTGCGGACCGTCGTCCTGGTCGACGGCGGCATCGACTTCGACGCCAAGGGGGTCCTCTGGGGCATCCACCCCGGCAGCGTCGGCCGGGTCGGCCACAGCGAGACGTTCACCATCGACACCACGACCGGGGCGGCGACCATCGTCGCGGCGGTGAAAGATGTCGGGACCGGCGCGCTTCTCGACGGTTTCAAAGGGCTCGCCATCGCCGACGGCGTCTGCCGCACCCTGGGGCCGCCACCACCGCCACTGCCGCCGGTCCCGGTGACCTCCATCCCGACCCTCGCCACCTGGGGGCTCGCCGCCCTCGGCCTGCTCCTCACCGCCTGCGGCATCGCGCTGCTGCGCCGGTCGTAGGACCGGACCGCCAAGGAAGGCCGCCTTGCCTGCCGGCTTCGGGTGAGCTAGCCTGATTCCATGTCCGAGCCGCAACGCAAGATCTTCGTCCTGGATACGTCGGTCATCCTGCACGACTTCAACGCGATCCAGAATTTCCAGGAGCACGACGTCGCGATCCCGATCACCGTGCTGGAGGAGCTCGACCAGTTCAAGAAGGGGAGCTCGGTCCTGAACCTCCAGGCGCGGGAGTTCATCCGCCAGCTCGACAAGCTGGCCGGCCGCAGCATGCTGAACGACTGGATCCCGCTGGACGGTCCGGCACGCGGCAAGTTCCGCGTCCTCACCGACGAACGGTCGACCGTCGACGCCGGCGAGATCTTCGGCACCAAGAAGGCGGACCACCGCATCCTGAACGCCGCCATCTCCCTCGCCCGCATCGAGGTCGACCGCCAGGTCATCCTGGTCAGCAAGGACATCAACCTCCGTCTCAAGGCGCGTGCCTTGAACCTGGCGGCCGAGGACTACGAGACGATCAAGATCAAAGACGTCGACCATCTCTACAAGGGGAAGAGCGAGCTCGGCGTCGACAACCCGGAAGTCATCGACCGCCTCTACCGCGACGAATGGGTGCCGACCGCCGACATCACATCCACGACACCGCCCGCGAACCAGTACTTCATCCTGCGCAGCGAGTCGAAGAGCGCCCTCGGATATTTCAACCCGCGCCTCGACCGCATCGAACGGGTGCCCAAGGGGATGGCCTACGGCATCACGCCGCGCAACGCCGAGCAGACCTTCGCCCTGCACGCGGTGACCAATCCGGACGTCCCTCTGGTCACCCTCTCCGGCGCCGCCGGCACCGGCAAGACGCTGCTCGCCCTGGCGGGAGCCCTGGAGCAGCGCCGGCAATACTGGCAGATCTACCTCGCCCGGCCGATCGTCCCCCTCTCGAACCGCGACATCGGCTTCCTCCCCGGCGATGTGCTGTCGAAGATCAATCCGTTCATGCAGCCGCTCTGGGACAACCTGGGGATCATCAAAAACCAATTCGCCGAGCGCGACCGCGAGTACAAAAAAGTCGACGAGCTGGTGGAGACCGAAAAGCTCCACATCGTCCCCCTCGCCTACATCCGCGGCCGCAGCCTCTCGAACGTCATCTTCATCGTCGACGAAGCGCAGAACCTCACCCCGCACGAGGTGAAGACGATCATCACCAGGGCCGGGGAGAACACCAAGATCGTCCTGACCGGCGACATCTTCCAGATCGACACCCCTTATCTCGACGCCCAGAGCAACGGCCTCTCCTACCTGATCGACCGCATCCGGGGAAACCCGCTGTACGCGCACGTCAACCTGGAGAAGGGGGAACGGTCGGAATTGGCGAATCTGGCGAGTATGTTGTTGTAGGGAGTGCGTCCCAGGGCCTTTCTGGAGTATTATATCGCGTATGGATGAAAATCGCCGAGGCTACAGCCTCAAAGCTCCAGGTGCTTCCTGCACCTCTGTGCGCTTGCCGGGCCGTGGCTCCTTCCCCAGGGTCGACGATCATCTGGTGGTGCCAGAGGTGACGCGGGACGAGATCATCAACGGCCGTGCGGTGGTCGCCTCCCCCGCGAAGGCACCTCACGCCCGCCAGCAGACCCGGCTCGACTACGTCGTCGAAGCGCACGTCGTCCCCGGCTATGTCGCGGCGTCGGACCTGCTCACCCGGCAAGGCGAGAAGTCCGACTTCGCCAGCGACACCTGTATCTACAAGGACGGCATCGATCCGGAAACGGGTACCCGCTTCCTGGAGGAGATCGCCTTCGAGATCGCCGCGGAGCAGAGCGAGCGGAACGTCCGGGAGAAGGCCCTGGAGATGCAGCACCGCGGCGTGCGGCGAATCTTCGCGATCTTCGTCAAGGACAACAAGCGGGTCTGTGAATGGGCTCCGGAGACCCGGACCTGGCGCACCTTGGATGCCGGTGCGCAGATCGAGGACCCCTGCCTTGTCGCGCCGCTCTCCGTGGGAGCATTGCTCGACGCTGCCGCGGCTGACAACTCCGTGGTCAAGGCGCTGGCCGCCAAAGACAATCCGGAGATCCTGCAGCTCAAAGCCACTGCGAAGAGCGAGGGAGAAGCCCAAGGGAAAGCTCAAGCGAAAGCGGAAGCCGTCCTCGAGGTCTTGGAAGAGCGCGGCGTCGCCGTCAGCGAAGCACAGCGCCAAGAGATCTTGCGCTGCCGCGATCTCGATCTGTTGAAGCTGTGGCTGCGCAGGGCCGTTTTGGCCGCATCCATCGCCGAGGTGATCGCGGGCTAGGCCATGACCATCGAGCTATCGGCCAGCGTAGAGGAGCAACTACGGGATCTCGCCGGCAGACAGGGGGCGGGGAGTCGACGCCGTCGTGGAAGAGGCCGTCCGGAGCTATCTCGAAGCTGCAGCGATTACCGATCTGGATGCAGTAGATGTCGTCGAGGCTCAGGTGACCCTGCTCACACAGGCTGACTATATATACGGAGTGGCGGGCTGACCTCTGGCCGGACGTCAGTCTCGACAACCTGAGTCGCACCGCGATGCAGTCTCGCAAGCGATAACCTGAGACAGCGGCCGAACAGGGCCTTTCAACCGAAGAGATCCTCATCTCGCAGTCAAGCAGAGCCGGCGCGCGAGCCCCATCGTTGGAGCACCTGACTAATGCGTTGATGGCCGGAGAGATCGGAACGCTTTCAGTAGATTCCCACCGTCGGGGCTACCCCATCCTGTGCATGCATTCCAGCCAGGGCAAGCAGAATATCTTGTGCTTACCTCGGTAGAGTTGTTGCCATTGGTGACATTACGTAGAACTCCTTCTAGGCCTATGTGACTATACAGCATCGGATTGATATAGCCGACATTTCGTCCCGAGACTCCATTTTTGCTGAGTGGGATTTTGGCCTTCCGCTGCCAGATCGGTAGCGGAAATATATTTCTCACGCCACATCCAGTCGCACCGTCTGATCCATCATTCCATACCACTTCAGAAGTGATCGCCCCACCCGACACAGTAATTCGCGTGCCGCCGCAGGATAGTACCCAAGGACTGGAAGCCGAAAAAGCGGCACGAAAAAGGAAGCGATTAGGGCGCACGAGAGCGCTCCGCCGATTTACCTCTTTAGATGGAAAAAATATGGGTCGATAGAAATTGCCTCAGCAGTTACGCCATCGTTGCCCAACAATTTACCAAATCGGTGTCGACGCTGGAAACGAACGCCCTGGGGAAATCGGCTTGGGTTCGGATCGTTGGATGCTGCAAAGACTCCATAGAAATCGTTGCCAACGGCTGCAATAAAGCCTCGATCTGCCAAGTAAGGCTGAAACTGGAGCCTGAGACTTTCCGCAGGAAACGTATTCAGCAATAGATTCGACCCAAACGTAGCTCCGTCATAGCTCGTCTCCAGATGTGTGTCCCAGGTTTTACTAGCATCTACCAGTTGTTGGTAGAGGAAGCCTACTCCGCCATCTTCCGCGATGGCTACAGCCGGGTTGACCGCCGATGGGATAGTACGTAAATCACCTGACCAGCTTTGCCCGGCATCTTCTGATTTCCGTAGATGAATTGCATAGATGTTGTCAGTCTGATCTGCCCAGGCTAGGAATACGCGTGTACTCCGATTTGGATCGACAGCGATAGCAAGGTAAGAACCGATCCGTTGTTGCCCGAACTCATCGCCCCACGGAAAAGTGCGCCCACTCATTACAATACGGCCGGGCTTGTTATCTGATTGATCTCTAAGCGCCCTGAAAGGGGTACTGCCGCTCGCAGCTTTGGCGCCTTCATCGTCGCGACAGACAACAATGTCACCGATAAAGTTGCCGTAACTATCGCTTCGCGATTTCCAGCTTATGAAAGCCACATAGAGAGTCCCGTCTTTCGCAACCGCAGGCTGTACAGAAGGCGCATCTTGTCCAACTGTCGATCGTGTCTCTAGACCCCAAAGGCGGAAAGTAGCTCCACCGTCTGTGGACACACGCACCGACGCAGTCTGCCCCCCAAGCTCGCCACCGAGATAGTTCTGTCCAACATAAATACGATCTTGATCGAACGTCCGCGCCAGAATAAACGGCTGATCTGCGCTTGTTTGACCGGCGCTTAGTATGGATATTAGCTTTAATGGCTCAGTCGTCCTCGGATCTTCTGTCGCCATGACAGAAACGAGATGGTCACTGCCACCGCCCACCACCCCGTATAGCTTTAGTTTCGATCCTGAAAAACTATACGATTGGTCACCGAACCTTGTCGCTGAAGCTACATAATTTGCTTTCCAGCTCCATCCTCCATCCTTGCTGACAAATAGAGGCGCATGTGTCCCGCCAGCGGGAATGTTAGAACCATACCATCCGCTGACCATTAGTTGTCCGTCTGGATGCACCGCCAAGACTGGGCCGCTGTTCTGTTCCAACTCTGCACTAAGAGATTCAGGAATCATGTTAACCAGCACGAGCCTGGACGAATCCTTAAGAGTCAGCACTGGGCTGTTGACTGTTCCCGCCGTTCCGGTTTTCTGAATCGTGGTTCCCTCGCCTAAGGTACTCGGATTGACTCTAAACGGCGCCCGGATTCTTGGAATCCATCCCCTCTTCCATGCCATCACGCCCAAACTAAACGTCTCGGAAACTCCACAACTATCAGAAAAGAGAGGGCTTGGGACGCGAGATAAAATAAATCAGTACAACTCGTGGACGTAAGAGTTTTTTGGTGGATTTGAGGGAGCAACGACAACCAGATTACCCGTGTGGGAGCGA
>DATARD010000075.1:0-6952 GCA_036264355.1 Thermoanaerobaculia bacterium
CGAGCAGCGCCGGGAAGACGTGCTTGCCGAAGTCGTAGAAGGCGTTCTCGGCGTCGGCGCTCGCCGCGGTCCGCAACGGGTCGAGCGTCTTGAGGAGGTCCATCTCGATCATGTAGATCGACGCGTTGTTGAGGTTGCTGGGAGAATCCGGGTCCTTCTCCCGGAACTCCTCGATCCGGCCGGATTGCGACAGGATGCCGGTCCGGGGCTCCGGCCGGTCGAGGACCACCGTGCCATAGTCCTTCCTCCTGTCCCACGGCACGGGAACGAGAATCATCGTCAAGGCGGCGCCCATCCGCTTGTGCTCGTCGTACATCTGCTCCAGCAGCTCGGAGCCGAAGTTGGTCACGATGTCGCCGCTGGGGGCGATCAGCGTCGAGCCGCGGAACTCCGGCCCCAGGGGCATGCTCTCGCCGGGCAGGACACGTTTCGCCTTCGCTCCCAACCCCTGCTTGCAGACGCCGCCCAGCGTTCCGCTCGGAGTGTCCTCTTCCACGTACCGGATGCTGGCGCCGAGCTTGGTGCCGTCTCGGAAGTAGCGCTTGATCGTGTTCTTGAGGACACAGAGATTCATCGAGATGTCGGTGATGCCGGACTCGACGAGCCGGCGCACCCAGACCTCCGCCATCGGAATCTTCCCTCCCAGGGGGAAGAGAGGCTTGGGAAGATGCCGTGCCGTCAAAGGGTCCATCCGCTTGCCCAGGCCCGCAGCGAGGATGGCGCATTTGATGTCGTCCTGGACGCCCTTCTCGTAGGTCCAACAATCCTGCCAGAACGACGGGTCGAACTGGATGGGCAAGCAGTGCTCCTTTCGGCGATTCCGGCCGGTTCTCCGCGACGGGAGGGGTGCCGGTCAGATCGGGCGGATCGTACCATGCGGCTCTTGCAAGCCCATCTCAATAACCGGCGGCGCGCAGCGTGTCCACGATCTCCGCGAGCCGCGGTGCGTTGCGGTCCTTCTCCTTGAGGATCGGTTCCGTGACCGGCCAGTCAGGTCCAATAGGCCACTCGATCCCGATCTCCGGATCGTTCCACAGGACGGAGATCTCGTCCTCGGGATGGTAGAAGTCGGTGCACTTGTACTGCACGTGGGCGGTCTCGCTGGTCACCACGAAGCCATGCACGTAGCCGGGCGGGACGTAGAGCTGGTGGTGGTTGTCGGAGGAGAGGACGGCGCTGGCCCACTTGCCGAACGTGGGGCTGGCCGGCCGGGCGTCGACCGCCACGTCGAAGATCTCGCCGACGATGGCCCGCACCAGCTTGCCCTGGGGGAAGCGGAGCTGGGCGTGGAGGCCGCGCAGGGTGCCGCGCACGGAGTAGGAGTGGTTGTCCTGGACGAAGGAATCCGGGATGCCGTTCGCCTGGTACTTCTCCTGGTGGTAGGTCTCGAGGAAGAAGCCGCGCGGGTCCCGGAAGACGGCGGGCTTGACGAGGATGACCCCATCCAGGGAGGTCGGCTCAAACACGATCTGATGGGACATTTCAGCTCCGGATCAGCCCGAGGCGCTCGCGCTCGTATTTGCCGGCCTGCACGGCCGAGCACCAGGCGCGATTGTGGAGGTACCAGCGCACCGTGGCGCGCATCCCGGTGGTGAAGTCGTGCCGCGGCCCCCAGCCGAGCTCGCGGCGGATCTTGGTGTCGTCGATGGCGTAGCGGCGGTCGTGCCCGGGGCGGTCGGCGACGAAGGTCTTGAGGCCGCGGTAGGAGGTGATCCCCTTGGCCTGGAGGGCGGGGTTGCCGGCGGCCGGCTGCTCGGCTTCGACGAGGTCGCAGAGGGTGTCGATGACCTGCAGGTTGGTGCGCTCGCTGCGGCCGCCGAGGTTGTACTTCTCGCCCGGCGTGCCGCGGCGGAGGACGGCGAGGATGCCGCGGCAGTGGTCCTCGACGTAGAGCCAGTCGCGGATGTTGCCGCCGTCGCCGTAGATGGGCAGCGGTTTGCCTTCGACGGCGTTGAGGATCATCAGCGGGATGAGCTTCTCGGGGAACTGGTAGGGACCGTAGTTGTTGGAGCAGTTGGTGAGCAGAGCCGGCAGGCCGTAGGTCTCGTGGTACGCCCGCACCAGGTGGTCGGCCGCGGCTTTGGAGGCGGCGTAGGGAGAGTTGGGGGCGTAAGCGGTGGTCTCCGAGAAGAGCCCGGCGGGGCCGAGGCTGCCGTAGACCTCGTCGGTCGAGACGTGGAGGAAGCGGAAAGCGTCTGCCCCTTCCTTTAGATAGTGGCGCGCGGCCTCGATCAGCTCGAAGGTGCCGACGATGTTGGTCTGGATGAAGGCGCTGGCGTCCTCGATCGAGCGGTCGACGTGGCTTTCGGCGGCGAAGTTGACCACCGCGGTGGGCCGGTGCTCGGCGAACAGGTGGCGTACCGCCTTGCGGTCGGCGATGTCCTCCTGGACGAAGACGAGGCGCGGGTCGGCGAGGAGGTCCGACAGGCTCTCCAGGCTCCCGGCGTAGGTGAGCTTGTCCAGAATGACGACACGGGCTTCGGCTGTCTCCGAAAGGACGAGACGGACGAAGTTGCTGCCGATGAATCCGGCGCCGCCGGTGACGAGGAGGGTTTCCATGGGCGCGGAAGTATACCGCTTGCCGGACTGCAAATCGGACATAGAATCCCCGGCATGTCCAAAAGGCGCCGCTTGTGAATCCCTGGCATGCCGTGCTGCTCGCTGTGGTCCAGGGGATCACCGAGTTCATCCCGGTCAGCTCCTCCGCGCACCTGATCCTCGTCCCCTATTTCCTGGGGTGGAAGGACCAGGGGCTCGACTTCGACATCGCCACCAACACCGGCACCCTGATCGCCACGCTGCTCTACTTCCGCCTCGACGTGCGCGACCTGGTGATCGGCTTCTTCACCGGCCAGCCGCGCTCGTCGGACGGCGACTACCCGCCGCGCCGCCTGGCGCTGTGCATCACCCTCGCCACCATTCCGGCGGGGATCGTCGGCCTGCTGATCCACGACTGGGTGAAGACGCAGGCGCGCAATCCGCTGCTCATCGCGGGGACGTCGATCTTTTATGGCCTGCTGCTTTTTCTGGCGGACCGCATCGGGCGGAAGAACCGCGAGCTCGGCGACCTCGGCTACTCCGCGGCGCTGATCATCGGCATGGCCCAGGCGTTGGCTCTGGTGCCCGGCACCTCGCGCTCGGGCATCACGATGACCGCCGCCCTGCTGCTGGGGTTCGCCCGGCCCACCGCGGCGCGCTTCTCCTTCCTGCTCAGCATTCCGATCGGCGTGCTGGTGGCGTTGAAGAGCGCCAAGGACCTGATGGCCGCCCACGTGACCGCGGCCGACCTGGTGCCGATGCTCATCGGCGTGGTGGTCTCGGCCGTCGTCGGCTATCTGGTGATCGCCTGGCTGCTCAACTGGCTGCGCCGGCAGAATCTCACCGTCTTCGTGGTCTACCGCCTGATTCTCGGCGCCGTGATCCTCGCCGTGGCCCTGCGCTCGTGAGTCTTGATGAATTTTGTGGGACCAGGTTATTGACAAATGCGGATGCAACTTCTACTCTTGCTCTTGCGGGGAGGTTAAGCCTCCTCTCATCCCTCCAACAGGAGCGCCCCGGAGCGCTCCTCTTTTTTTGTCCCTGCTATCCTGTCCGGGGGCTCCGGCGGTCTCACTGGCCGAGGACGGCGTTCTTGAAATCTTTACCAGGAGCTGGATTGGCGCCGATCCAGGTGGCGAGGATGGCGTCGGCGGTCGGTTTGCCGGGCAGCGTGCCCTTGGCCTTGCCGCCGACCTCGACGCGGGTGCCTTCGGCCGGGAGGTAGGTCAGCACGAGCTTCTGCCCCTTGCCGACGCCGTCCATCCAGGTGCACAGGGTCTTGAAGTTTTTCTTCACCTCGGCCGAGGCGTTGGGGGTGTTGGCCTCCAGACCCTCGTCCCAGGCGTCGCACATCTGGCTCTTGCTGACGTCATAGATGAAGGAGAGCAGCATCTGGCGGGCGGCGTCGGTGGCGAGGACCGTCTGCGCCGACTTCTCCTTCTGGGGCAGGTAGAGGCCGCCGACGTAGACCTTGATGAACAGCTTGGTGCGCAGGCCGAGGCCGTTGAGGACGAGACTCTGGCCATTGACATCGGCCTTGTCGGGGAGGGTGACGCCGGCGAGGGTGGCGGCCCGGGCGGTCGTCAGGGGGGCGGCGAGGAGAAGGGCGAGGAGAGCGGGGAGCAGGGTTTTTCTCATAGAGTCCTCCGAGAAGGTCGTGGAACCGAGAATCGCGAGAGGATCTTAGCCGATTGGGAGCGGGATGCTGACCGATGCCGAGCTCGTGGCGCGTGCGCTCGAAGGCCGTCAGGAGGCCTTCCGGGAGATCGTCGTGCGCTTCGAGCGGCCGGTGTACAGCCTGGTGGCTCGCATGCTGCAGGATCCGGCGGCGGCCGAGGACTTGGCGCAGGAGGTGTTCATCAAGGCGTTCCGGCGCCTCGACACCTACGATCCGGAGCGCAAGCTGTCGAGCTGGCTGTTCAAGATCGCCCACAACGCGACGATCGACTACCTGCGGCGGCGCACCCCGGAGACGGTGCCCCTGGAGGCGTCATCTTCATCAGGGACGAGGGACGACGACCGGGGAAGCCTGGCGGCGGTGCTCGCCGACGGCTCGGCGGAGAGCCCGGCCACCGCCGCCGAGCGCCGGGACATGGCGCGGGCGCTCGAGCAGGCCATCGCCCGCCTGCGGCCCGAGTACCGCGAGTCGGTGGTGATGTTCTACGTCGAGGGGGCGTCGTACCAGGAGATCTGTGAGGTGACCGGGCTGCCGCTCGGCACGGTGAAGACCAATCTTCACCGCGCCCGCAAAGAGCTCGCGCAACAGATGACCGACATGGGATGGGCGCCGCGAGAAACCCGCGACGCGCGGGTCTCGTAGGGCAGATTGAAGGAGAAAGAACCGAATGCGCTCCGCAGATCAAGACCTCCTCGACCGTTGGCTCGCCGCCGAGCAGAACGACCGCGCGGACGAGGCCGACGCCGCGCTGGCGGCGCTGTTCACCGCTCTGCCGCCGCTGCTGCCGCCGGCCGGTTTCGCCGACCGGGTGATGCTGCGGGCCCGATTGGAGATGGAGACGGCGGCGGTACCGGCGGCACTGCCGGCGATGCCGCGGCGGAGTCTCTTCACCTCGCTCTGGGTGCGCGCCGCGCTCACCCTCTGCCTGCTGTCGATCGGTGTCTCGGTGCTCTGGCTCCCCCAGATGCTGCGCGCCGTCGCGGGTTTGCTGAGCGTGGGGGGGTTGGTACGGATCTGGACGAGCTCCCTGGTCACGGCCTGCCGCTGGCTGGGGTCGGCCCTCGGGCTGTGGGACTTCCTGATGACCGTCGGCCGTGCGTTGGCGACGCCTCTCGAAACGCCCACCATGGCCCTGGTCCTGGTCTCGTGTCTCCTGGTCTCGCTGCTCGCATTCCGCTCTCTCCGCGGCCTCATCACACGTGACAGGAGTTGGACCTATGTTAATTCTTGATCCGCAGCCTCGTTTTCGCGCTGCCGCATTGATCCTCGGCGCCCTGGTCGTTTTCGGCTGTCCCCTCGCGGGGCAGACCCCGCCGGCTTCGCCGGCTCCATCCAAAGCGGCGGCCCCTGCCTCGACGTCAACCTCCGCGGCCGACCGCAAGGCGATCCACGACGCCCTGGCGGCAAAATATGAAGTCCTGCCGGTCCACGACGGCGTCGTGCTCAAGCCGCGAGTAGAAGAAGGGGCGATTCGCGCCATCGAAGTGGTGGGGCAGACCATCGCCATCAACGGCAATCGGGTGCCCGACGGCGTGCTCCGCCAGTGGGTGGGCGCGGACGCCGAGTGGATTCAGCGTCTCCATCGCCTGCCGGCTGCCGAGCGGCAGTCCCTGTTCGGGCTGACCGCCGCCGTTCCCGCCGCGCCCGTCGCGCCGAAGGGCGAGCAGGAGATCCCCGACACCGGCGCTGCGACGTCCGCGGCGGCAGAGACCCCCGAGCCGGCTGATTCGGACAAGAGCGCCGACAGCACAGTTGCCGCCTCGACCGACAAGTCCGAGGAGGGCGCCGAGACGCCGGAGCCGCCCGCGGCGCCCGAGCCTCCGATGTCGCCCGACGCAGGCGGCCGGGTGCGCCTCTTCGGTGGCATCACCGTCGACAAGAACGAGTCGGCCGAGCAGGCGGTGGCGATCCTGGGCTCGGTGCGGGTCGAGGGGGAGGTGGCGCAGAACGCGGTCGCCGTGGGTGGCTCGGTGGAGATCGACGGCAAGGTTGGCGGCAACGTGGTGGCGGTGGGCGGCAGCGTCCATCTCGGCCCGCACGCCGAGGTCATGGGCGACGTCACCAGTGTCGGCGGCAACATCTACCGGGAAGAGGGCTCGAAGGTGCACGGCTCCACCCAGGACGTCGGGGTCGCCGGCGGGCGCCACTGGGACCGCGACATCGACATCGACGGCGGCCTGTTTCCCCTGTTCCGCGCGATGGACCTGTTCTGGCGGCTGATCTCTCTCGTCGTGTTGTCGCTGCTGGTCTTCCTGTGCCTGCTGGCGGCCCGGGGACCGGTGCGGAGAGCGGAATATCACGTCATCCACGAGCCCTGGAAGGCCGGAGTGGCGGGCTTTCTGGCGCAGCTTCTCTTCCTGCCTCTGCTCGTCGTGGTCACCGTCCTCCTGGCCATCACCATCGTGGGGTGCGCACTCTTCCTTCTCTATCCCTTCCTCTTCGTCGGGCTGTGGATCGTGGCCCTGATCGGCTACACCGCGGTGGTGTACCAGATCGGCCGCTTCCTGGAGGACCGTTTCCACCGCCGCTTCGGCAGCCCCTACGCGGTGGCCCTGATGGGCGTCGTGGTGGTCGAGATCTGGAGCATCCTGGGGCACATGGTGGGGCTGGGCGGCGGCTTCCTCCGGCTCATCGCCCTGGTCATCGTGGCTTTCGGGTTCGCCATGCGGTACGCGGCCTGGACGGTCGGGTTGGGCGCCATGATCCTGGCCCGTCTCAACCGGACGCCGGACGACT
>DATARD010000102.1:0-1888 GCA_036264355.1 Thermoanaerobaculia bacterium
GCGGAAAGTGCCGTGGCCGACACGGCACCGACGGCGAGCGCCGCGGTCCCCAGTGCTCCGAGCCAGCGGTGGGGGGTGGCCGCCGGGCGGTGGGTGGTCTTCATCTTGGAATCTCCTCGTCTGAGGGGCGGGTCCGCTGGATCTTGCTCCAGCGCTCTTTCCCTGCCTCGTAGTACAGATAGTCCTACGGGCCAGGTAGAGCAAGGGATTCCTGCGATGTCGGCCCGAACAGGGCGACTCCGGCCCCTTTGCCGCCCAAAGTCGGACCCACGCTCGAGAGAAGACAGGGACGAGGGCCTGGGCCGGATCCGGTCAAAGGCACCGCGTACACACCTATTGGTGAAGGTGCCGCTCCCAGTCTGCGGGGACCCGTCCCCTCGGTCCCGGCACGGGCTGATCGAGTGGATGATGCGTCGGAGGGGCGAGCGGCGGACCCTCCATGAACTCGTCATTGCGGTAGTCGTAGAACCAGTCTTCGCCCGGCTCGAAGCTCGCGATGATCGGGTGGCCGGACTGGCGGGCGTGGGCCGTCGCGTGCTGCGCCGGAGAGTTGTCACAGCATCCGATGTGGCCGCACTCCGCACAGCGGCGCAGGTGGAGCCACCAGCCCTTTGCGGCCTCGCACTCGATACACCCGGTGCCACTCGGCTCCTTCGTCGGGTCGATTGTCTGATCCGTCATCGCACTGCCTTCCAGGTCACCAGGACGTTTCTACCCTAGAGGCGCCCGGCCCACCTTCTCCTGCCCGGTGAACGGCCAAGAATCCGCAGGCCCCGTCGGTCAATAGGATTGGTCGATACGGGCGGAGGAAGGAGGTTTGGCGATGTCGACCGCAATTGTCCTGGCGCTGATTGCGAGCTTCTGCACGGCCACCTCCTCGGTCTGCCAGCGCATCGGCGCCACCACAGCGCCGACCGGCGACAAGTTCACTCTGAAGCTTCTTCTCTATCTGGCTCGAAACCCGATGTGGTTGGCGGGCGTTGCGAGCCTGATCCTCGGGTTCGTCTTCCAGGTGGTGGCGTTGCACTTCGGCGGTCTCGCGCTCGTGCAGCCGATCTTCGCCACCGAATTGATCTTCGTGTTCGGCTACATGGCGCTGATCGGCCGGAGGAGCATTCGGAAGACGGACTGGATGGCCGCCGTCGCGATGGCGGCCGGACTCTCGGTGTTCCTGTTCACTGCGGCGCCTTCGGGCGGACGGGTGCACCCGCCCGCCGCGTTGTGGTGGCTCGCCGGTATCTCCGCGGTCGGCCTCGCTGCCGTCGTGACGGTGGCCGCCTATGTGCCGCTTCGGCGGGGCTCGCGCCCGTCGCCCGCACGAAAGGCCGCCACGATCGGCATCGCCACCGGTATCTCCTGGGGATTCGTGGCGGCGGTCATCAAGGAGATGAGCACGCACAGGACCCTCGGGTCGGCCCTGTCGTCGTGGACGCCCTATGTGCTCATCTGTGTCGGAGGGCTCTCGATGCTCCTCGCCGCACATGCTCTCCAAGCCGGTCCGCTTGCCGCATCCCAGCCCGGATTCACCATCGTCGACCCTCTGGTGGCCAGTCTTCTCGGCATTTTCGTGTTCTCCGAGCATCTGCAGCTAGACCCCGGCGACCTCGCGGTCGAAGCTCTCTCACTCGCTGCTCTGGTCTGGGGTGTGATCACCCTCAGTCACAGCCGGCTGATCCACGATGAAGATCCTGAGACGCTGGCTCCCGAGCCGCCCGTGAACGTCAGGCTCAACGTCGACGTGTGAACGCGCCGGAATCCGCAGAAGGCCTGAGCAGCGAACGCAATGATTGACCAGGCGGCCGTTCCCGACCTCGACGACGCCGAGCTTGCCCAGCTGGAGTCGTACGGCACGCGCCGGGTCGCTCGTCCGGGGGAATACCTCTACCGG
>DATARD010000103.1:0-10926 GCA_036264355.1 Thermoanaerobaculia bacterium
CTTCTCGCGGTCGGTGCCGGCGACGCGGTACTTGCCGTCCTTGAATTCGACGTCGGCGACGCTCGCCTCCAGCAGATGGGCCGCGATCTTCCGGCCTTTTTCGATGATCTTGTCCATCGCCTTGTAGATCGCCGAGCCGCCGACCGCGGCGGAGCGCGAGCCGTAGGTGCCCATGCCGAACGGGATGCGGTCGGTGTCGCCGTGGACGATCTCGACGTTTTCGTACGCCACGCCGAGCTTTTCGACGACGAGCTGGGCGAAGGTGGTCTCGTGCCCCTGGCCGTGGCTGTGCGTGCCGGTGAACACTGTCACGCTGCCGGTGGGATGCACACGCACCGTCGCCGCTTCATAAAGGCCGGCGCCGGCGCCGAGCGCGCCGACCAGGGCCGACGGCGCGATGCCGCACGCTTCGACGTAGGTCGAGAGACCGAAGCCGCGCAGCTTGCCGCGCTTCTCGGACTCCGCCTTGCGCTCCGCGAAATGCGAGTGGTCGATCGCCTGGAGCGCCATGTCGAGGGTGGGCTCGTAGTCGCCGATGTCGTACTCGAGCGCCACCGCCGTCTGGTAGGGGAACTGGTCCGGCCGGATGAAGTTCTTCCGCCGGATCTCCACCTGATCCATGCCGATCTCGCGCGCGGCCTTTTCCACCAGGCGTTCGACGAGATAGGTCGCTTCGGGCCGCCCGGCGCCGCGCACCGCGTCGACCGGCACGGTGTTAGTGAAGATCGCCTTCACCTCGGCGTAGATCGCCGGGATGTCATACGGTCCGGAGAGGACCGTCGAGTGGAAATAGGTCGGAACCGCCGGTGCGAACGTCGACAGGTAGGCCCCCATGTTGGCGAGCGTGCGCTCGCGCAATCCCAGGAACTTGCCGTCCGCGCTGAGCGCCAGCTCGGCGTGCGTGACGTGGTCGCGGCCGTGGGCGTCGGAGAGGAACGCCTCCGAGCGCTCGCAGGTCCACTTCACCGGCCGGCCGACCTTCTTCGACGCCCAGAGCACCAGCAGCTCCTCAGCGTAGTGGAAGATCTTGGAGCCGAAGCCGCCGCCGACGTCGGGCGCCACGATGCGCAGCTTGTGCTCTGGCACCTTGAGCGTGAACGCGCCCATCAGCAGGCGGACCAGGTGGGGATTCTGCGTCGTCGTGTAGAGCGTGTAGTGGTCCGACACGTCGTCGTAGTGGCCGTTGGCGGCGCGCGGCTCGATGGCGTTGGGTGCGATGCGGTTGTTGGTCAGCTCGATCGTCACCACGCGGTCGGCCTTGGCGAACGCGGCATCGGTCGCCGCCTGGTCGCCGAGGTGCCAGTCGAAGCAGACGTTCCCCGGCGCCTCGTCCCACACCAGCGGCGCGCCGGAGGCGACGGCGGTGTTCAGATGGGCGACCGCCGGCAGCGCGTCGTAGTCGACCTCGACGAGCTGCGCCGCGTCTTTCGCCTGCGCTTTCGTCTTGGCGATCACCATGGCGACCGGATCGCCGGCGTGGCGCACCTTGCCTTGGGCGAGCGCCGGATGCGGCGGCGCGACCATCTTCGTGCCGTCCTTGTTGGTGATCGTCCAGCCGCAGGGGATGCCGCCGAGGTCGGCGGCGGCCACGTCGGCGCCGGTGAGCACGGCGAGCACGCCGGGTGCGGCGAGCGCCGCCTTGGCGTCGATCGAACGGATCGCGGCGTGCGCGTAGGGGGAGCGCACGAACACGGCGTACGACTGGTGCGGCAGCTCGATGTCATCCACATAGCGCCCCTTGCCGAGCAGGAAGCGGCGGTCCTCGCGGCGGACGACGGAGGCGCCCATGCCGTTTTCGATCATTGGGCACCTCCGCGGATCGTCTCGGCCGCGGTCAGCACGGCCTTGACGATGTTGTGGTAGCCGGTGCAGCGGCAGAGGTTGCCCTCCAGCCCGTGCCGCACCTCGTCCTCGCTGGGTGACGGGTTGCGCTGCACGAGCGCGGCGGCGGTCATCACCATGCCGGGGGTGCAGAAGCCGCACTGCAATCCGTGGCAGGTGTGGAAGGCCGCCTGCATCGGGTGCATGGTGCCGTTCCGCGCCAGCCCTTCGATCGTGGTCACCGCCGCGCCGTCGGCTTCCACCGCCAGCATGGAACAGCTCTTGACCGCTTTGCCGTCCACCCAGACGGTGCATGCGCCGCACTGGCTCGTGTCGCAGCCCACATGGGTGCCGGTCAGAAGCAGATGCTCGCGCAGCAGCTCCACCAGCAGCGTCCGCGGCTCCACGTCCACGACGTGGGATTCCTCATTGACGTTCACAGTGATGCTGGCCATAAACCTCCTCTCGCCGAGGGTCTAGCGATGGCCCAGGAATGAGGCGCCATCTTAGCGCCGCGAATTCGGCCGGCGCAAGGGTTGGCCGCCCTGGACAGAACGATCAGCCGGTCCGCGGCACGGCCGGGGCGCGCAGGATGCGGTAGACGCGGACCTCTTCGTCCGGATTCGCATAGACGCGGTCGAGCTCGCGGTCCGGACCGGTCGCCAGGTCGCGTTCGAAGTCCTCCAGCTCCCGGGCGCCGGTCTGGCCGCGCTGGCGGATCTCGTCGACGTGCGCGAGGATGTGCGTGATCCCCATCCGCCGCAGCAGATCGATCGCCCGGCGGTCCGGATAGAGGTGGATGCTGTCGGCGATCATCCGGTGCATCCACGGCTCATAGCCGCTGTAGCCGTTGGCGATCGGCTTCCAGTCCAGCGTCGAGTAGTACATGGCCGCGTTCTCCCGCCAGTTGCGGCGGATCGGCAGCTCGAGCACGGCGCGCACGTCGGATTGCTGCTTGACCCACGAATAGACCGGCGGAAAATCCTCCTCGCGCAGCAGCGGCACCCAGTTGACCGGCCGCGGCGCGAGCTCGACGGCGAGGACGGATGCGAGGACAACGCCGAGCGCCAGACGTGCTCGCACGCCGCGCAGCCGGCTGAGCAGCCCATCGATCCCGCGCGCGGCGAACAGGGCCACGGCCAGGGAGACGAAGGCATAGAAGCGTGCCGGCACCCGCATGCCGTCGAGCCCCGGGACGAAGCGCGCGAGCGGAACGTAGACGACGGGGAAGGTGAGCGCGAAGCAGGCGGCGCCGGAGAGCGCGATGCCGCGCAGCCAGGGGTCCGCATCGGCCGGAAAGAGCGGCCCCAGACGGCGGCGCCACGCCCAGCGGAGCGCGATCCACGCCGCGAGTGAGACGGCGAGGAGAAGCGCCGGAGCGTTCCACCCCCACGCGCCGAGCCGGGCCGGCAGAGCGCCGCGGTCTTCGACGTCGGTCAGCGTGATGAGATCACCCCACAGCCACGCCAGGCCGGCGGTGACGAGGAGCGCGGCGAGCAAAGCTCGCCGGAAGACCTCACCCCCGCCCCCTCTCCCATCGCCCCCCCGACCCGCCGGGAGAGGGGCGCCACCGCCCGAAACTGGCCGCAGCCACGCGATCAATCCCCAGAGCGCCAGCACGGTGGGCAGGAATCCGGCGAAGAGGGCGTTCTCCTGGCGGAAGAGCGGCGCCGCCAACGCACCGAGCGGTGTCCGGAAGAAGCCGCGGCGCGGTGTGGCGAAATAGAGGTTCTCGGTCGACGGGCTGAGATAGCTCGCGAGACTGGCGCCGAGCTCGCCGATCTCCTCCGGATCGCGCACCAGCCCCTGGCTGCGCGAGGTCTCGACGTACGGCAGGAAGAGCGCGGCCAGCGTCACGGCGGCGATCAGCGCGACCGGCACGAGCAGGCGGAGCGCGCGCGGCGCGAGGAGCGCGCGGCCGTGCACGGCGGCCCGGTTGAGCAGCAGCACCAGCAGCGGCACATGGATCATGTAGGCGAGGTAACAGCCGCCGGTCACGTGCAGCAGATAGAAGAGGACGAAGCGCGCGGCGTTGCCGGGCGTCCGCTCGGCGAGCAGGCGGTCCCAGGACCACAGGGTGAGCGGAATCCACTGCGCGAGCAGCACCTGGATGTGGTTGAAGTGCTGGATGCGGAACGGCGAGAACGCGAACATCCAGCCGGCGCAGAGAGCCGCCACGAGCGAGCTGCCGCTCCGGCGTGCCACCCAGGCCGTCGCCAGCGCGCTGGCGATGAACGAGGTGACGAAGAGCACGTTGTAGCCGGCGATGGCGTTGGGGAGGACGGTCTCCAGCGCTGTGAGCTGCAACGCCGGCCCCAGAAGATGGTCCGAGAGGGTGAGGGCGCCGCGCAGCGGATAGTAGATGTTGGCGTCCCAGACGTGCGGCAGGCCGAGCCGGATCTGATGGACTCCCCACTTGAGGACATAGAGATTGAACACCGGATCTTCGGGCACCGGCGCGATGTGGTCCTGCCAGACCTGCCAGACCGGACGGAGATAGACGAGCGTCAGCGCCGTGAACAGGAGGGCCGCGGCCGGCCAGACGAGCCGCCGGAGGAGCTGAGGGTCGATGGTCTTTCTCTCCAAGCGGCGTCAGAGTATCCTTCCGCGCAACCTCCGGCCAGCCCCCCATGCTCCTCCAACGCCCTCGCGAACGCGCCGCCGCCTCCCTGGTCTACGCCTGCTTCGCCGCCGGCCTGGCGCTCTCCGCCGTGATGCTGATGCGCAGCGTGACCGGCGGCGACCAGCTCAATCTGCTCGCCCGCGGCTGGCTGTGGGCCACGCGCGGCCAGTTCATCCCCTACGGCAATCCGTTGTCGAGCGGCGGGAAGGGACCAGGCGGCATCACCACCCTGCTGGTCGGCCTGCCGCTCTTCGTCTGGCGGGACTACCGGGCGCCGACCGTGCTCATCCTGCTGTTCCAGGCCGCCGGCTTCCTGCTTCTCGACGCCACCCTGCGCCGCATCCTGGCGCCGCACGAGCGGTTCCTGTTCGCCGTCGTCTACTGGCTGAGCCCGTGGCGCTTCTACCTGTCCGGCTTTCTGTGGAATCCCAACTATCTGTTCCTGTTCGGGGCGGTCCACCTGTGGAGCTGTCTGGCGCAGCAGCACCGGGCGCTGTTCTGGGCCTCCCTGCTGCACACGGCCGGGCTGGTGCTGGCGTTCCAGATCCACCCGTCGTTTCTGCTTCTGATCGTGGCCTCGGCGCTGCTCTGGTGGCGGAAGTACTTCAAGGTGCAGTGGATCGGTGCCGGGCTGGGAGCGCTGCTCGGGGCGCTGCCGCTGCTGCCCTGGTATCTGGAGGTGCGGGCGCACCCGGTCATCGCCACCGCGGCGGCCGGCCGGGGGTTCCCCGGGCGCGGTTTGCTGTATGTCTTTCCGCTGCTGCGCGGCGTCGCCTACTGGCTCCGCTACGCCTCGCTGTACGTCGCGGACGACCTCACCGCCTTCGACTTCATGGACGTCCTCGACTCCGACCGCTGGGGCCCCTGGCTCGGCGGCGCCGCGATGATCGCAGCGCGGGCTCTGCTCCCCCTCACGATGCTCCTCGCGCTGCTCGCCAACCTGTGGCTCTGGCGGCCGGTCCGCCGCCGGTTCGCGCGGTGGCGATCGGCAGCCTCGGCGGCGGACGGGCGGTTGCGCCGAGCCTGGGGCTTCTCACGGGACGCGATCCGTTTCGCCGCCTCACGCGAGACGCAGGCGGCTCCCGAGATCTCCGGCCGCACCTGGCTGCGCGGCTATGTGCTGTGGTGTTTCGCCGCGGTGGTCGTCGTATGCAGCGCCGCTCCCACCACGATCATGTACTGGCAGGTGTTGCCGGTGTTCCACGTCGCGGTGCTGCCCCTGGTGCTCTGGGCGGGCCTGCTGTGGCGGAGCCGCCAGGCGCGCCGCATCGGCCGGGCCGTCGGTCTCTGGGTGGGGCTCTCGCTCGTCCTCGCCGCCGCCATCGCCGTCGGCAGCCCGTTGTACCGCTGCAACGGGCGGCAGCCGATGCGCTTCTCGCTGGTCTCCCATTCGCCGATGCTCGACGAGCTCGGCCTCCAGGCCACCTGCCCCTGGCCGCTCGACCGGCCGGGCGGCTGGTGGCCCGACGTCCTGCCCAAGGATGGACACGCTTCGCCCTCTTCGCCACACTAGAGTCAGTAGGACTGCGAACTTCTGGAGGATTCATGAAAGCAATGACGCGCAGACAGATGCGGCGTTGGAGTGTGTGTGCCGCTCTGACGGTGGCGCTGGTGGCGAGCGCCGGACGCGCCTGGGCCATCATCACGGGTCTCGATCTGGTGCAGCTCCTGGAGCTGCCGGCGGCCGGCCCGCACGAGAACCAGCAATTCCTGCTCGGCCTGGTGTTCAACGGGCAGAAGGGGAACGCGTTCACCGTCACCTTCAATCGCGGTGACACGCTGTTCGACACCGAGCTCAACGCGCTCGACGGCATCGGCGCCAACATCGGCCAAGGCGCCCGCTTCACCCACGTGCCGCGCGCCGATCTGACCGGACCGACGGAATGGGCGAGCCAGCTTCCGGCGCGCACCACCGGGCCGAACTCCACCTCGTGCGTCTCCTGTCACGGCCAGATTGCGCGCGACGGCGGCGGCTTCGTGTCGACCAACGTGCTGCGCGATCCGCTGCGCTCCGGCAATCTCGCGAAGTTCATCCAGCGCAACGCGCCGCACGTCTTCGGCGCCGGCGCCCTGCAGCGCCTGGCCGAAGAGATGACCGCCACGCTGCAACAGTTGCGCAGCGACGCCACCACCGAGGCGTGCGCGACCGGCCAGGCGAGCCGCGACCTGGTCGCCAAGACGGTGAGCTTCGGCCGCATCACCGTCACCCGCACCGCCGCGAGCCCGTGCCAGGTGCAGGTGAGCACCGCGGAGGTGAGCGGTGTCAACGCGGACCTCGTCGTGCGCCCGTTCCAATGGAAAGGGAGCATCGGGACGCTGCGCGAGTTCAGCCGCAACGCCGCCAACGACGAGCTGGGTCTCCAGGCGGTCGAGCTGGTCGGGGCCGGCGTCGACGCCGACTACGACGGCGTCACCGACGAGCTGACGGTGGGCGACGTCACCGCGCTCGCCGTCTACGTCGCCGCGCAGCCGCGTCCGACCACCCGCGGCGAGCTCGCCGCATTGCGCCTGATCGCGCCGCTCAGCACCGCCGAGCAGCAGTCGATCCTGCGCGGCGGCGAGGTGTTCCGCCAGGTGGGCTGCGCCTCCTGCCACGTGCCGCGGCTGCTGCTCGACGATCCGGTCTTCTCCGAGCCGAGCCAGAGCCCGAGCTACCGCGACGCGGTCTTCCCGGCCGGCCAGGACCCGGTGGCCGAGGGTCTCGATCCGCGCTATCCGATCTCCTTCGACCTGACCAAAGACCAGCCGGACAACGTGATCCACGACGGCACCGAGCAGAACCGCGTGATCTTCCGTCTCGGCTCCTTCCGCAAGAACAGCGCCGGCAAAACCGCCGTCCTGCTCTTCGGCGACCTCAAGCGGCACGACATGGGACCGGACCTCGCCGAGCCGATCGACGAAGCGGGAACCGGCGCCTCCGTCTTCCTCACCCGCAACCTGTGGGGCGTCGGCTCGACCGGTCCCTACCTGCACGACGGCCGCGCCACCACACTGACCGAGGCGATCCTCGCGCACGGCGGCGAAGGCGCCGCGTCCCGCGACGCTTTCGTGGCCCTGCAGATCGGCCAGCAGAAAGACCTGCTGGCGTTCCTCAACGACATGGTCCTCTTCAAGATGCCGCGCTCCGGCCGCTCGTAAGGGCGGCGTTGGCCGCAGGGTCTCAGGGCTCTGCGGCCCGGCTGCCGCGATAGCCAAGCACCGGAATCACGACACTGGGCAGCATGGATCGATTGGCTGCTCGGCATAAGATTGATTATGCAGCCTGCAAAAGGAATTCAACCTTGATCGCCTCGAACGGAAAGACGATGCCGCCACCTTCCGCATGGTCGAGGACTCCCGCGTTGAGCAGTGCCGTCACGTCACCGTGAACCGCCTTGACGTCACGGCCGACGCGCCGCGCTGCCTCGCGGATGGACACTGGCCCTGCGCCGCAGAGTGCCTTGAGAAGCTCCCAGCGTTTGGCTGTCAGCACCTGCCACAGGAGCTCCGGAGTGGCGAAACTGATGCGCGCCGACTTCTGTGGCGCGCCAGTCTTCCAGGTCTGCAGGAAATCGCCCATCGCCTCAGCCGGTGAGCGAACGTCAAGAGTCAGAGTTTTCATGATTCCACCTCGCGATGGCCTGTTGGAAGTCGGCAATCAACTGTTCTGGCGTTGTGAAGCGGTAGGCACTTTCCTCCCCACCGAAGTGGAGGTGATCGCCCTTGCCGGCCTCGTTGTCATACCGAAGGACACACACGTCATTGACCACATATGCCAACCTGTACTTGTACCGGTGCAGCGAACCTGGCACCGGCTTTGGAGCTTCCCGGAGCACCAACTCGGCGAAGGCTAGCTCCGAGTAGATGATACGAGTTCTTGCAAGCAGAACAGCCTTCATGTTGGAGATAATGCCAACATGGGGCGATGTTGGCAAGCCCTCCAACACCGCGCAGCGCGGCGTTCGCCTGCCCAGAAACCGCCCGGGTGGGGAGAGCACGGCTCTGCTCCGTGCTCCCCCACTCCGCGCCGGAAGACACCTCCGGCACGCGGTCTACTCGAGACACGGGCAGACGGAGGGCCGTTTCTCCTCTGCCCGTTGGATTCAGTTTTCAAAGAACATCATTCTGCCTTGCCCAGGCTTCGGCCGGCTTGGAATGGGCTTCGGGCGTCTTGCCCAGGCCCGATCCGCGTCGGCTTCGGCTCTGTCGGCGTGGCAGAGTCCTGCGCTGCCCCAGAATCGATTCCCTCAAACCATCAGAAGCTTCTGCCGGTCCGGAATCGCTCTGGCCACGACGGAATGGCGCTGGCCAATCCGTCAGAGGCTTCTGATGCTCCAGAGTCCCCCTGCTCAAGCCGTCCGAGCCTTCTGATCCTCCAGAATGCTTCGGGGCCAAGCCGTCGCGCCCTTCTGATGCTCTGGAATGGCGTTGCTCAGAGCATCATAGGTTCATGATGAACCAAAAAGGCGCAATCCAAGACGTCGGTCGCTTCTTGCAACAAGGAATGAAGCTACTCAGTCCGTCGTCGAGGCGTATGGAACCATTCTTGTGAATGAAAGTCAATCTTTCCTCTTGACAAGGGTGATTGCGTACAGCATCCTATGCCCATCACGAGCTCCGAGTCACTGAAGACGAGGAGAACTCGAGCCGCCAAGGCTCAAGAGAGGATGGCAGTTATGGCACAGGATCAGTCGTATTCGGAGATGTTGGGTATCTGGCAGCGCCTGCTGGCGGCGCTGCTGGCGAACGCCGCGGACCTCGGCCATCTGGAGACGTCGCGCGCCAAGCTCGCGGCGTTGTTCTCCAAGGCGACGGACATCACCACGCAGCAGGCGGCGCTCAAGGCGAGCAAGCAGGAGTCGTCGCAGCAGATCAAGCAGATCGCTACGGATGGCAGGCGGTTGGCGACGTTGCTGCGGTCCGGGGTGAAGGAGCACTACGGACCCAAGGCGGAGAAGCTCACCGAGTTCGGGGTGCAGCCGTTCCGCGGCCGGAAGGCGAAGGATCCCGTGGTCCCCGCCCCGGCACCCGCGGCGCCGGCCGGACATCAGTCGTAAGCCGGAAGGATGAAGCCAAAGTGGGGGCGTGCCTGGCACGCCCCCACTTTTTTGCAGGATGCCCGGCGACGGCTCAGTGCTTCCTGAAGGTGCTCTTCTCTTCGAGCGCGAACTTGTAGAGGAGCCCGGCGACGACGCCGCCGAGGGGGGGACCGACCAGGTAGACCCAGAGATCGGAAAGGTCGCCGGTCACCAGCGCGGGGCCGATGCTGCGCGCCGGGTTGAGGCTGGCTCCGGTGAGCGGACCGCCCATCAGGATGCAGAAGGTGAGCGTGAGACCGATCGCCAGGCCCGCCAGGTCGCCGGCCTTGCCGCTGACCGCGGCGTTCATCACCGTGTTGACCAGGAAGAAGGTGAGGATCGCCTCCAGCACGACGCCCATGAGCGGCGTGATGGTGATCGTGGCTTTGCCGGACGGCAACGACAGGCCGTGGGCGAGGTGGGTCGCGCCGAGACCGGTCTCGGTGCCGCCCAGCATCAACCACAGCAGGAGAGCGGCCAGAATGCCGCCGGCGATCTGGAAGACGATGTGGGAGATGGCGCGCTTCGCCTCGATCTTGCCGGCCACCCAGATGCCCAGCGTCACCGCCGGATTGATGTGGGTGCCGGAAAGGTGACCGTAGGCGTAGGCGAAGCCGACGATCACCAGGCCATGGGCGAAGGCCACGCCCACCAACCCGCCGATCCCCAGCGCCCCGGCCCCCGCGCCGATGAAGACCAGCGCGAAGGTGCCGATCAGCTCGGCGATCAGAGACGTCGAAAGCTTGGACATAAGACCCCCTCAGCTCAAAGAAAAAGACAGCCGTGAATACTGGCGGGAGAGGATATCAAGACTTGGGCGCCGCCGTCTGGAAGGGCTGCATCGTGATCTTCGCCAGGCACGAGGTGTCGAGCCCCTTCACCGAGCCTTTCTCGATGACTTCCTTCTGGAGGCCGTCGACGCAGGGAGTGGCGCCACCGTGCGCGCCCCAGGGGACGACGATCCGCAGGCCGTTGGTGAAGGAACGGGCGGCGCGTTCGCTGAACGCCGGCGGCGTCACGGGATCGCGCTCGCCGCTGATCAGCAGGACCGGCACGTCGGAGCGCACGGCGTCCTGGTGCCCGGCCGGCACCTTGGCGCGGGGCCAGACGGCGCAGGCCGCCATCTGCTGGCGCACCCGGTAGTCGCTCAGGAAGCTGCCGGCGGTGCGGGCCGCGATCTGCGCCGGATCGATGAACGGAATGTCCTCGGCGCAGGTGACGGAGAAGAACATCCCCATCGCCAGCAGATCCGGCAGGCCGACCTTCGTGCTCATCGCGGCTTGGGCGAGCGGCGAGAAGCTCCCCGCGGCCGCCTGATGGATCAGGAGCGGCAGGAAGGCTCCCTGCTCCGGGGTGTAGAGCTGCCAGCGGATGCCGTCGGTGATGATCTCGCGGGAGACCTTCGCCTGGACCTTCTGATGCGTG
>DATARD010000148.1:0-54305 GCA_036264355.1 Thermoanaerobaculia bacterium
GCCGCGGCGACGCGCTGCGCAGGCGCATCCGCCGTACGTCGGCGAAGAGCATCTCCCGGCGCCGGCCGAGCCCCCCGAGGCCGGCGGGCCAGCGGGTGGCGAGGCCGTTCTCGTGCACCTCGATGCGCCGCAGCCAGAGCGTCGCGGGATCGCGCAGGGCGAAGAGGAAGCGCCCGAGGAGAGATACCGCCGAGGGCTCCGGGGCCGCGGCCCAGAGCTCGAGATCGGCGAGGCGGCGGGCGAGCAGCTCGAGCAGCAGGTGGGCGTTCGGCGAGCTTGCGGCCGTGGCGAAGAACGGGCGGCTCTCCCCTTTCTTCCAGACATGGACCTGTCCCTGGAAGATCTCGACCCGCAGCAGCGCGGTCGTCCGGACGAGAGCGGACCCGAAGCCGGGCCGGAATCCATCCGCGGTCAGGCTCCAGCCCAGGCCGGGGAGGGACTCGCCGTCCCGCAGGCGCTGCTCGCTCGCATCGGCGAGGCGGAGCAGGAGGTCGCGCAAGACGGGCGTGACGCGATCGGGGCGGCCGTCGAACGCCTGGTGGCTGAAGCGCAGCGTCGCCACGCCCGAGCGCACCGTGATCCGGCGCTGCACCGCTCCGGCAAGCATGGTGTGGAACGACTCCCGTTCGAGCAGCGAGAACGACCGGATGTCCGCGAACAGCATGGCCCGCTCGCGCCCCGGCCAGCCGACGGTGAGGCCGCGCTCGTGCAGGGTCAGCAGACCGCGCCGGACGGTGCGGAAGAAGAAGCAGGCGCCGGTCACTTCGACCGCGAGAGCGGCGGAGAGGAACAGGAGGGCGACGATCAGGCTCGCAGGAGCACGCAGCACCCAGAGGGCCACTCCCGCCACCTCGCCGGCCAGCAGCAGACCGGCGGCTCCGAGGATTTTCCGCGGCACGGGAGGCGGGGCCAGGGGGACGGGCTCACCGACCGGCGCACCGAGCGCGGACCGTGGAACGTCCGGGGTGGTCTCGAATGCGATGGGCCAGGCTTTTTTCAACTTCACCGTCCTCCCGCAAGGGGGAGGTCCATTGTAACGCCGTCTGCGGCGACCGTCAGCTATTCCCGGGCTGCTTGCCGAACTTCTCGCGGATCAGCTCGATCGGATCGCGGCTCTCGCGCTTGACGTAGCTTTCGACGCGGCGGACCCGGTCTCCCATGTCTTGGTAGGTCTGGCGGATGGTGATTCCCATGTCGTCCAGCTTGCGGCTGACTTCCTTCCGGAGGGTGACGATCTTCTCGTCATTGCTCATCACGCCCTCGGCGACCAGGCGGAGGTCGGCGTGCAGGCTCTCGACCGAGATCTGCGTCTGGTGGACCCGATCGTCCACCTTCTCGATCCGGTCTTCGACCTGCCCGAGCCGGATCTCGATCTTCTCGACCCGCTCCTCGATCTGGTCGAGCCGGATCTCGACTTTTACGAAGCGGGCGTCGATCTGCTCGAAGCGGTGATTCATCTCGCCGCGGAGGTCCTTGATCTCCTGTCGAAGGCCCTCGTTCTGGAGGGACACTTCGCGGAAACGCTGGTCGAAATAGGAGATCAGCTCTGGGTCCATGGCACGGTCCTCGCGGGTCGAACAACGGGAGCGACAGCCTACCACGAACCGGCCGGTTACTTTTTCGCGGCATCCCCTGTCTAAGGAGTGGAAGGGTCCCAAGAGAGGGACCTTCCAGACCGCTTCCGGAGGAGGTCCTCCATGTCTCGATCCGCTGCTCTTTTCAGTCTGCTCGCCGCCGCGGCAGGCTTGACCGCCAGCCTCACGGTGAACCCGGCGAAGCTCGGCAGCACGGCTGTCCGGCAGAGTCTGGCCGTGCCTTCGTCCTCATCCTCCCAGTCGGCCCAAGCAGCCCAGCCGTCCCGATCCTTCCGTTTCGAGAAGACCACGGCCGAACGGCCGGCGGCGGGAGCGGACGCGCCGATCCGCCTCACCGCGTCCGACGGCACCGGTCTCTCCCTGGTGGCCCTGGAGGCGGACGGCGTCCTCGAGCCGCCGCTCGCCTTCACCGAGCTGCACCTGACCTTCGAAAACCCGCGGGAGCAGACCATGGAGGGCCGCTTCAGCATCTCCCTGCCGCCCGGCGCCTCGCTCTCCCGCTTCGCGCTCAAGACCGCCGGCGGTTGGCAGGAAGGCGAGGTGGTGGAGCGCCAGCGCGCCCGCGAGACCTATGAGGACTTCCTGCATCGCCGGCAGGACCCGGCCCTCCTCGAACAGGAGGCCGGCAACGAGTTCTCGGCCCGCGTCTTCCCGATCCTGCCGCGGGCGCGCAAGGAGATCATCGTCTCCTACTCGCACACCCTGGCGCGGGCGGACGAGCCCTACGTCCTCCCGCTGCACGGCCTGTCCACCGTCGGCCGGCTCGACATCCGGGTGCTCCTCGGCGGCCGTCCGGCGGCCGGTGCACCGGCGAGCAACCTCGGCGGCGAGGTGAGCGACCGCCGCGTCGTCGAGCTGCACAAGCGGGACTGGACGCCCGACCGCGACTTCGAGATCGGCCAGGACCGCGCCTCCGGAAGCACCACCGAGCGCGCCGGCCTGCGCCACGGCAACCTCGCCGTCGTGCGCGTCGCGGCGCCGGTCGAGAGCGTGCCGGAAGAGATCACCGGCCTCTATGTGCTGCTCGATTCGAGCGCTTCGCGCGCCCTCGGCTACGCCACCGAGGTGCGCCGCCTGAGCGAGCTGATCGCCGGCCTGCGGGCCGGTGCCGGCGGCGCGACGCCGGTGGCGGTCGCCGCCTTCGATCAGGAAGTCGTGCCGCTCTATGAAGGGCGGGCGGACGGTTTCGCCGCCGCCGACGAGCAGCGTCTCCTCCAGCGCCGGCCGCTCGGCGCCTCCGATCTCGGCCGCGCGCTGACCTGGCTCGGCGAGCACCTGGGCGACAAGAGCGGCAAGAAATATCCGCGCGTCCTCCTCGTTACCGACGGCGTCGCCACCGCCGGCGAGACCGAGACGCACGCGCTCAAGGCGGCGGTGCACGCCCTCGGGGCGCACGGCGTCGAACGGCTCGACGTGCTGGCGGTCGGCGGCTTGCGCGACGAGGCCGTGCTGCGCGAGCTGGCCACCGGCAACCTGGCGCACGACGGCCAGCACATCGACGGCACCGCTCCTCTCACCGACATCGCCCGCCGGCTCACCCTCGCCTGCCGCTCCGGCGTCAAGGTCGCGGTCGCCGGCGCCACCTGGATCTGGCCCGACACCCTCGACGGCGTCCAGCCCGGCGATCAGGCGCTGGTCTATGCCGATCTGCCGGCGGACAAGCCGCTGCGTCTCACCCTGGACGGCAAGCCGTACGCGCTCGCCGGCGAGCCGGCGACGACCGAGCGGCCGCTCCTCGAACGTGCCTGGGCGCAGGCGCGCATCGACCGGCTGATCCATCTGCGCGAGACCGCGCTCTCCGGCGACGACGACCTGCGCAAGGCGCTCGGGCTCCAGATCACCGAGCTGAGCATCAAACACCGCGTCATCTCGCCGTTCACCGCCCTGCTGGTGCTGGAGACCGACTACGACTACGCGCGTTTCGGCCTCGACCGGCGGGCGCTCGCCGACATCCTCACCGTCGGCCCGGGCGGTCTCGAGGTCCTCGCCCGCAAGGGAGGCACCCTGCCGCCGCCGGACACCCAGACCGCGGCGGCCCCCAAGCCTGCGCAGCCGCGGATGGATCTCCCCGCCAGCGCTCTGCGCCGGCAGGCCGCCGAGGAGCCCATGGCGCAGGACAGCGTCACGGTGAGTGGCGAAAGCGCACTCGAAGGCGATGTTCCCACCGGTGTTCCCGGCAGGATCGAGGGCGGCGTCGAGGGCGGCGTTGCGGGCGGCGTTCCGGGCGGTGTCGCCGGCGGTGTTGTCGGCGGGGTAGTCGGCGGGGTTCCGTCCGCACCGAGGGCGCCGGCGCCGGTGCCGCAGGAACAAGAGGCCAGGGCTCCGGGAAGGGCCGCTGCCGACGAAGCTCCCTCGCTGGAAGCCATACGCGTGCAACCTGCACCTCCTCCTCCGCCGACCCCCGAGGTCGACAAGGAGAGGAAGGCCGCACCGTACAGCGGCAAGTTCGCCGAGGTGATGAATGATCTCGCCGCCGGCCGGGTCGCTCAGGCCCGCAAGCTCGCGGAGAGCTGGAACACCGAGTCGCCGGGCGACGTGCTGGCCCTCATCGCGCTCGGCGAAGCCTGGGAAGCCGCCGGCGACACGGCCGGCGCCGCGCGCGCCTACGGCTCGCTCATCGACCTCTTCCCCAGCCGCGCCGACCTGCGCCGGCTGGCGGGGGAGCGCCTCGAACGGCTGGGCAACACCGCCGGCCTCGACCTCGCCATCGACACCTACAAGAAAGCCGTCCTGGAACGGCCCGACCACCCCTCCGGCCACCGTCTGCTCGCCTGGGCCCTGCTCCGCGCCGGCCACACCCAGGAAGCCTTCGCAGCCCTGGAGAAGGGGATCGAGCAGCGCTATCCGGGCAACCGCTTCCTCGGCGTCGACCGGGTCCTGCGGGAAGATCTGGGCCTCCTCGCCGCCGCCTGGCTGCGCGCCGAGCCCGGGCGCCGCACCGAGGTGCTCGACCGCTTGAGCGCGCACGGCGCGAGCCTCGAAACCGAGCCCACCCTGCGCTTCGTCCTCACCTGGGAGACCGACGCCAACGACGTCGACCTCCACGTCTACGACCGCCACGGCGGCCACGCCTACTACGAGCACAAGGAGCTGCCCTCCGGCGGCGCCCTCTACGCCGACGTCACCACCGGCTACGGACCCGAATGCTTCACCATCCCCGACCCCGGCCACCGCGACGCCGCACCCTACCGTCTGGGAGCCCACTACTACAGCCGCGGCCCGATGGGCTACGGCATGGGAACGGTCCAGATCGTCGCCCACGACGGCAGCGGCAGGCTCAAGATCGAACCCCGCCCCTTCGTCGTGATGACCGACCAGGCCATGGTCGATCTGGGCTCCTTCGGAGGCGGGAAGGCGGAGGCCAAGGGCCGGTAGACGGTTCTGAGATGCGGGCGAGCTTCAAGGGAGTTCCTTGGAGCTCACCCGTGGTCTCAGAGACCCGGAAGTCCCACCGCCCAGGTCGGCAGCGGGTCCACTCGCCTGATGACTCGTCCCTCGGTGTAGACCGCGACGAGCCGAAAAGGCTCGAGATCCGAGCTGTTGTCGAAGAGGAACGCCTCGTTCCGAGCGGGATTGCGCTGTGTAGATTCTGGAGAGTCCTAGGGAAACGCCCCAGCAGCTTGTCGTCCGGCACGTCATGTCCGCCATCTCGAGATCGTTGCGCGACGCGTGCGCGCGACAGCTCGGGATCGCTGATCCCGATGAAAACGAGGAAGATCGTGTAACCGGTCGATCGAGCTTCCCGCAGGAAGTCCAACTTCGCCCCCTGCGGATCCGAGAACACGGTTTCAGTGCAAAAAGAGAGCCGCCCATCCAACATCAATCTGCGCAGCTCTTCGGTCTGCTCAAAGGCAAGCCGATCGACAGGCCCGGCTCCTGGGGGAAGAGACTCCCCACGGAGCTGGAGCGCCCGCTCATCGGCGTTCAGAAAGGGGAGATTGAGCGGCCGAAGATAGTCCCTATAGAACGTGGTCTTGCCGGCGCCGTTTGAGCCCGCAAGAAAAACGAGGACCGGCCCGGTGCGGCTCGCGACCGCCATGCCGACATCGTGGGTCACCGTGACTTCATCGGGACGAAGCTCCGGTTTTCGAGGTAACCCGGTGTCCGGGTCCCGTCAGGCAGCACTTGAATGATCATGCCGGGATGATCAGGGTCCGTTGCGTAGAGAGGCGCTCCGGCGTCGCGGAGGGCAGCCTTCGTGACCTCGCGGTCCGTGCTCGAAGCGATTTTGGTCAGCAACTCGTGCACTTCGCGCCTTCGAGCCGATGTGGGATACAAAGGCTCCAGGAGCTCGCCAGCCTGTTTGAGAGTCAGCAACTCCTGATGAGCAAGAACCGCTTCGACAGCGCGCCCGATCCGCGCCCAGTGCTCGACTTGGGCCGTGATGGAGCGTTGAGAGGCTTGCGCTTCCTCCTTGGCCACGGCAAACAAGCTGTCAGAGACTTTGAGGGGTGTGCCCATCGTGACCTCCGATCTCCTCGCGGGTAGTAGTCTACTACCTTTCGTTGCCCATCCGAGCCAAACCAAGAGATCTTGACATCTCCGGCCGCCTCGGGGCGAGGCGGCCGGCATCTTGCCGCGGGCGCTTAGTGCGTGTCCAGTTGGTGCGTCTTGCCCGACCCCGTGTGCGTCGTGGGGCAGTTGCTGTCGTCCGACCAGCCCCCGATGCCGCCGGCCACTTTCCGGAGATCCGGCTGGTTCATCGGAAACAGTGTTTCCCTGGACAGGACAAGCTTCTTCATCTCGTTCTTCTTCATGAGACCGTCTCCTCTCGTCACTCGCTCGCCAACTTGGGTGGGTTCATCCCATTATACGCGGCCGGCGGCATTTTGTTTAGGCACCGCATGAGCGCGGCAACGCCTCAGACGCAGGTGACGCGGGCGACACAGCATTGGGGAGTGGCAACACAGCACTGCGGAGTGGCAACACAGAATCCGCCGGTGGCAACCCAGCACTGTGTGTGGGCAACACAGCATTGCGTGCGAGCAACACAACACGACGAACGGGCAACACAGACTTCCGCGGTGGCAACACAGCACAATGCGCGGGCGCCACCGACTTTTGCAGTGGCGATACAGCACTGGGAGAGACTCTCACAGCACTCCGCTCGGTTGTGTTGCCACTGCGCTCGTTTGTGTTGCCACTCCGTCTGACTGTGATGCCACCCGCCTTGTCCCTGGAGGCATTCCGGTGTGCTGTGACCGTCGCGGCCAGGAGGCAGATCCCCGCGCGAGGTGTGCGCCGCTAAATTCTTGAAACCTGTTGCGCATGCTGCTCCATTGCTGATAGCCTCTGTGCATTCGTTGGGTACAAGGGGAAAGGGGACAGGGATGGCTCTGCGCATCTGCCGGAAGACGTTCTGGTTGTTGGGTGTGAGCATGGCTCTTGCGGCGCTTTCCCCTGCGTGGGGGCAGAGCTGCTCCTCTTGAATGGTGGCTGCGGCGCTCCCTTGCGGCCGCAGCAGTGCTTCCCGGGAGCGGCCGGCCCCACCTTCTTTACCGACGGCCTGACGGACCAGTGGCGCTTCTTCGCCGACAGCCCCGCCACCACATGCCATCCTCCGGTGACGGTCGGGCCCCCGGCCTGTTGTTCCTCGATCCACCCGCCGGCAGGCTCGCAGCCGAGCCTCTCCAACCTGCGGGCGGTCCTGGTCAAAAATGACGCCGACCAGGAAGAGACGTTCGAAGTCGCGGTGGATTACGACGTGCCGGGGGGCCGGTCAACGCGGGCTCGGGCGACGTCTTCCTCGGGGTGCCGCTCTTCAGCCTCGCCCAGCCTCCCCTCTCGCTCCCCTTCGGCCTCAGCTATCACAGCGAGGCGGCGCGCTATCCCGATCTCGTCTCCGCGCCGGCGGGCCTCGGCTGGACGCACCCCTATGCCCAGACGCTGCGGCCGGTCGACGCGGTGGCGTCGAGCCTCTACCACATCACCGCCGAAGGCTTCGAGTCGCAATACACCAGAGAGGCAGACGGCTCCTGGAGCGCGGCGAGCCCAGGCGAGCTGCGCGGCAAGGTCGTGCAGGTGGGGAGCCAGTATCAGTTGACCGACTTAGACGGCACGACGACTGCCTTCGACGTCACGACCGGCCATTGGCTGCGGACGACCGATCGCTGGGGCAATGCGATCCAGGGCGGCTACGACGGCGCCGGAAATCTCACGACGATCACCGACAGCGAGGGGCGGCAGCTCACTCTCGCGTACAGCGGCGGGCATCTCGCGCAAGTGGCTCTCCCGGGTGGCGAGACCTGGCGTTTCGGCTACCAGGGCGACGTCCTGACGCAGGTCTTCGACCCCATCCACACCGGCAGCCAGCCCTGGCGGACGTTCACCTACACCGCCGATCATCAGGGCGTCGTCCGCCTCCTGACCGCCGAGCTCGACGAGGCCGGAGTCCTCCTCGAAGGGCACGACTACGACGTCCAGGACCGGGGCACGACCTCGGTTTCCGCGGGCGGGCGCGACACAGTCACCTTCGAGTACGGTGTTCCGGCGGCGGGACAGACCCGCGTCACCCACGCGATCGACGGCACGACGAGCCAGGTCTCGGTCTTCAGCCTGACCCGCGGCAAGGGCCGCTACCTGCCCACTCAGATCCTCGGCAACTGCCTGACCTGCGGCGGCGCGACGAGCGACAACCAGTTCTTCACCTATCTCAAAGACAACCACGTCGCATCGCGCACCGACGGCAATAGCCATGTGACGAGCTATGCGTACAACGGTGACGGCAATCTGACGTCCATGACGGAGGCCGTGGGGACGGCCCAGCAGCGGACGACGACCTATCACTACGATTACGCGCCCTGGCCGAATTTCCGCACCGAGGTCGACGCCCCCTCGGCCGCCAAGCCCGGCGCCCAGAAGGTCACAACCTGGAGTTGGAATCCTTCCGGCGCTCCGGAGACGGTGCTCACCATGGCGGAAGCCGGCTTCCTCGCGGCGAGCGATGCGGCGCCCACGGTCTACACCACGACGGCGGCGTTCGACGCCCGGCACCGCATGCTCACCGTGGACGGGCCGCGCACCGATGTCACCGACGTCACGACGCGGACCTATTTCAGCGACGCGGACGCCGACCTCAACCGCCGTGGTCGCCTCCAGTCCACCACCGATGCGAATGGCAACCGGACGACCTTCGACAGCTACGACCAGTACGGCACGGCCCGCACGGCGACCGATCCCAACGCCGTCGTGACGCAGCGGCAGACCGACCCCCGGGGCCGGGTGGTGACGAGCATCTCGAAAGCCGTGCCGGGCGTGACCGGGGAGGCGAGCGACTACACGAGTACCTCCACCTTCGACGGGCGCGACCGCCTCGTGCGCACACAGCTCCCGCGAGGGAATGGGATGGCCTCCTCGTATGAGGACGGCACGAACCGGCTGCTCGACACGATCCGGCTCGACGCCTCCGGCAACCAAGGTCGAGCGGCGCCATCTGACGCTCAACGCGATCGGCGACAAGGTGACGGAGGAAGACCAGAGCTGCGGCGCGCCGGGTCCGGCCTGTCTCTCGTGGACGACGAAGCGTAGCGAGAGTTTCGCCTATGACGTGCACAACCGCCTGGCCGGAGTTCTCCACCCCGTCCCCGCCGGATCGCGGACCTTCAACGCCTATGATCCGGACGGCCTCCTGGCGACGGTGCAGGACGAGGGGCACGCCAGCCCCAACACGCTCTATGCCTACGACGCCCTCCATCGCCTGACCGGCGTCCGCCAGACGCTCGCCGGAGCGCCGGGCGGAGCCGCGGTGACCGGTTACACCTATGACGTGATGGACAACCTGGCGTCGGTCACCGACCCCAATGGCAACCTCACCCGGTACACCTACGACGACTTCAAGCGCCTCGTGCGCCAGGACTCGCCGGTCACCGGCATCACGACCTACCAGTACGATCCGGCCGGAAACCTGGTCTCCACAACCGACGCGCGTGGAGCCGTGGCCGCCAAGACCTACGATGCCTCGAACCGCCTGCTTGCCAGCACATCGCAACTCGCCGGGTCCGCGACCGAGACGGTCACCTACGCCTACGACAGCGCGGCGCCCGGGAGCTTCGGCAAGGGCCGGCTGGCGCAGATGACCGATCCCTCGGGGCCCACGTCCTACGCCTACGAGCGGCGGGGGCTCCTCAAATCGGAGCAGCGGAGCCTCCTGGGGACCAACTACACGACGGGATACCAGTACGACGCCAACGGCAACCGCAGTGGCCTGACCTACCCCTCGGGCCGCCAGGTGACGTACGGCTTCGATTTCGCCGACCGGCCGGCTTCGGCCGCGTCGCCCACCACGGTGTACGTCGCCTCCGCGGCCTACCTGCCGTTCGGTCCCGAGACCCGGCTCGCCCTCGGCAACGGCACGGTCAAGACGATGACCTACGACCTGCGCTACCGGCCGCTGGAGAACCGGCTGGACGGCAGCTCTTCGACCATCGCCGATTATCTCTACCAGGAAGACGCGGTCGGCAACATCACGGAGATCCACGACGCGCTCGACGCAGGCTTCAACCGCGACTTCGGCTACGACGACCTGTACCGGCTGACGAGCGCGACGACCGGCGACTCTCTCTGGGGTGCCGGCACCTATGGCTACGACCCGATGGGGAACATGACCGCGCTCAGCCTCGGCTCCTCGCGGTCGGCGGCGTTCGCGTACCAGGGGACCCTGCCGAAGCTCGCCACGGTGGTCGAGGACGGGATCACGCGCGCGGTGAGCTACGACCCGGCGGGCAACGAGCAGGCCGTGGGCTCGGGTGCGATGACCTACTCGGCGCGCAACCTCCTCGCCGCCGCCGACGGATTGGCCTACACCTACGACGGCCGCGGGATCCGTGTCGCGCTGGCCGTCGCGGCAGCGCCGGGGACGATCACCGGCAGCGTGGTCGATGCCGGCGGCGCCGGGATCGCGGGTGCCACGGTGCGGATTACCGGCTCCACGGTTTCGACGACGACGGACGGCTCCGGCGGCTTCTCTCTCTCCGCACCCGCGGGAACCTACACCGTCGCCGCCTCGGAGGCAGGCTATCTTTCGGCGACCTCGTTGCCCTTTGCACTGCCGGCCGGCGGCACCTTCTCCATCGGCATCCTGCGCCTCGCCGCCGCGCCGGGCCGGATCACCGGCACGGTGCTGAGCTCGCTCCACGGCGAGCCGCTCGCGGGTGCGACGGTCTCCCTGGCGGAGAGCGCCGACACCGCGTTCACCGGCACCGACGGGAGCTTCGTCCTGGCCGAGCCGGCCGGGACCTGGACGGTCTCCATCGCTCAGCCGGGCTATGCCACCCAGACATTGCCGCCGATTTCCCTCCCCCCGGGGAAGACCGGCTCCCTCGGCACCGTGACCCTGATCGCCAATCCGGCGACGGTGACCGGCCGGATCGTGACCTCCGTCGGCGGAGCGGGGATTGCCGGCGCCACGGTCCAGGCGTCCGGAACCCTGGCGCTCACCACGTTCACCGCCACGACCGACGCCACCGGCGCGTTCACGCTGACTCTCCCTCCGGGGACCTGGACGTTCACGATCTCGAAGGCCGGCTTCGGCAGCCGCACGACGTCTCCCGCGAGCCTCGGTCCGGGGGCGTCGCTCGCGCTCGGCACTCTGCCGCTCGATCCCTTGGGCACGGTGACGGGGACCGTGGTCCAGGCGGGCAGCGGCGCTCCGGTCGCCGGTGCGATCGTGCAGGTCGTCGGCACCCTGAACCAGGTCGCGACCGACGCCGCCGGCGGCTTCGTCCTCACGCAAGGCGCCGGGACCTATCGTCTCAAAGTGTCTGCCGCGGGATTGGCGGATCTGACGACCGCTCCGTTCAGCCTGGCGGCCGGAGGAGCCTACGACGCGGGTACGCTCCCGCTGTCTCCGGTCGCCCTCTCAGTGTTCGTGGGCTACGCCGACAACCTGCGGGCGAGCTCGGCGTTCCCGGTGCCCTGGCAGGGATCGCCCAACGTCGTCTTCCTGGGCAACGGCCCGGTGTTCGACGCCGGCGCCGTCCGTCTCGACAACGCGACCGATGCCCCCATCGCCGTCGATGGAGTGAGCGTCGACATCGGCCGTCCGGGCCCGGTCTACAACCTGTGGGGGAGCTTCACCGTGCCGGCGCACGGCTCGGTCATCCTCACCCAGACCGCGGCGTTCAATTTCGACACCAGCGACTTCCCAATTGTTGGCTGCAACCAGACGCTCGCCCCGAACGATCCGCGCGTACCGCAGGTCAAGGTGACGGTCGGCGGCGTGGGAACCACCTACTTCGACACCGGCCACATCCTCGACACCGGCGGCTACGACCTCGCCTGCCGGGCCAACGAGTCGCTGCAATGGCGCTTGATCGGCACCACCGGGATCAACTCGAACGGTGCCTTCCTGCTCGCGCCGGTGACCGGCACGAGCGCGCTCGGTAGCTCCTACGCTCTGACCGCGGTGCTGACCGACGCCAACAACCAGCCGCTGCCCAACGTCACCGTCGTCTTCACGGCGACAGCGGGTCCCAACAAGGGCAGGACCGGCCAGGCGGTGACCGACGCGTCGGGCCGGGCCACCTTCGCCTATGCGAGCACCTTCTCCGGCACCGACACCTGGCAGGCCACGATCACCAACCAGTCTGGCGGGACCCTGACCTCCAACGCGGCGACCGTGGTCTGGCCGCCGCTCGCCGGAGTGCCGGTCTTCGTCGGCTACGCCGACAGCCTGCGGCCGGACCCGAGCTTCCCTGTCCCCTGGCAGGGCGCCCCCAATGTGATCTTCCGCGGCGGAGGCCCCACGTTCGATGCCGGCGCGATTCGCCTCGACAACACGACCGACAACCCGATCGTGGTCGACAAGGTCGTCGTCGACCTGCAGCGGCCCGGCCCGACGTTCAATCTCTGGGGGAGCTTTACGATCCCGGCGCACGGCTCGGCGATCCTCACCCAGTCGGGGGAGTATGACTTCGACACCAGCGACTTCCCGATCGTGGGCTGCGGCGGCACCGTCTCGCCGAGCGACCCCCGCATCCCGAAGATCACGGTGACCATCGGCGGCTTCTCGGCGAGCTACCTCGACACTGCCCACATTCTGGACACCTTCGGCTACGATCTCGTCTGCCTCAACGGCGGCAACGGCAACGAGTCCTTGCAGTGGCGGCCGGTGGGCAGCGACTCGACGACGACATCGGGTCAGATCGCCCTGCGCCCCGAGCTGGCGACGCTGCCGGTGGGAGCCCTGTACAAGGCGCTCGGGGTGGCGACCGATGCTGCCAATGAGCCACTCGCCAATGCGACCGTTCACTTCAGCGTCCTCTCCGGGCCGAACGCCGGCAGGACCGGCCAGGCGGTGACGGACGACGCTGGCATCGCGGCGTTCACCTACGCGAGCACCGCCACCGGGACCGACACGGTGCAGGCGACGATCACCAACTCCTCCGGAGGGACCATTCCCTCGAACCGGGTCAACGCCGTCTGGGTGCCCACCGCGCAGATCGCGTTGACGCCGGCAACGGCGACGCAGGCCGTGGGGACCCCCTACAATGCCACGGCCCTGGTGACGGATGGCGCGGGCCATCCGCTGGTCAACGCCACCGTGACCTTCCGCGTCACCGCCGGCCCGAACGCGGGCAAGACAGGCACCGGGACGACGGACTCGTCCGGGCAGGCGATCTTCAGCTATACCAGCACAACTCCGGGAACCGACACCCTTGACGCGGAGATCGCGCTCGCGGCGGGCGGCGTGCTCGCCTCGAACCAGGTCACCGCGGCGTGGACCGCTCCCTGGACCTTGACGCTCGCGCCGGCGGCGCAGACGCAGCCGATCCATGGCACGGCCACATTGACGGCGACCCTAGAGGACGGTGCGCGGCAGCCCGTCCCCGGCGTAGCGGTGACGCTCCAAGTCACGAGCGGTCCGAACGCCGGAGCGAGCGCGCAAGCGACGACCGGCGCCGCGGGAACCGCGACCTTCACTCTTTCGAGCAACTCGATCGGGACCGACGTGCTCCAGGGCTCCATCGCCCAGGGACCAACCACCGTTCTCTCGAACGCCGCGACCGCCACCTGGATTGCGATCCCCACTACTCTGACCTACCTGGGCGCGCCGTTCGGCGAATACAACGACCCGCTCAGGCTCGCAGCCAGGCTGACCGACGCGGCGACGGGGAACCCCCTCGCGGGGCAGGTCGTCTCGTTCGACTTCGGCGGCCAGACGGCGAGCGCAACGACGGACGCGAACGGTGTGGCCACCGTGACCGTGACGCCGGCGGCAACCCCGGGGACGGTGGCGTTGTCCATCTCCTTCGCCGGGAGCGGCCCGTATACAGGCTCGGTCACCTCTGTCCTTCTCGGCATCCACCGGGATGACACGGCGATCGTCTACACCGGCAAGCCCGCCCTCGCCAACGGCCTGCCGCAGACGGTGAGCGCCCGGCTCACAGACGCCGAGGACCACGCGCCCCTGGCCGGGAAGACCGTGACCTTCACCGTCGGTTCGATCGTGGTTTCGGCCGTCACCGACGCAGCGGGCAACGCCACGGCGGCGCTCACCCTGCCCGCGACGCTGCCGACGGGCGCCACGTCGATTCTGGTCGCCTTCGCCGGCGACGCCTACGAGCTCCCGGCTTCGACCCGTGCGCCGCTCGTCCTCTACCAGGCGAGCTCCTTCGTGATCTGGGGCGGCAACACGGGCGGGCTCGCTCTCGGCCAGCGGGTCAACTTCTGGGGCAGCCAGTGGGAGAGCCAGGTGACCGCCGGCGACTATGCCGCCAACGCCAGCTTCAAAGGCTACGGAACGGTGCCGTCGAGCCCGATCGGAATCTGCGAGCCCATGGCGACGACGACCGGCACGCCGCGCCTCGACCAGGCCTGTTGGACCTCGAAGCCGGGCGACAGCTCGCCGCCGGCCACCGTGGCGGACTACATCCAGGTGATCGTCGCGACCAGCATCGCCAAGAGCGGCTCGACGATCTACGGCAACATCGCATCCACCGTCGTGGTGCAAGTGGATCGCAGCTCCCCCTACGGGCCGGACCCGGGACACCCGGGCTTCGGCACCATCGTGGCCGTGATCGACGACGGGGCGGGGCTCTTCCCCGCGGCAGCCGCGTTACGGATCGCGATCACCGCTTCCGCAGATCCGGGCAAGCCATCGGCCAAGGCGCTGAGCCCGGCAGCGGCAGCCCTTGCGACGGGCAGCAAGAGGAATTCCCTTTACAGCCCCGAAATGCATCTCCTCGCGGAGTCAGAGCTGACGACCAATCTGCACCCGTTGATCCTCAACGAGTATGTCTGGTTCAACGGCAAGCCGATCGCTCAAGCGGACTCGGCGGACGTCACCTCCTGGACCTTCACCGACCACCTGGGGACGCCGATCCTTCAGACCAGCGCGCCTCAGGGAATCGTCTGGCGCGCGGAGTATGAGCCCTACGGAGCGGTGTTCGGGCTGCGGACGTATGATCGGCACCAGCCGTTGCGACTACCTGGGCAGGAGGCGGAGCAGTTGAGCTTGGGGGCGAACGGGGTGACGGAGCGAAGCTACAATATTCACCGGTGGTATGAAGCCGGGAGGGGAGGGTATGCGGAAGCAGATCAGGCCGCGAATCTTCTCGGGCGGCCACCACGGCCGAGGCCGAAGAACCGCTCCTTCCGGTTCCCGTGGCGTGGAGGACTGCCTCAACCGTACGCCTACGCAAACGACAACCCTTCGCTTTTCACTGATCGCCTCGGCCTTGCCCCGGAACGACCGGTACCAAGGTGGCAAGCCGATCCACCGATTCCAACATGGAACGTGCCTCCTCCTCAGCCACCACCGGGCGACCCCTTGTTCTGCGTAGACTGCAATTGGGAGGACTTGTGGGAAATTATTGGAGGTGAAAGCAACAACTCATTTCCATGCATTAGGGTGCTTGTCGGGTTCCGGTACGAAGGACAAGGACCACATCTTTGGCAGGACCTGGTCGATTGTGGGCCGGCCGCCCTGAATAACGTGAACAAGTTCTTGGAATCCTGTCATCGGGTGCCAAGCCTGCCCTGCGGTCAGTGCCCGTGTCCCTCCCGCGACCTGGGGACGCCCGCTAACGTATGCGGCTGAGATCGCTTCTGCTCAAGGTAGTCTCGGTGGTGATCGTCGTGGCGTAGATCCTGATTGTGGTCATTCTGCTGGGGTCAGTGTTCACGTTCCAGAAGGGACAGCCAAATGAAAGATCACGCCCGAGTCAGCGCAGAGAATAGGTCTCGATGTCGGCCTGCCACAAAGAAAAGCGGCGGGGGGGATCCCCCGCCGCTCATCAGGTGGAGCAGCCGCCCTCCTAGTGTGGCTTGTCGTGCGGCACCGTCACCTTGACCGCTACCTGCGAGGAGTTGCCTGCGGCGTCGGTGGCCTGGTAGGTGACCGTGTAGGTGCGGCCCGGACCGGTGCCGCTGCGCTCGGCGCGCAGCAGGAACTGGCGATCGTCGGTTCCGAAATCGGCCTGCTGGACGTCGTTCGGCGTGTCGCCGTCGCCGAGGCCGTTGTCCGGCTCGCTGGAGGTGATCGAGACCAGCGTGACGGTGGGGTGCGGGTCGTGGTCGTCGGTCACGGTGATGTTCGCCGTCACCTGCTGAAGCTGGTGGTTCGGCGGCCAGAGCACGGTGGGCGACAGGGTGACGGTCAGCGTGGGCGGCGTGTGGTCGAGCGTGAACCCTTCGAACTGGCTGGCCAGGAAGGGGCCGGTGGTGAAGGCGTCGGCGGTGACCAGCGAGTGGCCGGCTCCGAAGAGCAGCAGGCTGCGCACGAAGTAGGGTCCGTCGACGCCGTTCTGGCCGATCGCCTGCCCATCGTAGATGAGCTCGATCTGGCCGGCGCCGGCATTCAGGAAGGCGAAATTCGAGGCGAAGCCGATCTCGTTGCCGTTGCTGTCCACGAGGCTCGCCGAATACTGATAGAAGCCGGCGGAGTCGACGTCCACGCCGATGTCGACGCGGAGGAGATCGAACAAGCCGTTGCCGTTGGTGTCGACCCCCACCGCCGAGCCGCCGCCGTTGAGCAGGATCGGCGCGTGCTGGAACAGGTGGTAGTCGTAAGCCGCGGTCTGGAAGGCGTTGGTTCTGGAGTCGATCGGCAGCAACTGGAGGCTGCCTTCTTCGGCCAAGCGGACGGAGGAGAGGGTGTACGGCCCGTTGACCCGGTTGCCGAAGATCTCCTCGCCGTCGAAGCTCAGGGTGACGGTGGCCGGCCCGGCCGGAAGGCTCGCCACCGCGGTCGCCTGATGGGTGTTGCCGGCGCTGTCGGTGAGCACGCCGAACACCCGGTAGGTGGCGGCGGCGGTGAGGTTCAGGTCGACGTCGACGTCGAGCTGGTTGAACAGCCCATCGCCGTCGGTGTCGACTCCGCGGTCGTGGTAGGTGCCGGTGAAGGCCGAGGAGCTCTGGCTGGCGGTCGCCAGGGTGAAGGTCTCGCGGCTGAAGCTCGCCGGGTTGGAGAGCGCCGTGCCGAAGGCCTGGAGCACCACGGTGTAGTTGCCCGGCTGGGAGGTTTCGGTGAATTGGCCGCTGTAGATGCCGTCGTCGGCGAAGGCGTCGCCCGCCAGCCCGTCGTCGTGCAGGGTCACCCGCCGCGTCGTGCCGTCGGGCAGGCCGAGGATCGCCCGGGCCGAGGCTCCGAGCAGCGGCACGCCGTCCTTGCGCAACGATCCGGCGACGAGCAGCGTTTCACCTGCGTGGATGTTGGACCGCGGCAGAGCTGGATCGAGGACGATCCCCGGCACGCCTCCCGAGGGAAGGGTGATCCCGGAGGTGTCGAACCAGGCGTTGACCCCGTAGGCGGCGCCGCCGGAGGGGGCGGAGGTCCCGCTGACATGGACGGTCCAGTTCCCCACCTCGGGTGCCTGGAAGTTGTAGACCACGAAGAAACCGCCGAGAGCCGCGGTCTTCTCGTATTGCGCGGCCGTGGTGGGATCGAAGCGCTGGCCAGTGGGGGAGATGAGGACCATGTCGAGGTCGCCGGTTCCGTAGCTGAGGGAGAAGAAGACCGGCGCGGTCGAGTCGATGGGCACCGTCCAGGTCTGCGTCTCTCCCGCGTGGAGGATGCCGCCCTGCGTTGCCGTCCGGCTCGTGTCGACGGCGCCGGTGGGCGCGGTCAACGCGCTGTTCTTGCCGAACACCAGGATGCGGCCGGACGACATGCCGTAGACGCCCTGCGATTTCTCGAGCTGGGTGTGTTGGGCGCTCTCATCGGAGCCCTTGCTGGGATAGGTGAGATTGCTGGTGTAGGGCAGGACGTGAACGGACCACTCGGGCACGATCGTGTCGCCAGGCCCGGTGATCAGGAGGAGCAGGCGGTCGAGGGGGTGGCAGAAGATGTTGAAGAAGGAGCAGTTCGGATCGTAGACACCGGCCAGGGCGGTGTACTGGACCTTCGGGTTGGAGCCGTGGAACGCGTTGTAGGTCGCCATGTACGGGGTGGTGAGCTCCACGCCGGCAGGGAGGGCCAGATCGCTCAGCAGGTCCGCCGCGACGCCCAGCGGCCCGAGCTCGTCGAGAAGGACCGTCTTGGTGATGATCACCGCGTCGGCCAGTGGACTGCCGCCGTTCGGCGTCCCGAGTTGGATCACCTGCTCGACGTCCTTGTTCCCCTCGACGTACTGGCGGGAGTCCAGTCCCCCCTTGCTGTGGCAGACCAGGTTCACCTTGTCGACGCCCCAGCGCTTCTTCGCCTTGCTCACCGCGCCGGCGATCTTGGCGGCGTTGCTCTCGATGCTGGCCAGCTTGCCGAGGTCGAGAGTGCCGTCGTTGAGGACGCCGGCCTGGTTGAGGTTGTTGACCCAGATCGGGCCCCACACGTCGTGGTCGGAGAGGATGCCATGCGCCATCACCACCGGCCGCACCACCTTGATCGACAGGGCCGCCCAGTCGATCGAGGTGCACCAGACCTCATCGCTGTTGGCGGTGTCGATGTCGATCTGGACGGTGTTGTCCTTCGGGGTCACCGTGCCGCCGTCGCCCGGGTCGTCCGGGAACTGCACCCACTCGATCGGAACCTTGAAGGAGTTGAGCTTCCAGACGTTGTTGTCGCCGGTCAAAAACTCCGTCGGGACCACGTGACCGTTGAAGGAAACCCGGTCGCGCTCGGGGTTGAACGGTGGGACGACGGCGTTGAAATCGACGTCGAAGGCGGGCATGTCGAGCTCGGCCATGTCCTCGATCAGGCCGTTCTGCTTCAACGTCTGGACATTGCCCACCACGCGCCCGACTTTGATGGTGAAGATCAGCGGGCCGCCGCTGCGGAACGTGCACCCGGTGTCCAGCCCCCCGCCCGTGTCGACCACGAAGGTGGCGTCGTTGGCATCCGGGGGATCGAACGGCGAGCCGCCGGTGTGCCCGGCCGCCGCCTGCGGCGCCGCCGGCGCCGCGTACCCGGGTTGTCCCGGTTTGGGGTCTTGCGCGGTGGCCAGGCCTGAGCACAACAGCGCGCCGATCAGTGTGGAGATTGCCGTGTGTCTGAGTTGCATCCGTGCTCCTCCTTGGAGAGGTCAGAGGGTGCTGGAACAGGCACCGTCTGTCGGGCCCTCCGAAAGAAATTGGTGAACGATCGAGGCGGCGGTGGCGACGAGGGTTCGCGGCAAATGCGCTCTCCCGTGAAACAAGGAGGGAGTATACACACTCTTGCACAAGTGTAAATATATTTCTCGTCGTGGATGCCGCTCTTCAGGAGGCCAAATCCGGGCGAGCCATCAGCGGTCCTTGGTGGCCGTCTTCCCCTTCTTTCCATTCCCCCGCACCGACAGCACCGGGCATCTCACCATGTGGCGGAGGGAGGAGACGGTGGCTCCGAAGACGAGGTCGCCGAGCCAGCGGTGGCCGTGGGCGCCGGTGATGAGGAGGTCGACGCCGGAGGCGTTGACCAGGCGGGCGAGCTCGGATTTCACCTCTCCGTAGCCCAGGAGGACTCTGGTCTTGAGGCCGTGGGCCTGGAGCTCGGCGGCCAGGGCGTCGAGAGCGACCTGATCCTCGCGCGCTTCCTGGTCTCGCGACTCCGCTCCGAGGTAACGGCTCGCCGCGCTCTCGGCGACATGGAGGAGGAGGACTTCGGCCTTGGCGGGCAGGGGCATGGTGCGCACGTGGTCGATGACGGCCTGGTCGGCGCGGCCGAGCTCCAGGGCGAGGGCTACCCGCTTGTAGGGGACGTTTTCCGCCACGGCGCGCTTGGCGGAGACGGGCCACTCGCCGGTCACCGACACCGGCTCGGCGCGGCGGACGACCGGCCGCAGGCGCGCGACGAACGGCTCGAGGATGCAATAGAGAAGGATGAGGCCGAGAAGGCCGGTGACCGGCACGGCGAGCGCCCAGACCCACCAGGCCACCGGGCCGGCCGTCGTCCGCCAGGTGATGTAGGAGTCCACGACCAGCTTGGCGTTGAGCGCCACGATCACCACCGCGGTCAGGCAGGCGAGCGCGATCACCCAACGCGGGCTCACGAAGTCACCCATCTTCTTGCGGTCGCTGGTGAAGGTGATCAGCGGGATGACGGCATAGGCGAGCTGCACGCTGAGCACGACCTGGGAAAAGATCAGGAGGTCGTCGACCGCGCCCTCGCCCCGGTAGGCGATGAAGAGGACGGCCGGGATGATCGCCAGGCTCCGGCTGATCAGGCGCCGCAGCCAGGGGCGGATGCGGATATGGAGGAAGCCCTCCATGACGATCTGTCCCGCCAGGGTGCCGGTCACCGTGCTCGCCTGCCCCGAGGCGAGGAGGGCGACGGCAAAGACAGTGGCCGCGAAGCTGGTGCCGAGGAGCGGCGTGAGGAGCTGGTAGGCCTCCTCCAGCTTCGCCACGTCGTGGTGGCCGCTGGTGTGGAAGACGGCCGCGGCGAGGACGAGGATGGCGCCGTTGACGAACAGGGCGGCATTGAGCGCCACGATCGTGTCCACCAGGTTCATCCGCATGGCCTGCCGTTTCCCCTCCACGGAATGGGAGACCGCGCGGCTCTGCACCAGCGAGCTATGAAGGTAGAGGTTGTGCGGCATGACGGTGGCGCCGATGATGCCCATGGCGATGTACAGCGAGTCGCCGCGCAGGCCGAGGACGGTGATCCCCCCGGCAAGCCCTCCGTGGCGGCTGAACAGGCTCACCGCGCCGTCCGGCCCGCGTGGGATGAAGTGGGTGAAGATCGCCGCGATGTCCGGCCGCGAGAGCAGCATCTCGACCGCGAAGCAGGCGCCGATGGTGGCGACCAGGGAGAGGATGAACGCCTCCAGACGGCGCATCCCCAGGCGCGACATGGCGAGGAGGAGGAGCACGTCGAGGGCGGTGAGCAGCACGCCGATGAGGAGCGGCACGCCGAAGAGGAGCTTCAGGCCGATCGCCGCGCCGAGCACCTCCGCCAGGTCGCAGGCGATGATCGCCACCTCGCAGAGCAGCCAGAGGGGGACCACCAACTGCCGCGGATACCAGTCGCGGCACGCCTGCGCCAGGTCCTTGCCGGTCGCGACGCCGAGCCGGGCCGCCAGGGTCTGGAGGAGCATCGCCATCAGGTTGCTCATCAACAGCACCCAGACGAGCTGGTAGCCGAAGCGCGCGCCGCCCGCCAAGTCGGTGGCCCAGTTGCCGGGGTCCATGTAGCCGACGCTCACCAGGTAGGCCGGTCCGGCGAAGGCGAACAGCCGGCGCAGCCAGGTGCCGGCGTACGGAATGGGGACGCTGCGGTGGACTTCCGGAAGCGAGGGGGCGAGGTCGGCGGTCTTCATGAAAGTTTACGGGGATTCGGATTGCCAGAGTCAGATTTTTGGTCAACAGAAATTATGGCTGCGGGCGAGAGAAGAGTCAAGCTCTCTGCGAGTCTGTCCTCCGCGTCCGGGCTCGCGAGATCCTCCAGGCGCAGGGTCGCCAGGGCGGCGATCCGCAGGGCTCGCTCCGCGCTGCTCGACGAGGCGGGATGGCGGGCGTCGAAGCGTTCGAGGCTCTCCGCGGCGGCGGCCACGAGATCCCGGAGGACGCGGAAGGCGCCGTCCGAGAGCGGCGGAGTCCCGCGGTAGAGGTCCAGCCGGGCAGTGAGAAAGCGCAGGCACCAGCCGGCGCGGAACGATCCGGAGGCGGTGATCCCCATGAAATCGGCGATCAGCTCGTCGAGCAGGTTGTTGCGCATCGAGCCGAACAGCCGGCGGGTGAAGTAGTGCGCGCACTCGTGCTCCCGCCGGATGACCAGCGACATCTCCTTCCAGGCCGCTGCGTCCAGATCCAGATCGGCGGCCGGCACGGCGCTGTAGGGTCCGTCGGAGAGGAGGATGAAGCGGTCCTGGTAGAGCTCGCGGCGCTCGGTGATGAAGTCTTCTCTCCAGTCCGGGCTGCGCCGCAGCTCCCGCAGGCGGGACCAGTTGATGTAGCCGGAGACCATCAGCGCGCCCTGCGACAGGGGGATGGGGACCGGCTCATTCTTCTTGGTCAGCGCCTGGATCAAGGCGACGAAGGCGCCGCGGCTCCGCGCGATCAGCAGGGGAATGCGGCCGGCCGCGCTCGCATGGAGCACGAGCTCGATCGATTCCGGCTCGTCGAGTGCGAGGCCGGTCGCTTCCGGGAGGGTCTCGACCGGCACGCCGCGGCGGGTGGCGGCCCGATAGCTCTCCGTCGCGCTGATCCCCTCGCGGATCGGGAAGGAGAGCTGGGGCAGATGCTCGCGCAGCACGGCCCAGGCGCCGCGTTCGCGCGCCGCCTCCGCGAGCGGCTCCCAAAAGCCGACGAACGGCTCGTCGGGAAGGGGAAACCGTGTCTCCGGCTGCAACAATCCGAGATCGAATACGTTCTCGTTATAAGCCAGGAGCTCGTCGATCTCCCCTTCTGACGCGCCCAGGGTCGCGAGGACCGAAACTTGAAGCTCTCTCTCCATGCTGCTAGCCTAAACCGACATTGACGAAGACGCACTGCTTTCTGACGTGTTGCGCTGCTTGTCTCTCACTCTGGGGGACCGCCGCCGCCGGGGAAGCCCCTGGCGGCGCCGGCCTGGGTCTCCTGGAGGCGGTGCGAATGACGTTGGCGCGTGACCCCAACATCGCGATCCAGGAGTCCCGGCTGCAAGCGTCGCGCGGCTCGCTGGAGGTCGCCGCCGGAGCATTCGACCCGGTCATCAATTCGACGCTGGTCCAGGACGACAGCGAAACACCGGTGACCACCAGCTCCAGCGACGAGAGCCGGACGCTCCACAGTACCTTCAGCGTCAGCCAGCAATTCCGTTCCGGCCTGTCCATCCAGCCCCAATTCGACCTGCTGCGTTCCGACGACGTCACCGCCGGAACGGGTGCGGTGAACACCGGGACGCTCTCCTTCGTCATCCGCCAGCCGCTCCTGCGCGGGCGCGGCCGGGCCGCGGCGGACGCCGACGAGCGGGCGGCCGAACGGGAGGTGGCGGCGACCGCGCTCGACCTCCGCCAGGCGGTCGCGCAGCGGATCCAGACGGTGGTGGCCCAGTACTGGACCGTCGAGTCGGCGGCGCGGAACCTCGAGGTGCTGCGGCAGACCGAGGAGAGCTCGCGCAACCTGCTGGAGAACACGCGCAAGCTGATCGAGGCGGACCAGGTGCCGGCGGCGGACCTGGTGCAACTGGAGGCCAACCTGGCTTTCACCGAGTCGGCGCGGATCGGCGGCGAGCACCAGCTCTTCGTCGCCCGGCAGGGGCTCGGGCGCGAGATCGGCCTCGACGCGGCGGAGATCGAGCGCCTGCCGCTGCCGGCCGATCCGTTCCCGGCGATCCGTCTCGACTCCGTGCCGCCGCCTTCGGCCGCCGGGCCGTTCATCGCGGAGGCGGTGCGCCGGCGGGACGATCTGCGGGCGGCGCGGGAGCGCCAGGCGGGCGCCGAGATCCGGCGCGTGGCGGCGGTCAACGCCTTGAAACCGCAGCTCGACCTCCTGCTGACACCGGCCTATTCGGGGCTCGCCCCGGGCAGCGATCCGGTCAGCTTCGTGGCTCCCCTCTACCGCAACGTCCCCGGCGCCGGCGCCGCGGTGGGCCTCAGCCTGTCGTTGCCGATCTGGAACCACCGGGCCGCGGGAGCGCTGGTGCAGATCGAGGCGTCCCTGCGGCAGAGCACCCTGGCCGTCGACCTCCTGGTCAAGGGCGCCGGAGCGGACGTCCCGTCGGCGCTCGACGCCGTGGGGCGCAATGCGCATCAGCTCGAAAAGGCGCGCGAGGCCGTGCGCCTGTTCGAGCGGGCGGTCGTCAACGAGGAGAAAAAGCTCAAGGGAGGGAGCTCGACTCTCCTCGACGTCATCAACCAGCGGGACCGCTTGACCTCCGCGCGACAGGCGGAGGTCTCGTCGCAGCTTGCCCTGGCTCTCGCGCTCCTCGACCTGCGGTTCACCACCGGAACGCTGGTCGGGGAGGAGGGCGAGACGGATACGCTCCAGGCGACGCGGCTGACCACCCTGCCGGTGCCGGAGCCGGTGCCGGAGCCAATGCCGAGAAAGGGAGCGCGATGATCTTCCGCAAAGTGGCGCTGGAGAGGCTGTCCTCTCCCGAGCAGCTCGATCAACTGGTCCAGGTCACCGATCCGCGCGGCTGGCTGGCGCTCACCGGCCTGGGAGCGCTGCTCCTCGCGGCCATCGGTTGGGGCATCTGGGGCTCGATCCCCACCGAGTCGCAGGGCGAAGGGATCCTGCTCCGCCAGGGGGGTGTCTCCGCCCTCGTCTCGGCCGGCAACGGCCAGGTGGAAGAGATCCTGGTCGCGGTCGGCGATGCGATCGAGAAGGGGCAGCCGGTGGCGAAGATCCGCCAGGACTCCCTGCTCCGCCAGATCCATGACAACACCTCCAAGCTGGCGGCCCTGCGCGCGGAGTACGCCGCCGCGGTCCGCTCCTTCGACGAGCAGAAACGGTTGCGCGCCCGCGACCTCGCCCAGCAGCGGGCCAACCTGGAGCGGAGCATCGAAGCGGCGGAGAAAGACGTCGCGCTGCTGCGGGAAAAGGTGGAGGCCGAGCAGGCCCTGCTCAACGACGGCCTGATCACCAAGCAGACGTTCGTCACCACCCAGCAGGCGCTCAACGCCAAGCGCGACGAGCTGGCCGGTCATCGCCTGGACTTGAACGGCCTCGACCTCAAGCGGCTGGAGGCCGACCAGCAGCTCGACCAGCAGCTCGAGACCCGGCAGGCGGCGATCCGCGACCTCGACCTCGCCACCCGCGAGCTCAGCGCGCAGCTCGGCGAAAACGTCAACGTCCTCTCCCCCTATGCGGGCCGCGTGCTGGAGATCCTGGCCGACCGCGGCGCCGTGGTCAGCCCCGGCACCCCGGTGCTCAACGTCGAGGTCCTCTCCCAGGAGCTGCAGGCGGTGCTCTTCGTGCCGGCTTCGGCGGGGAAGAAGGTGCAGAAGGGGATGCCGGTGCGCATCGCGCCCAGCACGGTCAAGCGGGAAGAGTTCGGCACCATGCTGGGCAACGTCGTCTGGGTGGCGGAGTTCCCTTCGACCGCGCGGGGCATGACGCGGCTGCTGGGCAATGAGGCGCTGGTCACCAAGCTCATGGAGCAGGGGCCGCCGATCCAGGTGGACGTCTCCCTGGAGCGCGACCCCGCAACTCCCACCGGCTACAAGTGGTCCTCCTCGCGCGGCCCGAGCCTCAAGATCAGCAGCGGTACCCTGGCTTCCGGCGACGTCGTCGTCAAGACAGACCGTCCCATCTCCCTCGTCATCCCGACCTTGCGGGAGAGACTGGGCCTCTGATGTCCTCCTCCAAGGAGAAGCTCCCGCCGCGGGTCCGCACCCCGACCGTGCTGCAGATGGAAGCCGTCGAGTGCGGCGCCGCGGCGCTCGCCATCGTCCTCGCTTCATTCGGCCGCTGGGTGCCGCTCGAAGAGCTGCGGGTGGCCTGCGGCGTGTCGCGCGACGGCAGCAAGGCGAGCAACGTGGTCAAGGCCGCCCGGCAGTATGGCCTCGAAGCCAAAGGCTACAAGAAGGAGCCGCAACATCTGCGGACGACGCGTCCGCCGATGATCCTGCACTGGAACTTCAACCACTTCGTCGTGCTGGAGGGCTTCCGCAAGGGAAAAGTCCACCTCAACGACCCGGCGACCGGGCCGCGGGTGGTCAGCGAGGAAGAGCTGGATCAGGCGTTCACCGGCGTCGTGATGACCTTCGCGCCCGGGCCGGGATTCGTGCGCCAGGGCGCTCCGCCGCGCCTCGTCCCCGCGCTCAGGAGCCGGCTCACCGGCACCCGTGCCGCTCTCGCTTTCGTGCTGCTGGCCGGCCTGGCGCTGGTGATCCCGGGGCTGGTCGTGCCGGTCTTCTCCAAGGTCTTCCTCGACAGCGTGCTGCTCGAAGGGCGCCACGACTGGCTGCCGCTGCTCCTCGTCGCCATGGGGCTGGCCGCGCTGCTCTTGGGGGCACTCACCTGGCTTCAGCAGAGCTATCTCCTGCGCCTCGAGACGCGCATGGCGGTGGGCGGCTCCAGCCGCTTCCTCTGGCACGTCCTGCGCCTGCCTTCAGAGTTCTTCAGCCAGCGCTTTGCCGGTGACATCAGCTCCCGGGTCACCATCAACGACCGCGTCGCCCAGCTCCTCTCCCGCGACCTGGCGACCAACGCGCTGGGCGCCGTGATGATCGTCTTCTTCGCGGCGCTGCTCTTCCAGTACGACGCGGTGTTGACGCTGGTGGGGATCGCCGTCGTGTCGCTCAACATCGCCGCGCTGCGCTACGTGTCGCGCCGGCGGGTGGACGGCAACCGCCGGCTCGTCCAGGATCAGGGCAAGCTGCTCGGCACCGCGATCGGCGGCTTGCAGACGATCGAGACGCTCAAGGCGACGGGAGGCGAGTCCGATCTCTTCACGCGCTGGGCCGGCTATCAGGCCAAAGTGGTGAACGGCCGCCAGGACATGGAGCGCTTCACGCAGGTCCTCGACGCCGTGCCGCCCCTGCTCTCGGCGGTCAACACCGCGCTGATCCTCGGGATCGGCGGCCTGCGGGTGATGAACGGCACGCTCTCGGTGGGCGGCCTGGTGGCCTTCCAGCTCCTCATGGCCGCCTTCATCGCGCCGGTGAACCGCCTGGTCAGCCTGGGCGGCCGGTTGCAGATGGTCGAGGGGGACATGAACCGGCTCGACGACGTCCTGCGCTACCGGCTGGATTCCGCGGCAGCGGATTTCGCCGGGACGTCGGCCGAGGTGCCGCCTGAAGGATCCGCGGTGAAGCTCGCGGGGACCTTGGAGCTGCGGAACGTCTCCTTCGGCTACAGCCGGCTCGATCCGCCGCTCATCGAAGGTCTCTCGCTGGTGCTCCGGCCCGGCTCCCGGGTGGCCCTGGTGGGCGGCTCGGGGAGCGGCAAATCGACCATCGCCAAGATCGTCACCGGACTCTACCAGCCCTGGGAAGGGGAGATTCTCTTCGACGGCCGGCCGCGGCGCGAGATCCCTCCGTGGGTGATGACCGGCTCGCTGGCGACGGTCGATCAGAGCATCTTCCTCTTCGAGGGGACGGTGCGCGAGAACCTCACTCTCTGGGACGGCACCGTGCCTTTGCCCGAGGTGGTGGCCGCGGCGCGGGACGCCTCCATCCATGAAGACATCGCGGCGCGGCCGGGCGGTTACGACAGCCCGGTCGAGGAGGGCGGGGCCAACTGGAGCGGCGGCCAGCGCCAGCGCCTGGAGATCGCCCGCGTGCTGGTCGGCAGGCCCTCGATCCTCGTCCTCGACGAGGCGACGAGCGCCCTCGATCCCACCACCGAGAGCCGCATCGACGAAAACCTGCGCCGGCGCGGCTGCACCTGCCTGTTGATCGCACACCGTCTGAGCACCATCCGCGACGCCGACGAGATCCTCGTCCTGGAGCGCGGCAAAGTGGTGCAGCGCGGCACGCACGACGAGCTCAAGGCGGTCGAAGGACCCTACTCCCGTCTCATCAGCAGCGAATAGACCATGGCCGCTCAGCCCGAACCGCAGCACCTGCTGAAGAACGAGACCGACGAGATCCGGCTGGCCGGAAACTCCCCTCTGGCCCTCGATTCCGCGGCGGACGTCTGGCTGGTGGAGTCGGGAATGGTCGAGGTGTTCGCCGTGCCGCGCGGCGACCCTGGGCCGCGGACGCACCTCGCCACCGTGCTCCTGGGCGGCCTGCTCTTTGGCGTCGATCCCCAAGATTCCGGAGATCCGGCGCGGAGCCACGGCCTGGGGCTCCTCGCCGTGGGCACGGCCGGCACGCGCCTGCTGCGCCAGCCGGCTGCCAACCCGGCCGATGAGAGCCTTGCCGCCCGGCTCGACGACTGGCTCGACGGGTTGTGCGGCGGCCTTTCTCATCCGGCGCCGCCGCGCGGCTTCGAGGAGCTGCGCCCGGGTGTCGAGACCCATCTGGCGGAAGCGGGGCGACCGGCCCGCTCGCGCGAGGGAGTCGCCTGGGTGCGGCACCTGGAGGGCCGCACCAACCTGCTGGGCGATGAAGCGCTGGCCGTCCAGGACGCCGAGCTCTTTCCCGTTCCTGAGCCGTTGTGGCTCGTGGCGTCCGGCGAGACCCGGCTCGCCTCCTTGAGCACCGCCGAGGCGTTGCGCGAGGGTGGGCTTGGGCCGGGGCTCGCCCGCTTCCACGACCTCTTCCTGGCCGCCGTCGCCTTGCAGCGCGCGAAGGGTGAAAAGCTCGAACGCGAGCGCCTGGGACGCAAGCAGGACCTGGATCGCGCCGCGCTGCGCGGCGCCTACACCCAGCTCACCTCGATCCTCCAGGGCGCCGCGCACGACGGCGCCGGACTGGGGGAGAAGCCCGACCTCCTGCTCGCCACCTGCCGCCTGGTCGGTGCGGTCCAGGGGATCGCCATGCGCGATCGCCCGGAGGGGCAGCCCGCGGGCAAGCAGGGTGACAAGCTGGCGCAGATCTGTGCCGCGTCGCGCGTCCGTTCCCGCCGCGTCATCCTGCGCGACGACTGGTGGCGCCGCGACAACGGCGCGCTGGTGGCGTTCCGCGCTCCGGAGGCCGATCCCAAGACCCGCTTTCCGGTCGCCCTGCTGCCCACCTCCGCCCGCAGCTACGTCATGGTCGATCCGGGGGAGGGAACGCGGACGCCGGTCGACGCCGCCGTCGCCGAAACCCTGAGCGGCGACGCCTACATGCTCTACCCGCCTCTCCCCGAGCGCCCGGTCGGTCTCGGGGACCTCGTGCGCATGGCCTTTGCGGGTCGCCGGCGCGACCTGCTCACCATCGTGCTCATGGGCCTGGCCGGCGGGATGCTGGGCATGCTGGTGCCCATCCTCACCGGACAGCTCTTCGGCGGCGTCATCCCGGCGGCGGACCGCGGCCAGCTCCTTCAGATCATGCTCGCCCTGCTGGTGAGCGCGCTGGCCGGCGGAATCTTCCAGGTCATGCGGAGCCTCGCCGTGCTGCGGCTCGGCGGCAAAGTCGACGGCACCGTCCAGGCCGCCGTCTGGGACCGGCTGATGGCGCTGCCGGTCACCTTCTTCCGGCGCTACACGGTGGGCGACCTGGCCAACCGCGCCCTGGGGATCAACGCCATCCGGGACCTGGTCACCGGCGACGTGCTCACCCTCGCCCTGGCGGCGGTCTTCTCCGTCTTCAACTTTGTGCTGCTCTTCTACTACAGTTGGCTCCTCGCCCTCTGCGCCACCGGCCTGGTGCTGATCCTGATGGCGGTGACCGCCGGCCTGGTCTGGCTCCAGCTCCGCCACCAGCGCGCCACTCTCGACCTCCAGGGGCGCATCGCCAGCCTTCTCTTCGGACTCATCCATGGCATCGGCAAGCTGCGGGTGGCCGGCGCCGAGCCCCGTGCCTACGCGCGCTGGGCCGAGCGTTTTGCCGAGCAGCGGCGGCACACCCTGTCCGCGCAGCGCGCCGCCAACGCCCAGACGGCGTTCAACGCGGTCTACGGCGTGCTCACCTCGCTCGGCATCTTCGCGGTGGTGGGGCTGACCTCCCAACAGACCCTGTCGGTCGGCCAGTTCCTCGCCTTCAACGCCGCTTTCGGCCAGTTCCTGTCGGCCGCCCTGTCCGCAGTTTCGATTTTCTCCGGCGTTCTCGCCGCGGTGCCCTCCTACGAGCGCCTGCGTCCGATTCTGGAAACCGTGCCCGAGGTGGACGGGTCCAAAGCCGAGCCGGGCGAGCTGACCGGCGAGATCGAGCTCAGCCACATTTCGTTCCGCTATCACGATCAAACTCCCCTCGTGCTGGACGACGTCTCCCTCCGCGCCGGCCCCGGCGAGTTCATCGCCCTGGTCGGCCCCTCGGGAGCGGGAAAGTCCACCTGCCTGCGGCTGATCCTCGGCTTCGAAAAACCGACCGCGGGCTCCATCTACTTCGACGGCCAGGACGTGGCCGGGCTCGCTCTCCAGTCCGTGCGCCGCCAGATCGGTGTCGTGCTGCAAAGCGGCCGGCCGATGGCGGGAAGTATCTTTTCGAATATTGTGGGAAGTGCCAACCTGGGCATCGACGACGCCTGGGAAGCGGCCCGGGCGGCCGGTCTGGAGGAGGACATCAAGGCCATGCCGATGGGCATGCACACCGTCGTCAGCGAAGGCGCCGAGACCTTCTCCGGCGGCCAGAAGCAGCGCATCCTGATTGCCCGCGCCATGGTCCACCGGCCGCGCATCCTGCTCTTCGACGAAGCCACCAGCGCCCTCGACAACCGCACCCAGGAGATCGTCAGCCGCAGCCTGGAGCGCCTGAAAGCCACCCGCATCGTCATCGCCCACCGCTTGAGCACCATCCAGAACGCCGATCGGATCTATGTCGTCGACGGCGGCCGGGTGGTGGAGGAGGGTACCTTCCAGGACCTCCTCCAACGTGGCGGCCCCTTCGCCCGCCTCGCCGCGCGACAGATCAACTGAACGAAGCCCTCCTACGGAGCCCACCATGCGCAAGGTCCTCTTCCTCTTCGGACAGCTCAACGACGACGACGTGGAGTGGATGCTCAACGCCGGAGCCAAACGCTTCGTGCCGGCCGGCGGCGTTCTCATCCGCCAGGGAGTGCCGGTCGACTCCGTCTTCATCCTCCTCGAAGGCAGGCTCGCCGTCTGGCTCGCCCCCCGGCAAGGGCCGGAGAAGGAGATCGCCCGCCTGAACGCCGGCGAGATCGTCGGCGAGATGTCCTTCATCGACGCGAGGCCGCCTTCCGCCACCGTCAAAGCCCTCGAAGACTCGACCGTGTTCGCGATCACCAAAACTTCCCTGAACGCCAAGCTGGCCGCGGACCAGGGCTTCGGGGCCCGCTTCTATCGCGCCCTGGCGATCTACCTCTCCACCACCGTCCGCGAGCGCCACCGGGCGGTGGGCGTCAGCACCGGGGCGGTGGGAGACGAAGAGGAGGAGGAGGACGAGGACGGCGAGCTCGACGCCAACGTGCTCGACGGGGTCTATCTGGCGGGCGAGCGGTTCGACCGGATGGTCAAGCGGGTGCTGGTGACGTGAGGCGCCAGGCTCTTCCCAAGGGAGAGCAGCTTGGGTAAGCTAGCGGAACGAGGGAGAATCCCTAAGTCTCTGATTGCTACACACCTCGGGGCCTGGTTGCCGAAGTGCTGCAACCAATCCTTGAGCCTTCCGTATCTTCTCGCGGAAGGCGCGTGCTCAGACAGTTGAGAAGGAGGAGCTCAAGATGTGGCAGGTGCTCTGGCAAGATCTCCGGTATTCGGCACGCGTGCTGCGCCGCAATCCCGGATTCACTCTCGCCGCTGTCTTGATCCTGGCGATCGCCATCGGAGTCAATACGGCGATCTTCAGCGTCGTTCATACAGTGCTGTTGAACGCCCTCCCCTACAAGGAGCCGCAGCAACTGGTCGTGCTCGGGGAGGCTTCGAGCTACGCGGATTTCGGCGGCACCACGCCGGGCAATTTCCTCGACTATCAGAGCCAGTTGCACAGCTTCGAGGGGGTCGCGGCGATCTCCGCGCGGAGTTGCACGCTCACCGGCCTTGGCATACCGGTCAAGCTGGACGGCCTCGTGGTGTCCTTCAACTTTTTCGATGTGCTGGGGGCAAAACCCCTGCTTGGCCGGACGATCAATCCGCAGATCGATCGGCCGCATGGACCGCGTGCGGCGGTTTTGAGCTATTCCAACTGGAAACAGAACTTCAGCGGCAATCCCGAGATCATCGGCAAGCCGGTGAGCCTGGACGGCGAGAGCTTCACGGTGGTCGGGGTCATGCCGAGCTCGTTCTTTACCCCGAGGCCGGCCGAAATCTGGCTGAGCCCCCACTACGAGGCCCCTGAGCCGCGGAGCGATTCGCCACCGGAGGTGATGCAGGATCGAGGCGACTTCAACTTCCTGCGTCCGTATGCCCGGTTGCGCCACGGGGTCTCCCTTCCCCAGGCACAGGCGGAGCTCCGGGCCTTCTCGGAGAGGCTCGCGCAGGCCTACCCGGCGGATCAGGGGAAGTCTGCCAAAGCGGTTCCGATGCTGGAGTGGTACGTCGGCAAGGCCCGCCTGACGCTGTTGACGCTCCAGGCCGCCGCCGGCCTGATCCTGCTGATCGCCTGCACCAACATCGCGAACCTCCTCCTGGCACGCGGCAGCATCCGGCAGCGCGAAATGGCGGTGCGCTCTGCGCTCGGCGCCGGGCGGAATCGATTGCTCCACCAGACACTGGCAGAAAGCATCCTGCTGGCGGTCCTCGGCGGCGTGGTCGGGATTCTGCTGGGCGTCCTCGGCGTCTACGTGGTCATCAAACTGCAGCCGGGAGATCTGCCACGCCTCAACGAGCTGAAGGTCGACGGCGAGGTGCTCGTCTTCTCGGTCGTCGTTTCGCTCCTGACGGCGCTGGTTGCCGGGGTCTTCCCGGCCTGGCGAGGCTCCCGGCCCGATCTCACGGAGACCCTGAAGCAGGGAGGCCGATCGACGACCTCGGGTGGCGGCCACCTCCGGAAAGCCCTCGTCGTCTTCGAGCTGACGCTCTCCTTTGCCGTGCTGGTCGCCTTGTCGCTGCTGGTCCGCAGCTTCTCGAACCTGCTGAGCGAGGACCCCGGTTTCGCACCGGACAACGTTCTCGCGGCAGAGCTTGCGTTGCCGAGCGCGAAGTACGACACGGATCAGAAGGCGCGCGCCTTCTTCGGGGATCTCTTGCAGCAGGCACGAGCCCTCCCGGGAGTCTCCCAGGTGGGGCTGGTGAGCTCTCTTCCGCTGGGGCGCAATGGTCTCACCGGAATCCTCTCGGTCGGCAGCCCGGATTCGGGCGAGAGCCAGCAGTTGACGACAGAAAAGAGAGTCGTCAGCGCCGGCTACTTCTCGACGCTGAAAATCCCTCTTCTCCAGGGTCGTTACTTTGCCGAGACGGACGATCAACGAGGCGTGCCGGTCGCGATTGTCAACGATCGGTTTGCTCGCACCACCTGGGCGGGGCAGAGCCCGCTCGGCAAGAAGATCAAATGGGGAGGGGGACCCTGGATGACGATCGTCGGAGTGGTTGGCAATGTGAGCCAACGGAGCCTTGAAAAAGGCTTGACTCTGGACAGCTACGCCCCTTATCAGCAGGTCGAGGGCGTGCAATCGGTCGCTCTGGTGATTCGTAGTGACAAGGACCCTTCCCAACTCGGCAACGCCTTGCGGCGAGAGGTTCTGAAGATCGATCCCGAGCAGGCCGTGAGCAGCCTTTTCCTGCTGCGGGACAACGTCTCCAAGGCCTATGCGATGCCTCGATTCCAAGTTTTCGTCATCGCGACCCTGGGCCTGGTGGCTCTGGTCCTGGCGGTGGTGGGGATCTACGGCGTCATGACCTACATCGTGAGCCGCCGCAGGCACGAGTTCGGAATTCGGTTGGCCCTCGGCGCCGAGCCGAACCAGTTCTTCCGGTCGGTGTTGGGAGAGATCCTGGTCATGGCGTGCCTGGGCATTCTTGCCGGAGCGGCCACCTCCCTGGCGCTCGTGCAGATGATCAGCTCACTGCTCTACGAGGTGAAGAGCACGGATCTCGGAAGCTACGGCATTTCATGCGTTGTGGTGCTGGGCGCAGCTCTGCTCGCCGGCTATGTTCCGGCGCGCCGGGCGATGAACAGCGATCCGCTCAGCACGCTTCGCGATGAGTGAGATGCACCGGCAGGAGAGCTGAAGGCGAGCGGTCCTCGTCGTCCATCAGCCGGAGCAGCGAATAGCCGACACCGGGCAGGCCCTGGAGCAGGGAGAGGTTCTCCTCCGGCGAATTTCCGCCGAGCGAGAACCGGAGGCGGGTTTTCACGGCGCGCAGGGCCCAGATCGCCAGGGTGCCGGCTGCCCGCCTGGGGCGTTCGTCGCCGAGGATCGCTGCGATGGCTCTCAGAGCCTCGACGCGGCTGAACATGCCGCAGCAGAGGTGGTCCAGCGGTACCGCGGGCGCCTGCCAACTGACCTCCAGGGCGAGCTGGAGGTCGCTGAGGATCTCGGGTGGAGGCCCGCTTTCCGAGAGGACGCGAAGGATCGCGGCCCGCGCCAGCGCAATTCCGGGAGCACCGTAACACCAGCCGTTGGGCAGGTTGGTGGGCGCGTCCGGCGAGCTGGGCCAGGCGTGGTATTCGTGGCGAAACAGAGCCCGCTCGAAAGCGAGAGCCGAGCTGGCGCAGCGATGAAGCTCCGGATCTCCGTTTTCCGCGAACACCAGGAAGAGGGCCAGCGCGATGCCGGCCGCTCCATGGGCGAAGCCGGTCCGCGGGCTTTCCCCCGACTTGGGGGGGAAGGTGGCCGGAAGGCCGTCGATCCGGACACGATGGCTCAGGATCTCCGCCGCGCAGGCCTCCGCGACAGAGAGCAGGCGATCCCGCCGGGAGTCGCCCGCCGGGAGCACGGCGCGGCAGCCGAGCAGCACCATGATGCTGCCCGCGTTGCCTGAGATGACATCGTGGTGCGACGCGGAAGGGCCGGCCTCGCGGAGCGCGAGATCGAGAGACCGGCCCCGGAGCTCCGGATCGCCGAGAATTTCCGCGACCTGATCGAAGGCGAGCACCCTCGAGAGGGGCCCGACATAGGCGCCCGCGGACGGCGGCACCCCGGCGGGTGAAGCTTCGAAGGAGGAGAGCAGTCTGCCGCAGAGATCGCGCGCCGCGGGATTCCGCCTGCCCGCGACAGCGAAGAAGAGCGCCGTCCCCAGATATCCATTGTAGAGATTACCGCGCCACTCCGCGCCGGAGTGGAGAGGACCAAGGAGCATGGCCTCTTTCGCGAGGACCTCCGCAGTGATGAGATCAGCCGCTTGGGTCCACGCGCGCCCGGCAGCGGCCGTCGGGGGTGACCCCCATCGTCCGGGCTCGCGGTCGAGACCGGCAAAGAGATTGCCTCTCCCGAGGTCGATGGTCGTTGACGACATGAAATGATCCGTGGGGTCGTCACTGACAAGAGGTGCGGGTGCGCGAGAAGGTCTCGCGCACCCCGGATTCTACTCTAAATGATGATGTGGGTCGCGCCAGAGGCGCAGCACGTGCAGGAAGCCACCGTATTGGTGTCGGTGATGCCGCCTGAGACTGATTCCAGCTCCTTGTCATCCAAGGCGCTGATCTCCATGTCTTCGACGTCGGCCAGCTTGTCCTTCTTGTCTTCAGCCATATGTTACCCCTTGCTTAGTGGGGAGCCGTGGCTCCGCCGGTTAACTAGACAGGCGGCCTCATGTCGGTCGCCATCGAAGCACAGCAGGTGCACGACGCCGCCGTGTTGGTGTCTGTCCAGCCTCCGGCCGCGACAGACTGCAGCTCCTTGTCGTCCAGAGCGCTGATCTCCATGTTTTCGACGTCGACAAGTTTTTCTTTCTGTTCTTCGGCCATACATTACCTCCTGGGTCGCGGGGAGCCATCTGGCTCCGCCGGTTGAAGAGCCCACCTTCGCGGTGAGCGCGATCGGTCTCTCCTATAGGCCAAGGCTAAGACCCATATACGTGGAGGCTCCTGCTTTGTTTCATGACTGGCGCTATCCCTGCGGTCGTCATGAAATGAGGTCAGTAATCATTTGCGATATGAAGCCGGCCTCGCGGAGCGCGAGATCGAGAGACCGGCCCCGGAGCTCCGCGCCACTCCGCGCCGGAGTGGCGAGGACATGGTCGTTGACGACGTGAATGACCCGTGTGGTTGTCACGGGCAAAAGGTGCGGGTGCGCGAGAAGGTCTCGCGCACCCTGGATTCTACGCTACGACGATCTGGGTCGCGCCGGAAGCGCAGCACGAGCAGGAAGCCACCGTGTTGGTGTCTGTCCAGCCTCCGCCTGCGACCGATTCCAGCTCCTTGTCATCCAAGGCGCTGATCTCCATGTCTTCAACGTCGGCCAGCTTGTCCTTCTTTTCGTCAGCCATATGTTACCCCCTTGCTCAGTGGGGAGCCGTGGCTCCGCCGGTTAATTAGACAGGCGGCCTCATGTCGGTCGCCATCGATGCACAGCAGGAGCACGACGCCGCCGTGTGGTGGACGCGATTCTCATGACTGGCGCTATCTCTACGGTCGTCATGGAATGAGGTCAGTAATCGTTTGCGATATGAAGCGAGGTCCACAATGAATTGATCGCCTTCAGAAAGCTGCCGGCCAGCGTCTCGGGATGGGCCAGGAGCTCCAGGGCCTTCACATCGATGGCGTCTTCCGGCTCGATGCTCTGATAAAAGGAGCAGACGTCACGAAAATGGATGGCCGAGGTGCCGCATTGGTGGAGCGGCGCATCGTCATCAAGCATTTGACGGCAAGTGTCGAGAAGCTGGTTCATTCGAGCCCAGTCACGCTGGTTTCTTGCCACCCGCGCCCGGTTGGTGATCAACTGGAGGTTCTTGAGGGAGAAGGTGAGCAGGGTCTCGTCAGACCGGAGTGTCTGGTGGACCGCCGCGAGCGCCAACGCGAGCTCACCGTCGGCCGCCTCCAGAAACCCCCGCCGGAATTGCAGATAGGCATGGGCTCCGCGATAGGCCTCTTCGAGGACCCCCTGGATCGAAATCGGCACCGAGGAGCTGAGGTCGAGCATCGTGCCGCGAACGTCGTCGAGATTCCGGGAGACGGCTTCGAGGCAGTCGCCGGAGCGGCGCATCCCGGCGACGAGGCTGTCGAGATCGGCGCTGATCTGCTCTGCGCCCGAAGCGACGAACGTCTGATACCAGCGCTCCCCGTGCTCGGAGTGGAGCGGCAGGAAGTGGTACCAGACCAGCGCCTCGGGAACCTTCCGGGCGCATCGGCGGGCGATGGTCCTCATGACGAAGTGAACAGCGGGTGTGCGAGAAGCTCTCGCACACCCTGAGCTCTACTAGATCTGCTGGTTGGTCGCACCCCTGGCGCAGCAGGAGCACGAGGCGACCGTGTTGGTGTCGGTCAAACCACCCGAAACCGATTCCAATTCCTTGTCGTCGAGAGCGGTGATCTCCATGTTTTCGACGTCGACCAGATTGTCCTTCTTGTCCTCGGCCATTACATTACCTCCTGACTAGCGGAGGAGCCGCGGCTCCTCCAGTTGATTGAGCCCACCTTCAGATGAGCGCGACAAGCAGATGTGCGAGAAGCTCTCGCACATCCTGATCTTTGCTAGACCTTCTGGTTGGTCGCACCCTGTGCGCAGCAGGAGCACGAGGCGACGGTGTTGGTCTCGGTCAAGCCACCCGAGACCGACTCCAATTCCTTGTCGTCGAGAGCGGTGATCTCCATGTTTTCTACATCGACCAGATTGTCCTTCTTGTCTTCGGCCATTACTTGACCTCCTGAGTGGCGGGGAGCCGCGGCTCCTCCGGTTGGTTGAGCTCACCTTCAGGTGAGCGCGATGGGTGTTGTCGAGGGGTGGTCAGGGCGAGCCATTCGACGATGATTTCAACCGCGCGCCTGCCGAGCTCCGGGTCCTCAGGAAAATCTCCGGCCTTGGGGAGCGCCTCGACGAGAAACAGGGGGCCGCTCTTCTTGCGCAGCGACTCATGCAGCAATTCCACCAGAGTGACGGAATCGAAGCACAGGTATTGCGGCTTGAAAATTTCTCCGTGAAAAGCGGTGTCGTAGTTCTGCTCGATCATGTAAGCTTCCCGCGGGAGACCGGCCTTCACCCGCCACCGCTGAACCTCCAGGAAGAACTCCCTGGGTTCGAGATCAGGTGACGGCACGACGTCCCTTTCGAGCGTCCAGGACGCACGTTTGAGAACCAGGTTTCCCACCCGCTGCCGCTTGGTCCAGGCCACTCCGTCCGAGGAGGTGAAAGGAGCGGGGAAATTGTAGCTGCCGCGCACGCCGAAGCCGAAGATGTCGAGGAATTTCACGATGCTCGGCAGGAAGGGGTTCGCGATCGGGCTGAGGAAGCTCGGGACCAGCCGGTTCCCGCGGCCGTCGACGATGGCGAGAGGGCGGCCCGGCGTACGGCGTATGAACAGCTCCCGTACCTCCACCGCCTGGGCATCCCGGGAATCGAGCAGCTCGCCCGGAATCAGGATCACCTTCGGAGTCTGGGGCAGGTGGACGCTGCTGTTGTTTTTCTTGGTGTACTGGAGGTCCACCAGCTCGACGGGCTCCCCCTCCACGTCGAGGATCGACCGGAGCCTGTAGTGCTGCAGGTAGGGCTCACGGATCCGGTCGGGCATCACGGTCGTGTAGCGGCTGCTCATGCGGCCGTTGCCCTCGAAAATGCGGTTCACCACCCAGGCCGAGGTCTCGGGGTCGGCGGGTTGCAGGAAAAGGCTCGGCCCCAGCGGGTTGCGCCACCGGGATGGAAGCTCGGCGAGGATCTGGCGCAGATCCGCCACCGGATAGTGCTCGACGTCCCCGGTCGTCCGCAGGATCTCCATGAGCTTTGTCCGCAGCCCCGAGCGCAGGTCGGCGAGCTCGGCGACGGTGGCGAGCCCGAGCGGATTGAAGATCCCCGTCCGCTTCTTGTCTGCCAGCCACGCCAGATAGTCCTCCCAGAGCGGGCGGAAGAGGTCGAAGACGTCGAGCAGGGGGACCGGCTCGGCGCCCGGCCAGTGCTGGCTGAGGAACGCCTCCAAAGTGAGCAGGAGCTCCTGGCGGGCCTCATGGAAGCTGGCGATCTGCCAGACCAGGCTGCCGGATTCGATGGCCTCGCGGAGCGAGCCTGCATCGAATTCCATCACCGCCCCCGAAGGCAGCGCGGCGGAGACCTCGAAACAGTCTTCATAGAGATTGTGCCGCGGTTCCTTCTGCAACGGTGCCGAGCCGCCCTCGGGCAACTGGCTGTGCGCGGCGTGATAGACGTCTTCCACCGCGGCCTCGACGCGTGTCGCGACGGCGGCAGGGTCGGGCGCGGTCGCGTAGGCCTCTTCGAGCCGGATGATCTCTTCGAGCAGCAAGGAGACCTCGGGCAACGGAGGAGAGGGCGGCAGCGAGGACAGGAAGTCGCGGAGAGCGCGTTCGAAATATGGATGGTACGGCGGGACGGGGAACAGCAGGGTCAGGAAACCGATTTCGATCAGCCGGTCGACCGCCCGGGCGAGCTCCTCGGGAGCGGACCCGGGGCGAGCCTCCGCCAGGTCGTGGATCAATTCGGACAGCGAGCACTGGGGGGATCGCGCCAGCAGAAGAGACGGCAGGGCGCCCCCGATGCGGACCATGATCTGCTCGTACCGCGAGTAGGTGAGGGCCGGGGAGTCCGCGTTCGCCAGGAGTTGCGGAGGGCGCAGGAAACGATAGCGGTCCTCGCCGACGCGGCTCACCGTGCTGTTCAGGCAGACGCGGAGATGCGGCCGGACCGCGGGGAGCCGCCGCAGGATCTCGCACCACTGATCGACCAGGTACCGCTGCACGCGCAAGCTCGAGGTCGTCGTGCGCGTGCCCGCGACGTAGCGGACGAGAGCGCCGGAGGCCGGCTTGATCTCGGCCAGCGCACCGGGGGTCAAGGTGGCATACGGCGACAGCTTGAACGCCGCGCGGGTCACGTAGCGGGCCAGCGTGTGGATCACCCGGCCGCCGCGCCGTGCGGTTCCGGCGGGGTCCTGGAGGAGCCCCTTGATCTCCAGGCCGAAGCTCGGGCTGGCGAGAGTGAGGCCCCGGCGCAAGGCCGCGTCGTGCAGCGGATGCGCCAGGATCGCGACCTCGCGGGCATGGCGGAGGTCGTACTCCGAGGCATAGGCGCTCTCAGCCTCCGTCGCCTTCCGCTCGAGCTCGAAGAGGCGTTGCAGGAGAGCCGGCAGACCCTCGCTCTGCAGGCCGAGCTGAAGCACCTCGGGCAGGCGGTCGCCCACGTTGCGGCCGTTGTGGCAGTCGCGGCGGACGTTGAGCAGCAGCCTCCGCTGCTTGGGCGCATGCAGCGGAACCTCACGGAACAACGCTTCGGCGGTCTCTTCCCGCAGCTCGTGCAGCGCCTTGCGCAGGCCGAGGATCTCGGTCGCCGCCGCGGCCTTCTCCCAGGGCAGCTCGCGGAGGAAGTCCGCGGTGGTTCCGGCGATACGGACGATCGCGGGGGCCGAGGTCGAATCGTTCATCGAGGTCAATCCCCAGCCTTCGGGCAGAGTGGCTCGGTCGCCCGGCAGAGCAGATCGAAGACAAATGCTTCGTTGCTGATGCGAAAGCCGAGCTGATTGGCCGCGAAGTGCAGCACCTTGAAGATCGGCAGGAAGGCGAAATCCCGAGTGAAGGGATCGCGATCGAAATGATCGTTTCCGCGATACGTCGAGACATGCTGGTAAAAAGCTGAAAGCTCGCGATGAAAATCGCGGCAGTATTCCGTCGACGGCTTGGAGGCCGCGAGCGCATTCGCAACGTGGTCGGTCAGCGGGCGCACCGCCGCCGGCGTCAGGGCCGCGGACTCCCGGATCTCCGCGAGCACCGTGTCGTTGCTGGTGCCCTGGGGCGCCACGTCATGGGTCAGCGAACGGATCAGCCAGTCGCGGTGATACGCAAGATATCCGGCCGTCTCGGCCGGGCTCAGGCCGAGGACCGACATGGCGGTGATGAGGATGCGGAGAAAGGTCGACTGGCGATGCTTGGCAAACGCCGGATCCTCGAGCTTGGGGAGCAGAACCCCGAGCGCGATCGAGGTCACCGCGGCCTGGCACCGGCAGAAGCGCTCGACGTGAACGTCGTCCGGCAGATAGACGTCGGCGCCGAAGACGACGGGGCTTCTGCGATAGTGCGTCCAGAGCAAGGTTTTGTTGGGGTAATCACCCTCCAGCTCGTCCTCCAGATCGAGCGCAGGGATGGCGGACTTCGAGATCCACGCCTCGTCGCCGGCGTCGGCGGCCGGAGACGCGAAAAACCGGCGCGCGTGGATCTCCAGCGAATCCCGCGCTGCCGCGGCGATCGATTCGTCACCGTGGACGCGGACTTTGAGATGCTCGCCGCACTTGCCGTAGCGGGTGAACCAGAAGAAGCTCTCCGCGGTGGTGCCGGCGGCGGCCAGGTCGGAGGCGAGGGGACCCAGGACGTCTCGCGCCATCGGCGGAAGGCGGCGGTTGCAGTACAGGTTGGCGGTCAGGCAAGGGTCCGGCCACAGGCTGACGCTCTTCGCTGGTTGAAGGTCGACTTCCATCGTCGTGTCTCAATTCGGGCTCGTCCATGACTACTACGTACAGGGCCCCCAAAATGTTTTGATTCGACCTGTTGTATGCTAAGCAAAAGGCATGGTACACGGGGGCCGAGCAGGCGTCAAGCCGGGGGGACAGGTGAGCCGGGACACGAATATCGACGAGGAGACTTGGGTCTCCTGCCATTTTTACTATCACGAGGATTTAAATCTCCTCGCGCTGAATCTCCTCGCTCCCCTGGTAGCCTCGCAATTGCGTGAGCGTTTGATCGATCGATTCTTTTTCATTCGATACGGCTTGGGAGGGCCCCACTTGCGGCTGCGGCTGCGCGTGCTCCCCGGTTGTCGCGAGCGGGTGGTCGAAACGGCACGGCAAGCCGCCGCGGAGCTCATGGCTCGCGTCCCTTCGCTGAAGTCCCTGCCCGAGGAGACCATCCGGCGGACCAACGAATGGCTCCTCGCCTCGGATGCGCACGAGACGGACGATGCGGTGTATCCAGATAACAGCTTTTTTGTTACATCGTTCCGGCCGGAGACGCAGCGGTATGGAGGGCCGGAGCTGCTCGACGAGTCGTTGGACTTCTTCGCAATTTCGAGCTGGGCTGCGCTGGATTTTCTGGCTCGGCACGGGAAACGGCCGCGAGCCGCTCAGCTTGCGGCCATGTTCCGGATGTTGCTGCAGCAGGCGATGGGGCTCGCGGAGAATGAGGAAGAGCTTTTGAATCTGTTGGGCTATGCGATCGCCGCGTGGGGAGAACGGTTCCCCGGGGCGCTCAACAAGGCGGGCGACGTGTTCCTCGCCCAAGGCGACGTGTTCCGGAGCCTGGTGCGCTCAGAGGTCGAGAGCGCGCTGGCCAGCCCAGGTGACGGTGCCGAGGAGGACATGCCGGGCCCGCTCCTGCTCGGTCATGCCAGCCGCCGGCTCGCGCAGGCGATCGGACGGCCGGAAGGGGAGGGGCGGAGCTCGGTCTGTGTCAGCCAGCTCCACATGACGGCGAACCGTCTCGGCCTCTCCAATGCCGAGGAGGTTTATCTCGGCTGCCTGCTGCGGACCGTGCTCGAAGAGATCGTGCGCAGGGACGGCGAGGAGCGGGAGCGGCTGCGGAGCCTTCTGCAAGGAAGCCTGGCGGCCAGGATGGCCGGGGGCGCTCCCCGGGATCTCCTGTCGACGATTCACTCCAGGCTTATGGCGGCCTAGGGCGAGCCATTCGACGATGATCTCGACGGCACGCCTGCCGAGCTCGGGGTCCGCGGGAAAGTCGCCGGCTCGGGGGAGCGCCTCAACGAGCTCCTGCTGGCTCTGGACGAATTCCTGAATCGGCGCTTTCCAGGTCCGGGACCTGTCCCGTTGCTCGATCTTTTCGATCTCTTCCGCCCGCTCTGGGAGGAGTACCTGGCGTTCCTCGCGGACAAACAGGGGCCGGCGACCTTCAATCCTCTCGCGCTCGCTCCCAGGGCAACCCCGCGAGGAAGTCCGACGTCATCCCGGCAATACGGACGATCGCGGGGGTCGATTTGAGACCTCTTGAGCCAAGCATGAGTGAATCGACGTCAGGGCATGTGCTCGGCGAACTGCAGCAGACCCTCGCGGATCAGGCGGCGCACCAGGACCATCTTGCCGTTGTCGTCGAGCCCGGGGAGCTGGGAGACGGTGAACCGCGAGCTGTCGCGGACGAATTCGAACGCCCGGCGCAGGCGCTCGGGGCCGCGGATGTGCCGGGACGCGAAGCGGATGCTGCAAAAGCCGGGCTCCGGGCTTTCGACGAAGCAGAGGACGGTGCCGCGCCGCTCGATGACCGACTCGGGGGTCAGCTCGCGCGACGGGTCGACGTGGCTGAAGTGGCCGTCGAGGGGGTAGCCCTGGGCGCGCAGACGGTTGCGGCGCAGGACGTTGAAGACCGAGTCGTAGGAGGCGTTGTCCGCGAAGGCTTGCATCGCCCTGGCGAATTGGGCGCGCATCTCGTCCCGGGCCGCCGGGTTGCTCACAAAGCCCGGCAGGAGAGTCTTGCGGAGCTCCGGGGAGCTGTAGGACGCCTGCTCGACGGCCGCCTTCAAGGCGTCGGTCCAGTAGAAGGGCATGATGCTGGCGGTCAGGTGCAGCGACGTGCTGTCCTCCGCGATGGCGCAATGGGGCATGCCGCGCGGGATGTAGAGGACGTCTCCGGGCCGCAGCCGCAGCTCGGCCGCGAGCGGCGTCTCGAGACGGCTCGGCCCCCACTCGGCCGGGACCTCGAGGTCCTGCTTGTGCTCGAGGCGCATCACCGAAAGGTACTTGAGCTCGTAGAGGCGCCACACCTTCTCGCCGTTGACCTGCAGGATGAAGACGTCGTGATCGTCGGTGTGAACGGAAAACGTGCGCTTCCCCTTCGGGGTCAGGTAGACGTTGACCCCGATCTCCGCGCAGAAGTCATGGCCGAGCCCCTTCACCAGGCCCATCAACGGCGGCCAGCAGTTTTCCAGATAATTGAGCACGACGGAGCGGCCGTTCGCGAACGCCTCGTAGACGGAGTCGATCGCCAGGTCCTGCGGCCGATACTTCTGAAAGCCGCTGGCGCCCTCGGGGGCGGTGATGGAGACGCTGTCGGCGGGGCCGCCCCGCACGGTCATCAGCCAGCGGTCGACGTCGCGGATCGAGAACAGGTGATCGAACGTCCCGGGACCCTTTTCCAGATGCAGGAATTGCTTCTCCCAGAAGTCGGAGAAAAAGCGCTCGGGCGTCACCGGCGCGATGAGCTCTTCCAAGCGATCGAAGCTTTTCTGCATGAGGCGTCTCCTTCTCCCAGAGATTCTCTAGAGTACGAGAGGGGCGTGAGATTGTTGCGCGGCAGTCTACAATGGCGAGAGTGGCGTGTCTTCAGTGTGGCTTCGACAGCCTCCCCGGAATGAAGTTCTGCGGCCAGTGCGGCGCGAAGCTGGCAGCTCTCTGCCCGCGCTGCGGGTCGGAGAGCCCTCCCGGCTTCAAGTTCTGCGGTGAGTGCGGCTCCCCCCTGGGCGCGCCGCGACCGGAAGCCTCTCCCCCGGCTCCGGAGAGCCCCCGCCCCGCCGCCGCGCAGAGCTACACGCCGCCGCATCTGGCGGCACAGGTCTTCCAATCCAAATCCGCCCTGGAGGGCGAGCGCAAGCAGGTCACCGTGCTCTTCTGCGACCTCGTCGGCTCGACGTCGCTCGCCGAGCGGTTGGGGCCGGAGACGATGCATCTGCTGCTCAACCGGTTCTTCGAGCTGGCGCTCTCCGAGGTCCACCGCTACGAGGGGACGATCAACCAGTTCCTGGGCGACGGTTTCATGGCCCTGTTCGGGGCTCCCATCGCGCACGAGGACCATGCCCGCCGGGCGGCGCTCGCCGCGATGGGGCTCCGGAAGCTCCTCGCGGAGCACCACGCCGAGCTCGGCGGCCGGAGCGAGGTGGAGCTCAGGGTCCGCATGGGCATCAATACGGGGTGGGTGGTCGTGGGGGGCATCGGCGATCAGCTCCGCCGTGACTACACGGCCATCGGCGACACGACCAATCTGGCGGCCCGCCTCCAGCAGCTCGCCGAGCCGGGGAACATCCTGGTCAGCGAGGACACCAGCCGTTTCCTGCAAGGCTCCGCCCGGCTGGAGCCGCTGCCGGCGGTGCATGTCAAAGGCAAGGAGGCGCCGGTCAGCGCCTTCCGGTTGCTCGGCGTGGGTCTCCTCCAGCCCGAGCGGACCGCGCTCGCCGGGGCGGGGAGCTCGCCGCTGGTCGGACGCCAGCGCGAGATGGCCATGCTGGAGGATCTCTGGCAGCGCTCGGCGGCGGGGGAGGGCCAGGTGGTGGGGATCGCGGCCGAGGCCGGCGCCGGCAAATCCCGCCTGGTCTACGAGGTGCGCCTGCGGCAGTGGGAGCAGCCGGTGCTCTATCTGTCCGGCCGCTGCCTCTCCTACGCGAGCGGCGTGCCCTATCTGCCCATCCTCTACATGCTGCGCAATGCCTGGGAGATCGGCGATGCGGATGAGCCCGCGGCGGTCGCGGTCAAGATCGCGCAGCGCCTCCAGCAGGCGGAGATGGAGTCCGAGGAGGCGCTGCCCTACGTCCTCCATCTCTTCGGAATCCGCGAAGGTACGGAACGGCTCGCTGATCTGAGCCCCCAGGCGGTCCAGGCGAGGACCCTCCGTCTCCTGCGCCAGATGATTCTCAACGCCGCCCGGCGGCTGCTCGTGGTGGTCGAGATCGAGGACATCCAATGGGTCGATCGCGCGTCGGAGGAGTTCCTCTCCTTCCTGGCGGAAGGCTTGTTCGCGGTCCGCATCCTGTTCATCGCGACCTACCGCTCCGGCTACCGTCCGCCCTGGCTCGAAAAGTCCTACGCGACCCAGATCGCGCTCTCCCGGCTCAGCGACCAGGAGAGCCGGGAGATCGTCCGTTCGATCCTGCCGGTCGCTCCGCCGCCGGACGAGTTGGTCGACGCCATCCTCGCCAAGGCCGAGGGGAACCCGTTCTTCCTCGAAGAGCTGTCGCGCTCGCTGCTCGAAAACCCCGGCATCGCCGTGCCCGACACGATCCAGGGCGTCATCATGGCGCGTGTCGACCGGCTGCCCGAGGATCACAAACGGCTGCTCCAGACCGCGTCGGTGCTCGGGCGGGAGTTCGCGCTCAATCTGCTGAACGCCATGTGGGACCGGACGGACCAGGCGGAGGGGCTGACCCGGCTCCTCGCCGACCTCAAGCGCTGGGAGTTCCTCTACGAGGAGCCCACGGCCGAAGAGCCGCGCTACCTCTTCAAGCACGCCCTGACCCAGGAGGCGGTCTATCAGACTCTCCTCACCAGCCGGCGCAGAGCCCTGCACGGCGAAGCCGGCCGCGCCTTCGAAGCCCTCTATGCCAGCCGTCCGGAAGACGTCTTCGACAGTCTGGCGTATCACTATTCCGAAGCTGCCGAAGAGGAGAAGGCCGTCCGCTATCTGGTCCTCTCGGCGGAGCAGGCCGCGCGGCGCTACGCCCACGCGGAGGCGGCGCAGGCCCTGCGCGAGGCTCTCGGGCACTGCGGGCGCCTGCCGCAGTCCGCGGTCGAGGTGGCCCGGCGCCGCATGGAGGTGATCCTGCGGCTGGCCGAATCGCTCCTCCCCCTGGCCCGCTTCCACGAGACCCTGGAGCTGTTCCTGGAGGAGCAGGGCCTCCTCGCTCTGCTGGAGGACCCGTCCCTGACCGGCCGCTATTACTTCTGGCTCGCCCATACCCACAGCTACCTGGGCGACCAGGCGGCGGCGGCGGGCACGGCGCGGCTCGCCATCGAGGCGGCGCGGCGCAGCGGCGACAGGGTGACCGAGGGGCAGGCGTGGTACGTGCTCTGCCGCGACAACTTCTGGGCCGGCCGGTTCTCGGAGGGGATCGAGCAGGGCCGCCAGGCGGTCGCTCTTCTCGCGCCGAGCTCAGACCGTTGGTGGCAGGGGCAGGCGTACTGGGTGACCGGCTTCCATCACTACGTCCTCGGGCAGTTCCGCGAGGCGTTCGACATGATGGACAAGGCCGAGGCCATCTGGCTCGCCTTGCAGGATCCCCGCGTCGATCCCTCCTGGAGCACCGGCTACTTCCACGCCTCCCTCGGCGATTGGAAGCGGGGGATCGAAGAGTGCAGGGGCGGCCTCAAGAGAGCCCAGGATCCGCTCAACACGGCCGCCGCCCTGGGATTCCTCGGCTACGCCTACCTCGCGCAGGGAGACGTCCGGCGCGCCGGCGAGGCCTTGGAGGAGTCGGTCCGCCGGCTCCGCCAGGCCGGCATGCAGCAGCTCCTCGGCTGGTTCTCCGCCTTTCTGGCCGAAGCCTGGCTGCTCTCCGGCCGCGTGGAGGAGGCCGGCGATCTCGCCCGCGAGGCGCTCGCCGTCACCGAAGGGGTCCGCTTCCGCTATGGCAGTGGCATGGCCCAAAGAGTGTTGGGGCGCGTCGCCCGCAGCACCGGCGCGGCGGCGGAAGCCGACGACTGGCTCGGCCAGGCTCTGGAGAGCTTTCGCGCCATCCAGGCTCCCTTCGAGGTGGCGCGCACGCAGCTCGATCTCGCCAAGCTGGCGGGAGCGGGGTCGGCGGAAGCGGCCCGCCTGCTCGGCGAGGCGCGCCGGACGTTCGCGGACCTGGGCGCTCAACGCTATGTCAGGGCGGCCGAGCTGATGGCTGAAGAGATGGCGGCTCCCGCGCTGCCGGGCGGGGCGAGCGGGCTGAACATCAGATAGACCTTGGCCTCCGGGGGGCGGTCGGGGCGGCAGACCACCTTGACGTGGCTGAGGCTGCGGACGCAGACGTCGGCGACCGCCCGGGGCGCCGCCGGCCAGCGTTCCGGAGCCGTCCAGAAGCTGTCGTAGCCCGGCCAGGCGAGCGCGGCGTCGCGCTTTTCCGCCGCGCAGAGCCCACGGTCCACCAGGCGGTCAAAAAGCTCCCGCCAGCCGGGCTCGTGACAGGGAAGGCGCGAGAAGGAGCCCTCGATGCCGATCCGCGGCAGGATCTCGTGCCCGATGTCGAGGGAGAGGTGGAGCCGTTCGACACCCGTGAGCAGCGCGGTTCCCTCGCTCGCCCAGGCGGTGGTCTGCGGAGCGACCGTTTGCAGGTATTTGAGGATCCCCTCTGTGTCCAGGTCCGAGATCTCCAGCCGGACGGTGTCACCGCTGCCGCGGGACAGCAGGCTGAAGACATAGAGGAGGTTCGCGGAGGCGGGAATCGCGTCGAGACAGCGAGCTACCGAGCTTCTCTGGAGGGGCTCCAGAGGCCGCCCGCGCAGAGCGGGGAGCAGGCGGTCCGTGATCCACTCCGCCCCGGCGCCGGGCAGGAGCTTGGCACAGACGATCGGGAGCGGGACGGCCGGCGCCGCGCCGTCGAGGTCGAATTCCAGCCAGACGCCATGGAGAGAGCTGAAAGGTCCCTCAGGCTCCGCCCAGAGCCGGAAGAAACCTTTGAGGTGAGGCGGCAAGGTCCACGCCGCCAGTGGTCGCGCCTGCGCCGGCGCGGTCAGCCGCAGGGAGAAGTCGACGGCGCTCTGTCCTGGAGCCAGACGGAACTCCAGGACCCCAGCGCAGTCTCCCGGCAGATGAGAGGCGAGGTCGTGGACGCGTACGACAGCGGCCGGCGCGAACAGAGGCGCGACCAGATACGGCCCGACGACCCCCAGCCAGTCGCCGCAGCTTGCAACCCGGTCAGGGCTTCGGCGGCGTGCCGGACCAGGCGTCATCGCCTCCCGCCGCGTCCTCGAGCTCGTCGTCCGACAGCTCCCGATCGCTCGCCGAAAGAGCTTTCAGGTCCTCGCGGCCAAGAATGTAGCCCTTCTGCCGCGCCCAGGCAGCCGCCATCGCGCTGTCGTGAACCCTGCGCCGCAGGTCCTCCATCAACGCGGGGTCCTTCCTCAGATCCTCCAGTAGACGTTCGAGATCGGCCATGCTCATGTGTTCTCTCCTTGTCGATGTTTTCAATTCTGCTTGAATCCGCTGCGCTCGTCAAGACCTCTGCGACTTCTACGCCAGGGCTCCGCCAGAGTTTCCTCCCCAAGTCTGACGCGGTGCAATTCCGGGAACAACGCCCACCTTCCGCCGCGTTTACAATGGCGCCATGTCCGGCTTCCAGCTCATCTCCAAATTCACCCCCCAGGGGGATCAACCCGCCGCCATCGAACAGCTCACCGAGGGAGTCCTGCGCGGCGACAAGGAGCAGGTGCTCCTCGGCGTCACCGGCTCGGGCAAGACCTACTCGATCGCCAAGCTGATCGAGGCGGTCAACCGGCCGACGTTGATCCTCTCCCACAACAAGACGCTCGCGGCGCAGCTCTTCCAGGAGTTCCGCAGCTTTTTTCCCAACAACGCGGTCGAGTACTTCGTCTCCTACTACGACTACTACCAGCCGGAAGCCTACGTGCCGGCCACCGACACCTACATCGAGAAGGAGACCAGCATCAACGAGGAGATCGACCGCCTCCGCCTGCGCGCCACCAAGGCGCTGTTCGAACGGCGCGACGTGGTGATCGTCGCCTCGGTCTCCTGCATCTACGGCCTCGGCTCGCCGGAAGCGTTCTTCGGCATGTTGCAGTTCTTCAACAAGGGCGACTCGGAAGGGATGGACCCGGTCCTCAAGCGGCTGGTCGACATGCAGTACCAGCGCACCCAGCTCGACCTCTACCACGGCGCCTTCCGGGTGCGCGGCGACGTGCTGGAGATCCTGCCCGCCTATGAAGAGGTCGGCATCCGCGTCGAGTACTTCGGCGACGAGATCGAGCGCATCACCCGCTTCGATCCGCTGCGCGGCAACGTGCTCCAGGAGATCGACCGCATCGCGGTCTATCCGAAGACCCACTACGTGACGCCGAAGGAGCGGCTGGAGAAGGCGATCGAGGGGATCAAGGCGGAGCTCGACGAGCGCCTGCCGCTGCTCGAAGCCGAAGGGAAGCTCCTCGAGCGCCAAAGGTTGGAGCAGCGCACTCGTTTCGACCTCGAGATGCTCAAGGAGATCGGCTACTGCCACGGCATCGAGAACTATTCGCGCCATCTCTCCGGCCGCGCGCCCGGGGAGCCGCCGCCGACCCTCTTCGACTACTTCCCGGCCGACTTCCTGCTGGTGATGGACGAGAGCCACCAGACCATTCCGCAGGTGCGCGGCATGTACCACGGCGACCGCTCGCGCAAACAGACCCTGGTCGACTTCGGTTTCCGCCTCCCTTCGGCGCTCGACAACCGGCCGTTGACCTTCGAGGAGTTCGACGCCCGCATGGGGCAGCGCATCTACGTCTCCGCCACCCCGGCGCCCTGGGAGCTGCAACGCACCGGCGGCGTGGTGGTCGAGCAGGTGATCCGCCCGACCGGCCTGCTCGATCCGGTCATCGAGGTGCGGCCGGCCAAGGGACAGGTGGACGACCTGGTCGGCGAAGTGCGCAAGGTGGTGGCACAGAAGGAACGGGTGCTGGTGACCACGCTCACCAAACGGATGGCGGAGGAGTTGACGCAGTACCTCCAGGAGCTGGGGATGCGCGTGCGCTACATGCACAGCGACGTCGAGACCCTGGAACGGGTGGAGATCATCACCGCCCTCCGCCGCGGCGAGTTCGACATCCTGGTCGGCATCAACCTGCTGCGCGAGGGCCTCGACCTCCCCGAGGTCTCGCTGGTCGCCGTGCTCGACGCCGACAAGGAAGGCTTCCTGCGCAGCACCACCTCGCTCATCCAGACCTCCGGCCGCGCCGCGCGCAACCTGAACGGCCGCGTCATCTTCTATGCCGACCACAGGACCGATTCGATGAAGCGAGCGATGGACGAGACCGAGCGCCGCCGCATCAAGCAAAACACCTACAACCAGGAGAACGGGATCGAGCCGACGACGATCCTGAAGGACATCCACAATCCCCTCGTCCAGATGCAGAATCTGGATCTGTGGTCCGCCGGCCCGACCCGTCTCACCGACGAAGCCGCGGAAGGGATCGACCTCCCGCTCTCCGAGCGCATCTCCCGTCTGGAGAAGGACATGCGAGCCGCCGCCAAGCGGCTGGAGTTCGAGGAGGCGGCGAGCCTGCGCGACAAGATCAAGGAGCTGCGGGAGTTGCAGATCTACGCGCCGTAGGAGGGCGACCGGCCCAAAGCCTCGCTCAGCCTGGGCGCCGCGGAGATCGTTTTTCCACCACCGCGGGGTCGCGATCGAACACCCCGTGGGAGTACAGCGCCTCGTCGAGATCGTTCGTGGCCTGAGCCTGTTCGAGCCAAAGGTTCCAATAGGCGATGAGCTCATCCTGCGAAAGATTGCGCAGGTCGAGATCTTCCTCGCTCAGAAACTCGTCGCGGAGATCGGTCATGACGCAACTCCCGTGGCGGGCTCGAATGGAAGCACCCCTTCGGCTCGCGAGATGATCAGGCGATGCGCGTCTGGCAACGGCAGGCCCTCGATCCGCCGCTGCACCTCCGGCCAGAGCCTGGCCCAGTCTTCGGCAGCAGCCATGTACCGGGCCAGCCGTTCCTCGTTGGCCCGGATGAGGGCTCGGCGTTCGCGGTCGAGGGCTTCGTCGAGGGCCTCTCTCCCTTCGCCGATGCGGGTGAGAAGCGGCCGCTGCCGGGCTGCCTCCACCAGTGCTTCCGGATGCTCACCGGCGAGCCTGATCAGATCTCGGCTGCTGCGCGAGTACAGGAGCTGAGACCGGGGATCGGTCATCAAGCGAGCCAACTCGCCGACCACGGCGTAGTCCTTGTCCCGGTTTGTCAGCTTCATCGCGGCCAAGGGCTCGACGCGGACGACGTCATCGCCCGTCGCCTGCGCCTCTCCCCACATTTGAGCCAACTGCTCCGGCGTGATCCGCGGCGGTCGGGTGACGAAGTCGGTCCGGATCCGCAAGACTTCCCGGCGGAATTCGAGGTGAGCGCTCCAGCCTCCGGCGAGCCATCGCAGGTCCAGCGGCGCTCCGAAGCGATAGCGCGCGCCGTGCTGAGAGAGGATCTCCAGCGCGTGCTCGACGGCTTCGGCATCCTCGCGCAGGATCCAGTCGCCGTCCTTGCTCATGATGGCTAGCCGGTGGACGACCACGGCCTGCCCGGAGCTGAGGAGGGCACGCAGGCGGCCCCGGTTGAGCTCCTGGGTCAGGTCAAGATAAAGGTTGCTCGTCAATGGCTCTGCCCCCCACTCGCAGCACGTTCTCCGTCGCGGCCAGCGAGCGCGTCATGAGTAGATCGTACACTCAGACGGAAGGCGAAGCTCTCCTCGGGCGGAGATCCGGGAGGCCCCCGGATCTCCGCGGAGGAGTGGAAGGCCGGACAGAGGGGTGCCCAGCCCCTCCGTCCGGTCGAACGATAAATTGTCAATGAACCCACCTGCCGCGATCCCCTGAATCCGGCAATACCTCTGCCATAACCGTCAATCTCTTCGGAGAGCTGCCGGTCCTGGTCGCCCTGACCAGAGATTCTTGGATCGGCCTAGGTTGCCATCCGGGCGACGCTTTGTCAACATCCATTCTTGATTTTTGTTCATATCTGTGGTCATATACGGCGTGATGGCGGCTTGAGGCGCTGTGTTTTTCGCCGTAATCAGCGGATCGCGTTCTGGGGAGATCAATTACGATTCATCATGAGTCGATTCTGCTTTGAGCAGAACCATTCCGGTTCATCAGAAGGTCATTCTGCTTTGAACGGCGGCATTCCGGGCCGTCAGAAGCTTCTGACGGCTTGAGCAGGGCGATTCTGGAGGATCAGAAGCTACCGGCGGCTTGGCCAGCGCCATTCCGCCGTGCCCCGGGCGAGGTCAGCTCGGAAGACGCGGATCTGAAGCAGCGCAGGACTCTGCAACGCGGCAGAGCGGAGGCCAACACGGAATGGGTCTGGGCAAGACGCCCGCCGTCCATTCCAAGCCGGCCGAAGCCTGGGCGAGGCAGAATGGTGTTCATTGACAACTGAATCCTGTGAGATGGGCAGACCGCCGGCCGTTGGCGCCGGTCCGCGCGCCTCGCTGGCAAGAAGCAGGAGAACGAGATCTTCGATCACCGGACCGATGCCCGCGGTGGTTCGTACCGCGATAACCCCAGGAACGGGCCGCCCCGTGCGGAGGCGATCGTTGGCGAAGCCGACAAGTGTGGCGACATCGTGGGTGAGGAGAATCCGATTGTCCTCCGCGGCTTTCTCCAGCAACTCGGGATCGGTAACTCCTGAGAAAGGCGTGTCCTGAGCCCGGATCACGTCGAGATCCGGCAGCCTCCGCTGAAGGGCGCGGAGGATGCGGCCGTTGAAGTTTTCGTCGGCTAAAAGGCGGAGCACAATGAGGGTCAACGGGGAAGGCGCGCTAGGAGGCGTTCCCGGAGGCCGGCCTGGGGAGAGCGAGACTCGATATCCCACCGGATCTTTTCGGCCAGGGCCCGGCGCCCTCGAAGGTAGGTCTCGACATCCTTCCGGTGCCGCAGGTAGTAGGTGATGACCGCGTACACGTCGTCGAGCCCCAGAACAGGGAAGTCCTGCGCGATCTCCTCAGGAGTCGCCCCTGTCTCGAAGACATCGATGAGGGTCTCGAGAGTGACGCGTGTCCCCGCGACCCGGATGACCCCATGGGTATCTGTCGTCAAGGGAATGGGCTCGGTCACCGGTGCCAGCATGGGGTGAGAATACCAGACCTGCCCGCCCGTTCTGGATTTCCCGCCCCGCTTCCGCTGTTAAGATCCCTGCTGCATGTCTGACCACGACCATCTCGCCGAGCGCATCCGGGAGCTTCCGGACCGTCCGGGCATCTATATCTTCAAGGACGCCGAGGGGAAGGTCCTCTATGTCGGCAAGGCGACGTCGCTGCGCAAACGGGCGTCTTCGTATCTGTCGCGCGACCATGAGCCTCGCTTGGCGGCGATGGTGTCCGAGGCGGTGGACATCGACTTCGTGGCCACCGACTCGGCGTCCGAGGCGCTGCTGCTCGAGAACAACTGGATCAAGCAGAAGAAGCCGCGCTACAACATCCTGCTGCGCGACGACAAGACGTATCCCTATCTCAAGCTGACGCTGCGGGACGACTACCCGCGCATCGCGTTCACCCGGCGGGTGCGCGAGGACGGCGGCGATTATTTCGGACCATTTCTGCCCGGCGGCCTCGCTCGCAAGGCGATCAAGCTGGTGCAGAAGCTGTTTCAGGTGCGAGTGTGCCGCATCGAGATCGACGGCGGGCTCGCGCGGCCGTGCCTGTACTACGACATGCACCGGTGCCTGGGACCGTGCGTCGCCGGATTGACCACCAAGGCGGCGTATGACGAGGCGATCCAGCAGGCGCGGCTGTTCCTCTCCGGACGCAATGAGCAGCTCGTGCGGCGGCTCAAGAAGGAGATGTGGGAGGCGGCCGAGGACATGGACTACGAACGGGCGGCGCAGGTGCGCGACACGATGGCGGAGATCGAGGCGATCAGCCAGCGGCGCAAGCTGTCGTCGGTGGAGGATGAAGATCTCGACGTCTACGGCGTCCACGTCGGCGGCGGCAATGCCGCGGTCGCCGTGCTCATCATGCGCGGCGGCCAGGTGCTCGACCGGCGGGAGCTGTTCTGGGAGGGCGTCGGCGCGGTGACTCCCGAGGCTCTGCTCTCCGAGATCCTGCCCCAGATCTACGACCGCACGACGTTCATTCCCAAGGAGATCCACCTGCCGGTGGCGATCGAGGGCGAGGAGGCGCTGCTCGAATGGCTGTGCGAGAAGAAGGGGGAGAAGGTCTATCTCCGCATGCCGTCCCGCGGTCCCAAGGCCGAGCGCGTGGCGCTCGCGATGCACAACGCCGACCTCGCCCACAAGCGGCGGTTCCGGGCCGGCGGGGTGGAGTCGCCGGGCGCGCTGGCGCTGGAGAAGCATCTCGATCTCGCCGAGCCGCCGCGGCGGATCGAGGGCTTCGACATCTCCCACTTCCAGGGCGGCGAGACGGTAGCCTCCATGGTGGTCTGGGAAGAGGGGAAGATGCGCAAGGGGGAGTATCGGAGCTTCAACATCCGCGACCTCACCCAGCCGGACGACTTCGCGTCGATGC
>DATARD010000284.1:0-9576 GCA_036264355.1 Thermoanaerobaculia bacterium
CGGCTTGCCCAGCTGCACGATTTCGTCGCCACCCTCCCCGACCGCTACCAGACGATCGTCGGCGAGCGCGGGATCAAGCTCTCGGGCGGCCAGCGGCAGCGCCTGTCGATCGCCCGCGCCATCGTCAAGGACGCCCCCCTCCTCATCCTCGACGAAGCCACCAGCTCGGTGGACACCGAAACCGAGCGCGCGATCCAGGAGAACCTGCGCACGCTGACCGCCGGCAAGACCGCCCTCATCATCGCCCACCGCCTCTCGACCATCCGCCACGCCGACCGCATCCTGGTGTTGCGCGACGGCCGGGTGGTGGAGGAAGGGCACCACGACGATCTGGTGGCGCGCGGTGGGACGTACGCTGATCTGTGGCATATCCAGTCGGGGGAGTTGGTGGGGGCACCGGGCTGAGTAGGCGCCGAAATAGGAGAGCTTCCTCAGACGTTTTACGCTGTGATAGACTATTTTCATTGAAACGAGGTAGCCATGCAAGTCTCCAATTCGACAGGGCGAAGCACCGATTACCGAGTGAGCGAGGTCCGCGATAACCGTCCCTCAAGGCTCGCGGTCTTCGGCACGCCGGAGGCTGAGCAGGAGGTTCTCCGGGCAGAGCAGGACATCCGGGGAGGTCGTTACGAGACCATCGACAGCTTTGATGAGGTCGATAAGTTCATCAGCAGGTATACATCTCAGCGGCCCGCCAATGGTCAACGATCGGTCCTCAAGCACGGTGAATTGGCGCCGGGCGCGGCGAAGAGCTGTCCCGTTACTTCTGGTGAGGCTTGGACGGTCGAGTTCATGGTCAATGGGGCAGTCGTCGCGTCGGCGACTGTCGATGCTCCGCAGGCCGAGGTCGTGCTCGTCGAGCACGGAGGCGGATTCAGCCTCGAGATCGGGTGACCGCGGCGGCTCGTCTTGCCAGCTCCCGAATGCCAGATCCACCCCACCGTGGCCTTCGGCAAACGTCTCTCTTTGCTGAGTGAGGAGCTGGAGCCCTCGAACATCGTCTGGAGCTCGCTGGCCAGCGCTCTCAAGAGACTCAAGGTGTATCTCTGGGATGGTTCTCTACCCTTGCAGCCCTATGGATCGTCCGGCGACTCCTAGACAATCCAGAAGCTCCCTTAGGACTTGCCTGCCAAGCGTGCACAGAGATCAGCCAGAAATCCGGCGGTCATAAGAACGAAACCGACCCGTGTCCAGCGGAGAGATCGCGCGGACAGCCAGAGCTGAAGGCGGGCTTCGCCGCGGCGGGCGCTGACACGCGCGCCGCGCCATCCGGGAATCCCGGAACGCGCACCGGCACCGCCGCGAAAAAACCGCCGGCACCCGTCGCAAAGCCCGCGGCACCCATGTTGCCACCCGCGGCCCCCGGTTCCGCACCCGCGGGTTTCATGCATCCACCCGGCGGTTTGAGGACAAAACCCGCCAGTGTCGTCGCACCACTCGCGGGTGGTGAGGTGCCGCGCCGCGGTTTTGCCGCGCCTCGCTCGGCGCCCGCTTCTGCCGCGCCGGGTTGCGCCGCCACCGAGCGGCTGAGCACGCCGGGTGAGCGTGAGCCGGTCGCGGGTGAAGGCTCTGCGGTGGCGGGTCCCGGGAGGCGAAAGGTTGGCTAGCCGCTCTTGCCCGGCTTGCGCGATGCCTTGGATACGGCCTTGCCGCTCAGCACTTTGGCGCCGGTCACCAGGGCGACGCGTCGCGTCTTCGTGCAGTCCGGATTCCCCTGGCACTCGTCGGCCATCACGTTGCCCAGCATATAGGTGAGCTTTACGCGCTTGCCGAGGAGCGAGCGCTTCTCGCAGATCGGGAAATCGCCCAGCTCGGAGAATTCGACTCCCTGATCATCCTTGAGCGTGAGGTAGCAGGCGACGTCGCCTGCCTGCAGGCCGGTCACCGTGGCGACAGTCTTTTTGATCTCCTTGCCGACCTTGACGGTGTCAGGGCTCGGCGCGGCGGCGGCTGGCAGAAGGCTGGCAGCCAGCGCGGCCAGCAGAGCGCACGCGGATCGCTTCATGAAACCTCCTCGGATTGACGGCGCTATGGTACACCCTGCGCTCGCCGAGTTGACATTGCCGCAGACCAGGCCCAAGATGGCTGCGAGCAGAGCGCAGCTCACTCTCCTTTTCAGAGACTCTGGAATTTGCCGGGCTCTCTGGACCTCGACAGCTTACCTTCCCAGGAGTCCACCTATGAAACACTTCGGTTTCCCGAGGTTATCGTGCCTTCTATTCATTCTATTCATCGGAGTCGCCTGGGTAGGCTCGGCAGCCGCCCAATCGACGGATCGCGACGCTCCGACACACCTGAAATCGGGTGAAATCACCGGCGACCTGGACGGGAGCGGCAGCGAATACTTTTATTCATTCTTTGCCGGGCCGGGCGAGCTGACGGTGATGGTCGATGTTAAATCGGCAACCGGGCAGGGCTTGCTGAATTTTGAAGTGCTCGACAAAAACGCAGCCGACGCGCTGCTCTGCTGCGAGTATGCGCAGGCGGACGGCGATGGCCTGAGTGCCCGAGTCGTCAAGAGCGTGACGATCTCCCGGCGCCAACCGGTCGTCTTGCACGTAACGGGCGGCAAGGCAGGCAAGGGGACTTTCCGGGTCCGGCTCAGCGGCGCTGCTTTCTTCGAAAAATAGAGTCCGGCCTCGTCCTCGGCCGTACCGAGACAGCCTCTGTCCCGTTCAACCCTCCGCGCGCACCATTCTCTTTAGACAGACAGCGTTTTCTTCTTTCCGTCCTTCCGGAAGGGAGGCGAGACGCTGCCGTTTCGAGGAGGAAACCGAAATGAAGAGAGCACTCGTCGGTCTCGCCGTCGCCGCCGTTCTCCTGACCGCTCTTCCCCTGGCCGCCCAGACCGGGACCTGGACTGCCGTCGCCTCCACCGGGGTCGTCGACGAATCCGCCGTCGGCATCTACGCCTTCGGCACGACGGACCTGGGCTATCTGGCGGGCTCCCCGTCCGTCGCTCCCATCGTGGCCCGCTACAACGTCACCAATACCCTGGGAGGAGGGGTGTCGGACATGCCGCCCTGGACCATCCTGGAGCTGGGTTCCATCAATCCCTCGGTGTCGAGCTCCGTGACCGCCACCCTCTTCCAGGTCGACCCCTGCACCGGTGCCCAGGTGCCGCTCTGCACGGTGACCAGCGGCCTCTCCACCACGGGTGTGTGCAAGACGTGCCAGTTCGCCCCCAACATCAACTTCGCCTCGAAGCTGTACTACGTCCAGGTCACCATCGCCCGGTCGAGCGCGGGCCTTCAGCCCCGCGCGCTGACCTTGCGCATCCATTAGCGCCCGCAATCTGCTCCCATCGGCACGGCCGGACGTTACAATAGTCCGGCCTCCGATGACTCCGCCCGACACCACCTCCGCCCGCGTCACCGCGATCGTCGCCGAGAAGCCCTCGGTGGCGCGCGATATCGCCAAGGTCCTCGGGGCCGACCGGCGGGGCGACGGCTTCCTGCACGGCAACGGGTATGCGGTCACCTGGGCGATCGGCCACCTGGTCACCCTGGCGCAGCCGGGCGAGATCCGGCCCGAGTGGAAGAAGTGGAGCCGGCCGCAGCTTCCCATGCTGCCGCGCGAGTGGCCGCTGGTCGTTCCCGAGGACACGCGGGACCAGTTCGCGGTGGTCAAGAAGGTCATCAACGCGCCCGAGGTCGAGCGGGTGGTGTGCGCCACCGACGCCGGCCGCGAGGGCGAGCTGATCTTCCGCTACATCTATGAGGCCGCCGGCTGCAAGAAGCCGGTGTCGCGCCTGTGGATCTCGTCGCTCACCGCCGACGCTATCCGCAAGGGGTTCGCCAAGCTGCGCGACGGCAAGGACTTCGAGCCGCTCGCCGACGCCGCCCGCGGACGCAGCCGCGCCGACTGGCTGGTCGGCATGAACCTGTCGCGCGCCTACACCCTCGACTTCGACGAGGAGCTCTCGGTCGGCCGGGTGCAGACGCCGACGCTCGCCATCCTGGTCGAGCGCGAGATCGCCATCCGCTCCTTCGTCCCCGAGGACTACCTGGAGGTCGTCGCCACCTTCACGCCGAAGCTGGACGGGCCGGCCGAGGAAGTCTCCCCTTCCTTTATCTATAGGGGCACATGGTTCCGGGGCGATTCTCAGACACCGCCGACTCCCGAGGCGAAGCGTCTCAAGGCCGATCCCAAGAAGCCGGGAGCGGACCTCGAAGAAGCCATGGGGATCGTCGCCCGCGCGCGGACCGGCCGCGCCGAGGTGGAGTCGGTGCGCGCCGAGACGAAGCGGATGCCGCCGCCGCTCCTCTACGACCTCACCGAGCTGCAACGCCACGCCAACCGCCTCTACGGCTTCAGCGCCCAGAAGACGCTCGGCCTGGCGCAGGCGCTCTACGAGTCGAAGAAGCTGCTCAGCTATCCGCGCACCGACAGCCGCCACCTGTCATCGGACGTCGCGACGACGCTGCCGGACATCGTCAAGGCGATCCAGGCGCCATACGCCGACCAGCTCGCGCCCGGCACCGGCGACCGCGCTCTGGGCCGCCGCTTCGTGGACGACGCCAAGGTCACCGACCACCACGCCATCCTGCCGACCTCGACCCGACCCGAAGGCGTCGAGCTGTCGGCCGACGAGCGCAAGATCTACGACCTCGTCTGCCGCCGGCTGCTCATGGCCTGGCACGACGACCACGTGTGGTCGGTGACCACCGTGATCACCAGGATCACCAGCCTGCTCCTCGTCGACCGCTACCACAGCACCGGCACGATGGTGGACCAGGCGGGCTGGAAGGTGCTCGACATCGACCTGAAAAAGGACAAAAAGGACAGCAAGGACAAAAAGGACGAGGCGGAAGAGAAGGACAGCGACGAATCCCAGGATCTGCCGCCGGGGCTGACCGCGAATCAGCCGCAGCGGGTGCTCGAAGCGCGCGCCGTGGCGAAGAAGACGCGCCCGCCGAAGCGTTTCACCGAGGCCACCCTGCTCACCGCCATGGAGACCGCCGGCCGCACGCTCGACGACCGCGAGCTGTCGGACGCGATGAAGGACTCCGGCCTGGGCACCCCGGCGACGCGCGCCGAGATCATCGAGACGCTCCTCCGCCGCCAATACATCGAGCGCCAAGGCAAGGCCCTGCTGGCGACCGACAAAGGCATCCGGCTGATTCAGGTGGTGCATCCGCATGTGAAGAGCCCGGCGATGACCGGCGAATGGGAAGCGCACCTGAAACGGATCCAGCGGGGCGAGGCGCAGCTCGCGGGGTTTCTGGAGGGGATCGAGGCGTATGTGCGGGAGGTGGTGGGCCAGGGGCCCGCTGCGTCTGTCGCGCCGTTGGGACCTCACCCCCCTGGCCCCCCTCTCCCCTCTCCCTCCCGCCCGCCGGGAGAGGGGGGGAAAAACGGGCTTCAAATGAATTTTGGGATGGGGGAAGGGCCGAAGGCCCGGGCTTCCTCAGCCCAGGGCAACGCCCTGGGTTCGGCACGGCAGACCGTGTTGTCGGGGTCGGGTGGTGGCGCCCCTCTCCCGGCGGAAGGAGGGGCGATGGGAGAGGGGTCGGGGGTGAGGTCTCGCCAAGCCACTCACCCCGACCATCTCATCGACCTCCTGAAAGGCTCCTTCCGCCTTTCCGCCTTCCGTCCTTATCAAGAGGACGTCTGTCGCGAGATCACCACCGGCAAGGACGTCCTCCTCGTCATGCCCACCGGCGCCGGCAAGTCGCTCTGCTACCAACTCCCGGGCCTGGCGCGGGCCGGCACGACGCTCGTCGTCTCGCCGTTGATCGCCCTGATGGAAGACCAGGTGGCGAAGCTGCGCGAGCTGGGGCTGCGGGCCGAGCGGATCCACTCCGGGCGCGACCGGTCGTCATCGCGGCAGGCGTGCGTCGACTATCTGGCCGGCCGGCTCGACTTCCTGTTCATCGCTCCCGAGCGGCTCGCCGTTCCCGGCTTTCCGGAGATGCTCGCCAAGCGCAAGCCGGTGCTGGTGGCGGTCGACGAGGCGCATTGCATCTCGCAGTGGGGCCATGACTTCCGGCCTGAGTACCGGATGCTCGGCCAGCGCCTGCCGATGCTCCGCCCGGCCCCCGTGGTCGCCTTGACCGCCACCGCGACGCCGCTGGTGCAGGACGACATCGTGACCCAGCTCGGGCTGGGAGGCGCTGGAAAGGGAGGAAGCGGGGGCCGCCGGTTCATCCACGGCTTCCGGCGGACGAATATCGGCGTCGAGGTGGCCGAGCTGCGGCCCGGCGAGCGGCGCGACATGGTGCGCCAAGTGCTCGCCGATCCGGACCGCCGGCCGGCCATCGTCTATGCGCCGACCCGCAAGGAGGCGGACGCCCTGGGAGAAGAGCTGCGGGCCGAATTCCCCGCCGCCACCTACCACGCCGGCATGACCGCCTCCGCCCGCGACCGGGTGCAGAACGACTTCCTCTCCGGCCGCCTGCAAGTCATCGTCGCCACCATCGCCTTCGGCATGGGCGTCGACAAGGCGGATGTGCGCACCGTCATCCACACTGGACTGCCGGGCAGCGTCGAGGGCTACTACCAGGAGATCGGCCGCGCCGGCCGGGACGGCAAGCCGTCGCGCGCCATCCTTCTCTACTCCTGGGCCGACCGCCGGAGCCACGAGTTCTTCCACGGCCGCGACTACCCGGACACGCCCATCCTCGACTCCATCTTCAAAGCTCTCACCGCCGAGAGCCAGCCGGCCGAGGCGATCCGCCGCAAGCTCAAGCTGGATGAGGAGGTCTTCGAGCGCGCCCTGGAGAAGCTGTGGATCCACGGTGGCGCCAAGGTGGACGCCGATGAGCGGGTCTCCCGCGGCGAGGCGAGCTGGCAGCGGCCCTATCTCGCGCAGAGCCAGCATAAGCTCGCGCAGCTCGAGGACATGATGCGCTTCGCCGGCGCGCACGGCTGCCGCATGCTCCACCTCGTCCGCCACTTCGGCGACCAGGAAGACAGCGGCCAGCCGTGCGGCATCTGCGACGTCTGCGCCGCCACCGACTGCTCCGTCCGGCACTTCCGGCAGCCGCATCCGGACGAGGCCGCCGTGCTCAACAAAGTGATGCGCGTCCTCCAGCAGCGCGACGGCCAGAGCACCGGCCAGCTCTTCCGCGAGCTGACCGCTGACGGCCATCCCACACTGGAACGCAAAAACTTCGAGCGCCTCCTCGGCGGTCTCGCCCGCGCCGGCCTGCTCGCCGTCCGCGAAGACTCGTTCGAGAAAGACGGCCAGACCATCCGCTTCCAGCGCGCCACCCTGACCGGCGACGGCTACCGCACCAGCAGCCTCGCCGAGCTGACCGCTCTCGTCCAGCTCACCGAGGAGGCCGCTCCGGCCGGCAAGAAAAAGAAGAAGGCCGCCACTGCCGCCGCGCCGGCCGCCGGGAAGAGCAGGAGGAAGCAGCTCGCCCTGGTCGACGGGCCCGAAGGCGACGACGGCGCTCTCCCGGGCCTCGTCGAAGCCTTGAAAGCCTGGCGCCGCGCCGAGGCCCAGAAGCGGCGTGTCCCTGCCTTCCGCATCCTCACCGACCGCGCCGTCACCAACCTCGCCACCCAGCGCCCGCGCACCGAGGTCGATCTGCTCAACACCTCCGGCGTCGGCCCGACGATCGTCTCGAAGTACGGCAAGGAGATCCTGGAGATCCTGGGTGGCGGGTGATCTGAGTACAATGAAGTCGGGGAGATGATCATGGCCCTGCTGGCAAAAACCCGTGAACCATTGATGACTGCCGAGGAGCTTCTCCAGCGTCCGGACCTGGAGCCGTGCGAGCTCGTGGCAGGGAGATTGGTCCAGATGCCTCCAACCGGCTTCGAACATGGGGACGTGGAATGCGGGCTCGGAGCGGATCTGCGGGCTTGGGCGAAAGCGAGCGGTCGGGGCAAGGTGGCCGGCGGTGAGGTCGGCATCTTCATCCGGCGCAACCCGGACACCGTCCGCGCCGCGGACGTGCTCTTCATCTCCCACGAGCGCCTCGCTCGGCGAGGTCCCTCCCCCTACCTGGACGTGCCACCCGAGCTGGTCGTCGAGATCCTGTCTCCCGACGACCGCTGGAGCGAGGTGATGGAGAAGCTGGAAGACTACTTCTCGGCCGGCGTGGACCGCGTCTGGGTGGTGGATTTCCGGCGGCGGAAGATCTTCGCCTATCGCTCCCTCAGCGACGTCGAGACCCTAGGGAGGGAGGATCTTCTGGCCGACGAAGAGATCTTGCCCGGATTCTCCCTCCGTATCGCCGACATCCTGCCGGGCTGAGGCGCCCAACAAGTAGGGTGCGCTCCGCGCACGTTTGCCGTTCAACGAACGGTTGTATCCGTGCGCACAGCGCACCCTACCAAGTTTTCCCTCTACTGTTCGGGGTGGGCGTTCAGCGCCTACTTCGCCGCGAACGCCTTCCCGATGTACTCCATCAGCGCCGGATCGATCCCGGTGCGGCTGCGGACCTCCGGCTCTTCGGCGTACATCGTATTGAGCCCCTTCTGGATGCCGGGGTTGCCGCCGGTGAATTCGTGCAGCAGCTCCTTCCAGCGCCGGGCCAGGTCCTGCACCGTGGCGCTCGCCGGATCGGTGCCCTTCTCCATTTCGGCGCGCACCTGGGCGATGAGGCGCGGCCACTCGGCCTCGACCTCGCGGATGCGCTCCGGGCCGACCTGCTGGCCGCGCGCCTGGATCTCCTGCAACTGCTCCGGGGTGAAGTGCTTCTCGAACATCGTCATGGCCTCCAAGGTCTGGATGAAGTCGTCGACGGAGACCGTCTCCGCCGCCCGCAAGCGCTCCGCCACCGTCTCCAGACGGCGGCAGAGCCGCTGCTGCAGATCGATCCGCTCCCGCAGTTTCGCGATATGGAGCCCGAGGACCTGCTGCAACGTGGACTCGGGACGCGCCAGGCTCTCCCGGACATCGTCCAGGGAGAGCCCCAACTGCCGGAGAGAGAGGATTTGCACCAGGCGGCCGAGATCGTCCGCCGTGTACAGGCGGTGACCCGCTCCCGTCCGCAGGGACGGCACGAGCAGGCCGATCTCGTCGTAGTGGTGCAGTGTGCGTACGGTCAAACCCGTCTGCCGGGCGAGAGCGCCCACTTTCCAGGTCTGCATCGTTCGGCTCCTTTCCGCCGGTCCCCGAACCCATCTGGGGGGGCGGGGGGCGTCCATGAGCCTATGGTAGAACCTCACGTTGCGTGAGGTGCAAGTCCCTTCATCCTGGATTCTGAAAAAACCCTCGCACCCCGGCGCACACCGTCTCGACCTCTTCGTTCGTCATCTCCGGATAGATCGGCAGGCACAGCACCTCGCGCGCCGCGGCGGTGGCCACGGGGAAGTCCTCGTCGCGTGCGTCGGTGAGACCCGCCATCGCCGGCTGGTGGTGGAGCGGTGAGGGATAGTGGACGGAAGAGCCGATGCCGGCCTTCTTGAGATACTCCATCAAGGCGTCGCGGTGGGCGGTGCGGATCGTCATCTGATGATAGACGCAGGTGACGCCGTCGCGGTCCTGGAGCAGGGTGACGTCGCCGGCTCCCGCAAGACCGCCGTAGTAGCGGCAGGCGATCTCCCGGCGGCGCGTGTTGTCCTCGTCGAGGAGCGGCAGGCGGCAGTTGAGCACGGCGGCTTGCAAGCTGTCGAGCC
>DATARD010000293.1:0-7125 GCA_036264355.1 Thermoanaerobaculia bacterium
GGTCGAGGACGGACTGGAAGTCCTTGCGGATGTCGGGAAAGGCGCCGTGGCAGGCCGCGTCCTTCTCGCACCAGCCGAGCAGCAGGTCGAGCGACCGCTGGCCGCCCGCCGCATGGGAGAGCGGGAGCGTCTCGTCCATCGGCACCACGCCGTCCAGGATCACCGTCCGCACCGAGCCGGGGTGGCGGCGCAGGAACGTCTGCGCCGCGCGGGTGCCGTAGGAGCCGCCGACCAGGTTGATCTTGCCGTAGCCGAGCCAGGCGCGCGCGTCGTCGATGTCGTCCATCGCGATGTCGGTGGTGTAGAGCGTGAGGTCATACTTCTTCTCCAGCTCCGTCCGGCAGGCGCGGACCGCGTCGACCGGGAACATCTCGCCGAGATAGCTCTGCAGGTCCGAAGAGATGCCTCCCAGATCGCAGCCCAGGCGGTCCGGCTGGCCGGTGCCGCGCTGGTCGATGAAGACGAAATCGCGGTCCTGGCCGTCCTTCCGCAGCTCCTGCTGGAACTTCGCCATGAAGCCCGCCTCGGTGCTGATCGCCTCGCCGGGACCGCCGCCGAAGACGAACACCGGGTCCGGCCGCGGATGCGGATCGCGGGCCGGCAGCACGATCACCTTGAGATGGATCTTGCGGCCTTTTTTTGTGGCCCGGTTCTCCCAGGTCTCGAAGACGCCACAGCGGGCGTCGACGCTGCCGGCGGCTCCCTCGTCGACGTCGATCTTGCACGGTTCGAGCTTGGCCTTGGCTGCGGCCAACTGCGCCTGGGAAGCCGCCGTGGCGGAGAGCGGCAGGAGGATCAGGAGGAAAAGGCTGAGGCGGCACAGGATCTTCATGGGTGCAATTACGACGCAGACGGCGGCCGGTTGCAAGGGGGGGCGGACTATCCGGGCTCAAACAGCAATCGGGTCAGCACCTCGCCTGCATCCTTCTCGAAATCTTTGAACGCCGCCAGTTGCCGGAGTGGAGAGAAGTCCTCGATCAGCTCGGCGACCCGCTGCGCCCTTTCCCCCAGGTCCCGTTCGAACTGCTGCAAGCGGCGCCCGGTTTTCTCGGAAGCACGGATCAAGCTGTCCCGGAGCAGCTTCTTGGGGTCGGGTACTTTTTCCAGGCTTGCCACCTTGGGCAGTTGCAGGGCGGCTTCGCCGTTCGGATTGCCGGCGGCCTGGCGGATGGCTCGTTCATCGATCAGAAACCAAGCCTCCGTCATGCGGACCGGCACCACGGGAACGAACACCGGAACGCCCGCTTCATCCGCCGCGCGGCGAATCTCCGCCAGGCGCTTCTCCCGCGGCTCTCTTTCCGCATCGCGGTGAACGAACAGGACATCACAGGGGTACTCGTACAGCGCTCGAACCATCCGCTCCCGGAGATTCGTGCCCGGCGTAGCCACCTGCACCACGAAACGACGGCTGTGGAGGGGTGCCATGCGGCCGAGGACCCATTCGAGGACAGTGCGCAAGGAGCGGTCCGTCACACCGTCCCCCGCGAGGGTGCAGGCGAGCGGCCGGCTCAAATCCTTGCCGGCCTCTCGAAGAAATCGAGCCAGAGCTGCCCCTTGCCCTCGTTGACTCCCGAGAGGTAGGACCGGAGCTGGCCTGGTCCCAGCCGGAGGACGTTCTCCTGCACTCCGGCCCGCCATGTCCTGGCAGGGATGCGGAGCGCCGCCGTGGTCCCTTGAGCCGTATCCTCGCTGACGTTCAGCTCGTCGAGATAGATCAGATCCTGGGGGCTGACGTTTTCCACCACCAAGGGAGAGTGGGTGTTCACCACCACCTGCCGCAGAGGGTTGTCCTCTCCCGTGGAATGGTCCGGATCGATGGCGATGTCGCGCAAGAGGCGAACCATGGCCGGGATCCTCTCCGGGTGGATGCCGTTTTCCGGCTCTTCGAGGCAGAGCACTCCTCGCGCTTCCGGATCCAAGCCCAGAGCGACCAGCACGAGGAAGCGCAGAGTCCCGTCGGAGAGGGAGCTGGCAGGATGAAAGACTCCGTCTCGCCCCCGGACCTCCAGAGTCAATGTCTCGGTGCGCTCGTCGTCCTTGACGCGCAGCTCCTGGATGTCCTCGATCAAGGCGGACAGGCGGTTCGCCAGCTCGGCGTAGACCTGGCCCGGCCTGGCTTCACTGCGGCGCAGCCGCTCAATCGCTGCCGGAAGGTTGGCTCCCCGAGAGTCGATGAAACGCGGGTCCGCATAGAACGAGGGCGCCCGCATCGCCGAAGGCTCCAGGAGGAGAGTGCTCCACGACTCCATCTCGCGATTCGCCGCCAGAATGGTCGGGAAGTCGCTGGAGGCCGTCCCTCCCAGGACGGTCCGGGAGGATTTCGGAGCCGGAACCGTCTTGCCTCCGTGTCCTTCCTGATGGACTTTGATCTCAGGTCCTCGGTCGTTCTCCTGCCGTGTGGAGATGAAATCTCCGACCCGCCGGCCCTGGATCGCCGAGTCTTTGAAAGCCCCGCGGGCCGGAAAGCCCAAGCTGCGCCGCGCATCATCGAGTTTGATGGGCTGCAGCCGTTCCTCCGCCAGCTCCAAACGCTCGAACCCGTTGTCCCGGGTGAGACGGAAAGCCACGATGTAGCGGAGCGCCGAGATGGCCGCCTCCGCTTTCACTCCGAAGTCGTCCTGGACCTTGCGGTCGATGATCATCTCGGCCGTGAAGCGCATCTCGGGGGACCGAAAGCTGCCAAAGGCCGTGAACAGGGAGCGCGGCTCGGGAGCCCTCCCCTTGGTCTCCCGCAACAGCTTCACCGCCTCCATGATCGGATGCTGGGTCAGCAGGTGGAGAAAACGAATGGCGTCGAACAGGTTCGACTTGCCGACGGCGTTACGGCCCGCGACGCAGGTGAACGGGCCCAGACGGACATCGAGGTCCAACAGGTTCTTGAAGCCCTGGACTCGCAGGCGCGTCAGCATCGCAACCGCGAGTCTACCAGTACGGATCGCACGCGTTCTTCCTCAGCTCAACAGCGCCTTCAGCTCCTCGAGATCCGCGCTGAGCCGGCGGACGGTCTCTTCGAGGGTCTCGACCCGTTGCGCCAGGCTCGGACCAGAGCTGACGCCGGAGCGCGCCGATTGTCCGGCGAGGAGCGGCGGCTCGGCCAGCTCGACGTGTTGCGGCTCGGGGATGTCGCCCACGAGATGCGTCCAGCGGGTCTCCTTCTGGCCGGGGCGGCGGGCCAGCTCCGCGACCAGCGGCTCGTCGATCGCGGCCATCTGGCGCAGCGCCTGCTCGACGTCGTCCACCGACGCGAAGGGGTTCATCCGCTCGCTCCGGGTGCGCAGCTCGCCGGCGGTCTGCGGACCGCGCAGCAGGAGGAGCGTCATCAGCGCCTTGCCGGCGCGGTCGAGCCCCCAGCGGCGGACGACGCTCTGCTGCCAGCGCTCGGCGCGCGCGCTCTCGGAGCGCCAGACGAGAACGTCCCGGCGCAACTGCTCCAGGGCGTCGACCACCTGGCCTTCGGTGAGATCCATTACCGGCTCGCGGTTCGTCTTCTGGTTGCAGCCGGCGAGCAGGGCGTTGACCGAGAGCGGGCAGGCTTCCGGCGTCGTCTGCTCCTTTTCGAGCAGGGTGCCGAGCACCCGGACCTCCACGGCGGTGAGCTGTCGCGGGATGCGGGTCGACATCTTAATGAGCCCCCCGCGGATGGCTGCGCACCCAGGCGACGTAGGCCTGGAGCGCTTCGAGGTCGGCGTCGTTCACCTTGTCGCCGTAGGCCGGCATGCGCACCACCTCGCCTTCGACGAAATGGCGCGCCGCGGGATTGCCGCGGAAGCGGTCGGTGATGCCGTTGCGCACCCACTGCTTGAATTCCGCCGGGCTCTGCACCAGCTCGGCGTAGTCGGCGCCGTCCCAGGCGGGCGTGTAGCCCTTGAGCGAGCCGGGGTTGGACACCAGGCCGCGGCCCTCGGGACCGTGGCAGCCGAAGCAGCCGAGACGCTTGGCGGCGTCCTGTCCCGCGGCGGCCGGGCCGTCGGGCTGGGTGAACTGCATCACGGTGAGCACGTAAGCGGTCACGTCGTCTATCTCGGCGGCGGTGAGGCGGGTCTTGTAGGCCGGCATCTGGATCAGCCCCTGCGGCGGCTTCGTGCCGGGTGCGTGCCCGTCGGCGATCCAGGCGCGCACGTCCGCCTCGGTGTCGCTGTACATCATCGCGGTGCCGTCGTTCCAGGCCGGCACGGAGCTGGCCTCCTTCGGACCGGGGTTGGCGACGCCGCCCGCGCCGCCGGGGCCGTGGCAGCCGAAGCAGCCCATGCGCTCGGCGAGCCGTTGACCGCGCTGCACAGGAGCCGCGGCGGCGGCGCGCTGCCAGCGGGCCTGCAGGAGAAGGACGCCGAGCACGGCGCCCTCGGCGAGAACCAGGACGGCGAGGATCCAGAGCCACCAACGGCGAGACGTCATGCGAGCCTCCTTCGGCCAGAGCATACCGCGGACTGTCGCGGCAGGTCTTTCTTTCTCTCCTGAAACACCCTCTTGATTTTTTCCTGTGGCGATGCCATGCTTCCGCCAATTCTTGGTGTACGTGGTTTGAAGGCGGCATCAGCAAAATATTCCTGCCCACAACTTCCCCCGCAGCAGACGCTCAGGTCGCATCAACTTGCTGAAATTCGTCAACGTATGAGATGCCACCGCGGATCGCGGATTCGAATGATTTGCCCTCCCTTCCGGAGGGTGGAGGTGCCGCTCTACGGCGGCAAACCAACAACCATGTTTCATTGTTGTAAGGAGCAAGAGTATGGCCGAGCAAGGGATCGTGAAGTGGTTCAATGACGCCAAGGGGTATGGGTTCATCGTTCGGGAACGGGGTCTCGACGTGTTCGTCCACCATGCCTCCATCATCGCCGAGGGCTTTCGCACCCTGAGCGAGGGAGACCGGGTGTCCTTCGAGGTCGTCGAGGGTCCGAAAGGCCTCCAGGCGAAGAACGTCGTCAAAATATCCTGAGCCACTTCCTGTCCGGGTCGCACGGACCGGTATGTCCCGGTCTGGAGCGATCCGGTTTCCTTGCGCCCCCGCCGGACCCGCCGGCCGGGGCGCTCTGTTTTAGCGCACCTGCCACACCGCGACGCCGTCCCGCTCCTCCACCAGATGCAGCCAGGGGACCGGATCGCCGGCCTGCAACAGCGCCGCCGGCCGGTCGCGCAGGTCGGTCGCGCCCGCCACGATGTAGACCACATGCGCACGGCGGACCAGCGGCTCGACGCGGGCGAACCAGAGGCGCGGATCGGCGATCTCGGGTCCGAAGGCGTCCGGCAGATCGACGTAGGTGTGGCCGAGGTAGCGCCCGAGGAACGGCGAGGTGCCGGCGAGCGCAGCGCCGGGCGGAAGAGTCGGATCGAGCCGGCGGAGCGCCGCCACTTCGCGGTAGGGGTGATGACGGCTGAAGTCGGGCAGCCGGAAACCGAAGGTCTTCACCGCCAGGAGGAGCACCAGCGCCGCCGCCAGAGCGTTCACAGCGCGGCGCAAGGAGGCCGTCTCCGCGGGCACAAAACCGAGCGCGTAGACCGGCGGGATGAGGAACAGCAACAGCCGGCCCCAGGTGAAAAAGACGAAGGCGATCGCCACCAGGAAGAGGCCGCAGGAGCCCAGCAGCCAGAGCGCCGGCCGGCGCCGCTGCCGATTGCAGAGGAGCATTCCGATGCCCACGGCGAGCAGCAGGACGTGCACCCAGGTGCCGAAGAGCTGCGAAGCGCCGCCGCCGAAGAAGAACCGGCCCAGCTCCGCGAAACCGCCGCGGACCACACCCGCCGGATCGTCGCGCACCACCGCGAGACCACCGGAGAAGGGTACCCGGTCGAGGTACGACCAATCCGGATAGCCGTGCAGCTTCCAGGCGAGGTTCTTCCAGTTCTCGTCGTGGAACGGATCGCCGAACACCGCTTGGCGGAGCGCCCAGTGCGGCACCAGGACCAGAATCGCCAGCCCCGCCGCCGCGGCGAGATGCGCCAGCCGGCGTCTTTTCTCACCCGGCGCGAGCCACCAGGCGGCGAGGAGCGGCGGCACCAGGAAGACGGCGTTCGAGCGGGTGAACGTGGCCAGGCCGAGCAGCGCGCCACCGAACAGAGCGGTCGAAAGACGCGGCTCCTCCAGATAGCAGAAGCCGGCAAGGAGCCCCCCCGCGGCGAGAGCGGCGAACAGCATGTCGGTGGAGACGTGCTGGCCGAGAATCCACAGATTTTGATTCGCCGCCGCGAGCGCCATCGCCCACGCGCCGCACGCCGTTCCACCCAGCCGGCGGCCGAAGGCCCAGCACTGCCAGGCGAGCGCCGCGGCGGCGAGGTTCGAAATCAGCCGGGCGGCGACGAAGGCGTTGCCGGTCACCAGCGCAAGGCCGGCGGTCAGGATCGGATAGAGCAGCGGCCGGAACGGATCGCGCGGAAGGCTGCCATGAAGAATTTGCTCGGCCTGCGTCACGTAGCCGTCCCGCTCCGCCGTACCGGCCTCCTCCACCCAATGCACCCGCGCGCCGAAGAGCGCCAGGGCGAGGAACAGGAGGACGGCGGCGAGCAGGGCGAGCCGGGCGGCCCGGGGGGATGGGCTCACGTCAGGGGTGGCCAGCCGCCGGATGCGCCGCCGGGCTCGCGGGCGTCGCGGCCGAGGCGGCGGGCGACGGCAGGATCGTCCCCGGCTTCGGCGGCACCGGGTCCGGCGGCAGCTCGATCACCACGTCTCCCGGCTTCACCATGCCGAGATCTTCCCGGGCCAGCCGTTCGAGCGTGCCCGGATCGCCGCGCAGGCGCTCGATGCGTCCACGCAGCCGGGCGATCTCCCCGCGCGTCTGCTCGACCTGGGTCTCGAGCTGGCGCTGGTGCAGGCGCGCCGCTTCCAGATCGCGATAGCTCTTCGTGCCGGCCATCGCGAGCACGGCGATGAAAAGGAAGACGGCGGCGCCCAGGATCGGACGGAACGAGCCGGTGCGCGCGGTCTCTTCCGCGGGAGGTTGCGGCGTCGGGGTCAACGCGCCCAGCGTGGAAAGGCCGCGGCGCCCCGGTACGAGGCCACGCCCTCCAGCTCCTCCTCGATGCGCAACAGACGGTTGTATTTGGCGACGCGGTCGCTGCGGCATGGCGCGCCGGTCTTGATCTGCCCACAGCGGGTGGCCACGGCGAGATCGGCGATGGTGGTGTCCTCGG
>DATARD010000301.1:0-25440 GCA_036264355.1 Thermoanaerobaculia bacterium
CTTCGGACAGGCCAAACGACAGCCGCTCAAACAGCGGCCGGGCGCCAAACTGTTTGGAGATGCCTTCACAGCTCAGGAGGACAGGATTGGACATGGGTCTCGAGCAACGCTTCCTTTCGGTTCCGCGGGAGCGCCTTGATCCGCATCTCCTCCCGGAGAGCGGCGCTCCACGACTCCACTTCCTGCGACCAGACGACAACGACCGGCAGGCGGGCGCGAGTGTACCGCGAAGCCCGGCCGGCGAGATGTTGCGCCAGACGCTTCGCCAGATCCTTGGCGATGCCGGTGTAGAGAGAGCCGTCGCCGCAGCGGAGGATGTAGACGAAGGGCATGGGGGCAACCTGCGATGAAAAGGCCGATGCTATACTCCCTCTCGATGACGATGAGGTTGCCGCAAGTCGGCCAGTCAGGTCCTTTTCGCGCGGATCAGTTACGTCCCGGTGACTCGTATGAGCTGTCCGACGGCCACCCGATCCTGTGCCTGCCGACCGGGAGCCGGGCAGGACAGGCGATCAGTGTGGGCAATCTTGTGCTCGCGAGCGATCCCGCGGTCCAGTCCGTCGGCGTCGACATCGGTTTTTCTCCCTCCCCGAAGATCCTTCGTGCTCCGGACATCTCCGTGGGCGAACTGCCCGATCAGGCGGGATGGGTCCAAGGGGCGCCTCCCCTGGCGGTCGAGTATGCCGATACCGGGCAGGACGAACAAGAGCTGCAGATCAAGATCCAGGAGTTCTTCGCCGCCGGCACCCGCCATATCTGGGTGGTGCGCCTGAACGGTCCCCGGAGGGTGGAAGTCCATCAGCCGGGGCAGAAGCCACGCACCGCGAACCCCGGTGAGCAGCTCGAAGCGCCGGGAATCCTCGCCAATCCGGTGCCGGTGGAAGCCCTCTGGGACCGCGAGGCGGGACTCCGGGTGACTTTCCGCAACCTCCTCCAGCGTCAGGGCTATGGCAGCCTCGACGAGGTGCGTGCCGAGGGCGAGGCCCAGGGGTTGCGCCGGGCGATCACCGCGGTCTTGCTGGGCCGCGGCCTCGCGGTCGATGACGGCCTGCGGAACGCGCTCGCCAACTGCGGCGACCTCGCCGTTCTCGAAGCCACTCTTCTCCGGGCGACCGCCGCCTCGACCGCCGCCCTCCTCGCCGCCCTCCGGCTCTGAGGGATGACCGCTCAGCCCCAACCGCTGATCGGCCAGCTCTGACGGATGACCGCTCAGCCCCAACCGCTGATCCGTCAGCTCTGACGGATGACCGCTCAGCCCCAACCGCTGGCGTGCCGGTGGGGACGGAGGAGAACGTCAGCGACGTGCAGATCGCCTGGAAATTTGGCGACGGCAAGACATCCACCGAGCACGATCCCAGCCATGCCGCGACGGACACCGCGACCGGCTGCTCGGCCACGGCGCGGCTGAACGTGGGGGCCTGCCGGCGCTAGAGGCGAACGCCAACAGCCGCGCGATCGAACAAGGGCAGCCGTTCCTCGGTCCACTCGAGCACCTTCGCGGAACACCCGATCCGGGCCAGGACGCGCAGGAGATGCACCTGGAACTCCGGCTCGGCCAGATAGTGATAATGCAGCAGGATGGGTTGGAAGCCCGGTCGCAGGGGCCAGGACCGGCCCGCATCGACCAGGTTGTGGAGAGGAATGTTGTAGCGCTCGTCAAAGACGTGGACGTCGGGTGTGGTGGACCAGATCGCGATGCTCAAGGCGGCCTGGCTGGAGCCCCACCATTCGCTCGCCTCGAGCCCGACGAAACCCGTGGACGCCAGGACGTTGAGCTCTGAGCCGGACCAGGGCCGCAGGTCCTCGGCGAACGACGCGAGGAAAATCTCCCGCGCCTTCTGGAGGATGCCGAGATCCCGCCGGACCACGGTGAATCCGCCGTTGTAGGACGCCCGGATCCGGACCTTGTCGATGGTCGTGAAGAGCATGGGTAGTCGCGCCGGGTCGATGCCCCCGATCTTGCTCAGGCGAGCCCAGTAGGCGTCCAGTGGATCGTCAACGCCGCTCGATGTCGCGCCTTTGACGTCGACCGGGCGGACCCCTGCGTCTGCCCGCACGAAGCTTGGCTCGCCGACAAAGACGGTGTCCGTGTCGAGCAGGACGAGATAGGGGAGTGAGGAGACGGACTCAGCCCAGGCGCCGGCCACGATGCGGTTGATCGCGCCATAGGAGCTGCCGGTCTCGTTCAAGGGCTTCACGACATAGGTCACGCCGAGCGCATCGAGATGCGCTCGGGCCTCGGGGCCGAGCGCGAGCTCGGGTCGTGGCGAGACGGCGACGATCGGCGCCTGCCGATAGCGGCCGCCGAATGTCCGGATGCTCTCGCAGAGGAGACGCGCCTGGGGCTCGAGCCGGTTGGCTTCGACGCAGATCAGGAAGGCGATTTCACTCCCGCTGAGCCGGTTGTCGAGCCTCGATACGATCTCTTCCCCTCCGCTGGTCATCCCTGCTCCTTTGTCATATCCGGCACGCCGTCAAGCATAATCCAGGCTCAATGAGCGACGAGTCGGCCACCGAGCGCTTGCGCTTCGCAGGGTACATCACTGCAACGTGCACGCTCCTGACCCTGCCGCGTCTTCTCCTGCACGAGCTGTGGCGGGACGAGGCCTGGCTCTGGCTGGTGGTCACCGAGAGCCGCTCCCTCGCCGATCTACTGCCGCCTCTCGCCCGGAGCGGCCAGGGGAATCTCTTTCCGCTGCTCTGCTTCCTGGTCCGCCAAGTGTCGACGTCGCCGCGGGCGATGCAGCTCCTGCATCTCGCCCTGGCGGGCGCCGCGACCTTCACGTTCGTCCGCTGGGCACCGCTCAGCCGCCGGGAGCGGGTGCTCTTCGTGCTCGGCTACTTCCCATTCTACGAGTACGCGGTGATCAGCCGGCATTACGTCGTCGGAGCCCTCCTCGCCTGGCTGGCCTGTGCCGCGGCGCGCAGCCGCCGGCCGGCGCTCGGCCTCGGCGTGGCGCTCGGCCTGCTCTGCCAGACCACGGTGTACGGCTTCATCCTGGCGATCGCGATCGCCGGCGGATGGCTGTTCGACCGCTGGCTCCGCCGCCGTGAGCTGCGCGAAACAGCGCCGTTGTCCTGGGGCGAAATGGCGGCCGGAGCCGTGCTCGTGCTGGCCGGCGCCGTCGCAGGGCTCCTCCAGATCATCCCGTTGCCTGGCACCAGCTTCTCACCCGGATGGCACTTCGGTTGGGATCGGGCGCTCGCCGCCAAGACGATGATGATGCCCTGGCGCGCCTTTGTGCCTGTGCCGCGGCCCGAGCTGCATTTCTGGAACACCAACCTGCTCGACTCCTGGCCCGCTGTGCAGGCGGTGGCGGGGCTGCTGATCCTCGCGCTGGCCGTCGCCCTCCTCTGGCGGCGGAAGGTGGCGCTGGTAACCTTCTGCCTCGGCGCGGCCGGCTTTCTCGCCTTCGGCTACATCAAGTACGTCGGCGTTCTGCGCCACCAGGGCCACCTGTGGCTTCTCGTCGCGGCGGCTCTCTGGCTGGGAGGAGGTTTTCAGGAGCGCTCCTGGCGCACCCGGGCTCTGATGGTCCTTTTGATCATCCACTGTGGCGTGGCGGCCTTCGCCAGTTGGATGGACCTCCGCCATCCCTTCTCGAACGGCGCCGCGACCGCGGAGCTGATCCGCAGCGAGGGGTTGGACCAGCACCCCCTGTTCGGTCATCGCGAGCCGCCGGCCGCCTCGGTCGCGCTGCCGCTCGGACGACCGCTGTACTCGCCGTCGCGGGGCCTCTTCGTCACCCGTCCGGATTACGGTCCGCAACAACGGGAGCTCAGCGTGCAGGAGGTGCGTTGCGCGGCCCGCGAGCTGGCCCGGCGGGAAGGCCAGGACATCGTGCTGGTGATGAATTGGGAGCTGCCGCCGTGGGAGGAGCTCGACGCGGCAGGCTCCCGGCTCGGCGCGATCCAGGGAACCGAGGACTATCACCTCTACTGGTTGCGGCTCAGCCGTCTGGGACCGACCGAGCAGGTGGCAGGATGCACGGCTGAGCCGGCTCCCGCGTTCAAGCTCCCCTGGTGAGGAAGCGCACCGCTTCGGCCACGCACCGCTCGTCGCGCAGGATGCGCAGATGGCCGAGGCCGCCGGCAGGCCGCAGCTCCGCGCCCGGCCAGCGGCGGGCGAGCGCGGCGCCTTCCTCGAAAGGTATTTCGCCGTCCTCCGGATCGTGGAAGACGAGCAGGGGAGTGGTCATCCGTGGAGCGAGCCCCGCGGGCGTGATGTCGTCGAAGCGCACGTTGAGCCATCCTTCCGCGTCGCGGAGCATGCGCTTCAAAACCTCCTGCGACACACCGACACCCATCCGGAACCGCGCCCAGAACGATTCGAACCCGGCCGGTGGAGCGAAGAAAACGGCGCGCTCCGCGACCAGACCGCCGGAGAGGGCGTAGGTGCTGCCGGCCGCGCCAAAGGAGTGGGCCACCAAACCAAGTACCGGGCCGAAGAGAGCCGCGGCCCGGGAAAGTGCCGCCGCGAAATGGACGAGCGACGACACGCGGCCCGCCGATTCGCCGTGTCCCGGAAGATCTATCGCGACCGCGCGAAAGCCCGCCGCCACGAGAGGATCGACGAACGCGGTCATCTGGCCGGAATGCCCGCCCCAGCCGTGCGCGAGAAGCACCGTCGGCCCCTGTCCCCAGGCGTGGCCAACCACCCGGTCTCCGCAAACCGTGAGCGAGAAAAGCTCGCCGCGAGCCAGCACCTCGCGCTCGGAATCACGCACCCGCGCCCGGCGCGGCGTGAAGAACAGCCTGTGCGCCACCCGCGCCGCAATTCCGGGAGCCAAGGAGCTGGCCAGCCGCATTCCGGCGCGCAGCCAGGAAGGCGCCGGAACAGGGCGAAGACGACCGGTCGTGCTTTTTTCTGGAGCGATGACGAGGGCTGCGTCCATGGTCTGCATGGCATCTCCTCTGCGGAATTCGGATTCAGGGACGGCTGCGGTTGAGAAGGGTCTCGAAGGCGGCGCGTGCGCGCGCTTCGGCCCGCGGATTCTCGAGCAGCTTGGCGACTTGTTGGAAGACCATGCCGATGCCGACGAACTCGTAGGCGAACTGCTCGAGGTCGAGATCGGCGCGGAAGTGTCCTTCTTCGACGGCGGTGCGCGCGGCCCGGCCGATGGTGTCATACCAGTCGCGCTGCGACTGCACGAGGAGATCGCGCACCGGCCCAGGGCGGTCGTCGTACTCATGGGTGAGCGCCATGAAAAAACAGCTCCCGTTGCCTCCGTTGCCGTGCACCCACTCCAGGTAGCGGTCGAACAACGTCCGCAGCCGCGGCTCACCGCGCGGCTGCCGCAACGCCGGCACGGCGACATCGCGGATGAAGTTGTCGATGGCAAGCTGGAGCACCTCGATCTGCAGCGCCTCTTTCGACCGGAAGTGCGCGAAGAGGCCGCTCTTCGAGAGATTCACCGCCGCGGCCAGCACGCCGAGCGACAATCCTTCGAGCCCGACCTCGCCAGCCATGACCAGCGCCTTCTCGACAATCTCGTGGCGTGTCTCTTCACCCTTGCTCACGGAGGAGAAAATAGCACGACCGGTCGTGTAGCGCAAGACACGATTGGTAAGCGCGGGTCCAGACGGGGCTCTGCTCCGCTGGCGCTGCCACAGTTTTGGGATCCCGCTACCTCTTGGTTGCCGCCGGCACGAACGGATCTGGACCAGACCCGCGGCGGAGCTGACCCGGGCGGGCCAATCACTGCGTCATCTCTCATCCCTCTGAATCCTGCGAGAGAAGCAAGACGTTCTGACCAGGTTATTTCGCGGCAGCCCCTTCTTAGTCTATCTGCCAGAAAAGGTCAAAAGGTCCGTCCCTGCCGAGACCGTAGTCGATCTGCCCCGGGGGCAAGCTCAACCTGCCCTGGGGAATCGTCAACCTGCCCTGAGGCAGGCTCAACTTACCCCCGAGGAATCGCCAACTTGCCCTGGGGAATCGTCGACCCTGACCAAGGCCGCTTCGAGACGTGACAGGGCGTTGAGTCTACTGTCTACCGTGCGAGAGAAAGCGGCGCAGGCATTCTGGCCTCCCCAACCGCTACATTGCGGCACTGGTGTTGTGACCTTACCTGGGTTGCCTATTTATTCCGCGCCTTTATCACTCGCCTAAACCGAATTGCTTCAGCTCTCAAGAGTATCAGATCCTCTTGCGTGAGAATTCGATAGTGCGCCGCCACTCGGCGAAGGGGAATGATTCGATTGATAGATTCTTGAACCATCTCGCTACGCTTAAAAAACACTCGAAATACTTTGCTCCAATTATCTTTTCGACAGATCACTTTGGAGTAGTCTCCGATCTCGGCGTAACTAAGCAGCGGAGCGGGCGATTCCCCCGCGTCTAAAGCCTGTTGGCGTCGTTTTTTACAATCCGCCAGAACATCCGATGGGACCTGTTCCTTGGTCCAGTCTGCGCCGAAGACCCTCGTCATCTCCTGGTCAATGAATGAGCGGAGAGAAGTCTCGAGATCGTAGAGAACTCTGTGAGCCTCCAAAATTATGGCTGGCGCTTCGCAAGCATGAACAGCATCAGAGTCATCAGCGTTAGGTAGTTCCGAGGCGGTGTCCGAGTCACGGTAAGGCTCTATTGGAACGGGCAAAGGGTGACCTGGCCTAGCGACATGAACCCCAGGCAGTTCTAGACCCGCCGCATGCAAAACGACATCTAAAGTGTTAACCGGAAAAGAAGAGAGCGAAGGATCAAAGCCTCTCTCGACGTAAAGAGATCGCCGGAGATCTGGATCCAGCGAGATCCCGTCAGCAAGAACTGGCATGGCTCGCCAATCTCCAAGTTCATGTCGAAGGAATTCCACTACCTGTTCCTCGTAGGGCTGGGATTGTAGCGCCTTGCCGATGCTCATTAGGCCCGCGAATCCATGCGTCGATTCTTGTAAAGCATTCACATCAATCCATGGAACGGAAATTGCCTCAGCTGCTTTGACAAACTCCGCTTCGGATGGACTAAAGCTGTACTTCGCGAAACTCTCAGAGAGGTCTCGGAGCATAAAACTCTCGAAATCCTTGGAGTAGAGCCTCCAAGCAGTTCCCTTCTGGAGGCCTTCTGCTATCTGTCCTGCAGTGCTCCATGCCTGATCTATCCCATATGCCGCTAGCAGTACTTCCTCCGCCTTCATTAAAGTAGCAGAAGCATTGAAATGGTCCTTCGTTGCTAGTGCCTCCTTTGCAATGGTGGAACAATCAAAAATCTGCGGGGGGGCCCCTACCGCGAGATTCGCGCCCATAGCAGTTAACCGCTCTTGAGCGAGAGCGGTATTCTGGAGAGCCGCCCACGAACTCGAACTTTCCACTAGCTGCTTCGCGACAAGGACTTGATTCCACACCTCCTCATACGCCTTGGCCGCGTGCAACTCTCGATCCAAGGAAGCCGCCTCCAGAGCGAGATCGGCGACGATGCTGGCTATTGCTACAGAGTCGAACGGGAGCTTGGCCATAGCATTTCTCCAACCTTGGGACTGGGGCGTAATTACGCCCCAGTTACACTAGCACTCTCAAGCCAGCTAAGACAAGCACCTAGCCACAATTCGTTGGCCCTGGCCTTTCGGGCACTACCCCTATGTGGTGGTTGCAGCGGCTCTTGGAGTGCCTCCCATGTGAGCGACGTCAGAGAGTTAGGCGATAGACTGCGTGGCTCTGCGTGCCGGCGTAGAGTGTGGACGGATGCAGAAGACTCCGGCGTCTGTCGTGCGAAATGTAGAGTCTTCGGCACCTTGCCATCCCTGGAAGGCGTAGGCGGTGCCCGTGCGAGCCGGGTCGAAGATCAGGCGCTAGACGACGAGACCGAGGCCCGGCGGGATCCACGAAGAGATCCGTGATCAAGGGCCTCCGGCCGTCCGCTCTGCCGCTCGCCCCAGGTCACGCCGCGTCGAGGCTGCGGAAGAAACGGCCGACAGCGGTGATGGCATGCAGCGTCTGCGGCGAGGTCGGCGCTGCGGCCAGCGCCACCATCTGGCCGCCGAACGGCGTCGCACTGCACCCAGTGCAGCGGTGCAGAGGCAGGCGCCGCCATTGCAGGAATGGTCACAGGAGAGAGAAGAACACCAGGCACCGACGCAGCAAGCTCGGCATTGATGTCTCCAGGGCTCAGGGATCGAGGCGGAATGCTCCGTGCGTCAGGGTGCCGGCGTACAGGGTGGACGGATGCTGGGGATCGAGCGCCAGGACGCCGTCGAAGTCCCACACCGGCAGGCCGGTGTTGAGCGGCGTCCAGCGGCGCAGCGACACATCCCATTGCCAGACCCCTTTGCCGGTGACCGCCGCATAGAGATGGGCCGGGTTGGTCGGGTCCACCAGAACAATGGTGACGTCCGCCGTCTCGAGACCCCGGTTGAAGGAGTGGAACGTGGCGCCGCCGTCAGCGCTGCGGAAGACGCCTTGTGCCGCCGTTCCCACATACAGCGTCTGGGGCGCGCTGGGATCGATCGCCAGCCGCCAGCGCGGCGAAGTATTGTTCGAGCACAGCGCCGCCGGCAGCCCGGAGCCCACCCGGTGCCAGGACGCGCCGGTGGGCGCACTCTTGAAAACACCCTTGCAGGTGAGACCATAGAGCGCTTTGTCCTGCCGCGGACCGAACGCCAACTCCTGGACACCCTTCAGCGGCGTCAGCGCCTTCCAGGTGGCTCCGCCGTTCGGGCTGCGCAGCAGATGGTCGGAAGCACCCTGGAAATGGAAGAAGGTGAAGATGCCGGCGTAGACCGTGTCAGGGGTCAGTGGATCGAGCGCAACCGTGGGGATGTCGACTTCGCAGATCGAGTCGCCGCCGCAGGAGAAACCGGTGGACAGCCGCTGCCAGGAGCTCCCGCCGTCCGTGCTCTTGGCCAGGTAATCGGCCAGGCCGTCGAAACCGACGCCGTAGATCGTCTGCGCGTTGCGCGGATCGAACGCGTCGATCCTATCCGGCTGCGGTCCATCGAGGATCGAATGCACCCGGCTCCAGGTGACGCCATGGTCCGCGCTGCGAAAGATGTCGTTTCCGGCGACCGCCACGACGTTGGAGGGGCCTGTCGGCGCGACGGCGAGCGAAATCACGGTCAGCGTGTCAATGCCCTGGTTGGAGAGGGCCCAGCTCCCGCCGCCGTCGGTCGATTTCCAGATGCCCTCGGTCCCCGCCGCGAAAAGGATCTCCGGCGAGGACGGAGTGACGAGCAGCCGCGAGAGGACGTCGCGCGGCGCGTTCGCCGGCCGGAGCGCCACGGTCAGCGGCGGCGTCCAGGTCTCCCCGAGGTCGTTGCTCCGCGCGACGCCGTAGCTGGCGGCGGCGAACAGCGTGCCGTCCGGCGACGGAGCGAGATCGCGAAGCCCGGGTGTGGAAGCGAGAAACGACCACGTCGCGCCGTCGTCGGTGGTGCGGAAGACGGTGCCCAACTCACCGATCTGTGGTCCCAGGAAGGCATACGCGGTGCCGGTGCGAGCCGGGTCGAAGACGATGCGCTGCACCACCGGGCTGAGGCCCGGAGGAGTCTCGCCGACCGTCGCCGCGGCCCAGGTCGCGCCGTGGTCCGTGCTGCGCCAGAAAGCCGTCGGATCGCTCGATGAGCTGCCGGCGACGGCCGCGAGGAACGTGTTGGAATCGTGGGGATCGATCGCGACAGCGTAGACGACAGAGCCCGCGAAGGCACTGACAGCCCAGGTGTCGCCGAAATCGGCGGACCGGTAGAGGCCGCCATAGGCCGCGGCGTAGAGAACCCCGGGGGCGTCATCGTCCAGAGCCAGGCTCAACGTGGGTCCGAAACCAGGCCCGACCGGCGTCCAGCTCAGCCCCCCGTTCCGGCTACGCAGAACGGCCTCCTGGCCGGTCGAGGACGTGCGGGCAAAAACCGTCCGCGGGTCCTGGGGATCCACCGAAAGATCGACGATCACCGCCGCCGGCAATCCGCTTTGCCGCTCACCCCAGGTCGCGCCGCCGTCGAGGCTGCGAAACAATCGGCCGCTCACCGTGGCGGCATAGAGCGTCTGCGGAGAGGAAGGAGCCTGCGCGAGCGCGCTCAGATCGCCGCCGAAAGGTGTCGCCTGAACCCAATGTGGCGCCGCGGAGGCAGGCGCGGCAATCGAAAGGAGGATCAGAAGGAGAACGGCGAAAACCTGGGAAGGGCGCATCGGGCTCTGCATTGAAGAAGTCTCCATGGTTGCATCTGGCTTCCCCTTCTACGGCGACTCCGCCTTTTTGTTTAGCTTGATCGCCGAAGACCTGGACGTGGTGATAATTCTTTTCGAGTCACGCGGCCAGACCTCTGGCGTAATCGCGGCCGAACCACGGCAGGCCATACTCATACGTGCGCTTATGGGTGACCACCGGGTCATCCGTCCCCACGCTGGCCTTCCGGCTCACGGCAAGAGCACAGATGCCGCGCCCGAAGAAGCGGTATGGGATGAAGTAGCTCCTACGCCACCGCCTCCCAATCCAGCACCCAGGGAGCTCGTACAGCCGGCCCACCGGTTGTGTTAGCATCTGATGCGTGCGCACCACTCTCGATATCGCGGACGATGTCCTTATGGCGGTCAAAGACAGAGCGCGGCGACAGAAGCGCAGTGCCGGAGATCTCCTGTCCGAGCTCGCCCGGGAGGCCTTGACCCATCGGTATCGGGAGGACTCCGAGGTCAAGAAGGCGAATAGCTTCTACGGCTTCGATCCGCTGCCCCCTCGCGGGGGGCCGGTTCCAACGAGCTGATTGACAAGCTCCGCGAGGAAGACCTGGGGTGATCCGAGCCCGGTTCCTCCTTCCGAGGCGATCGAGCGCCTGCGCCGAGCAACCAGCACCAAGTACCACGATTTCTGGCCTTGCTCGATCAGCTTGCTCGAAGACCGCCGCATCAACTCCAGGCACGTTCACGGGCCACGCCAAGTGACCGATGTCTATCTTCTCGCGCTTGCCGTGGAGCATGGAGGAAGGTTTGTGACCTTCGATCGCTCCATCCCGCTGTCGGCTGCTCCGGGGGCTACTCCAGAGCATCTCGTCGTTGTCTGAAGAGCTCCTCTACGTCACCGCCTCCCAATCCAGCACCCGCAACGAAGGCCACTTCGGCCTCTCCCCCTCCCGATCCTCCAGCCACTCCTGCCAGCGCCCGACGGCGGCCAGAAGATCCGCGACATCGAGACCGCCCGCCGCCGGAGCAAACGGCTCCAGGCGTTGCCGCGCCTTGGCCAGCGTCACGCGCGGACCCCTGTCGCGGTGGAGATCGCGAATCATGTGCAGGGCGGCGGCCACCTGGATGAGTCCCTGAAACAGATCCCGAGGCTCCGGCCGCGTGGAGCGCCACACCTCTTCCCAAGCCTCATGCGCCTCGAAAAACGCGCCGCGATTGAACAGGTCCACCCCGAGCCGGATGAGCCGGCGGCGTTCCTCGGGGTCGAGATCCGGGTGGAGATCGGCGCGCATGCGGCTGATGGTACCGTGGGGACCGTGCTCCTCAGGGGGTTCTATCCAGTGGCGGATTTCAGCGCGGATAGGGACGACCGTTCAACGAGAGAGGTCTCTTGTTGAGCAGCGTGGCTGGACAGACCGATCGAGACGGCGGCGAACGCAGACCCCAGGCGGCCCGCTCCCAGAGCGCGGGCCAGGCAATGGGCCAGCAGGAGGTGGCGGCAGCGACGAGGAGAGCTGCACCAACGAGATACACGACGGCCACAGCGCCTGCTGAAGGCATTCGAGATCGCCTCTGTCTCGTGGAAATGCTCAGATCAAACAGCGATCTGTCGCATCGAAGAGTTCATGCCCGCGACCCGATCCGCCAAACCGCCCGGGTCGGGACACCTGTTTTACATCGCCGTCTCTTTGTACGTTGAAGCCCTACTTTTTGTTCAGCCGCTCGCCCACCCGCCGATACGCCTCGCGAAACGGAATCCCCTCCTCCAACACCAGACGGAACGCCTCTTCGGCGGCGCGGAGGCCCGGATCGAGGTGGATGCGGTCGGGCTGGAAACGGACGTCGGCGAGGGCCGCGGTCATGATGGCGAGGGTGGCGCGGGCGAGGTCGAGGCCGCGGAAGAGGGGGGCTTTGAGGAGCTGGAGGTCGCGGTGGTAGCCGGAGGGGAGCTTGGCGGTGATGGCCAGAGCTTCGAGGAGGCAGGCTTGCGCGGTGGCGGTGCGACCGCGCACCAGCTCGAAGACGTCGGGGTTCCTCTTTTGCGGCATGAGCGAGGAGCCGGTGGTCATGGCGGCGGGGAGGGTGACGTAGGAGAGCTCGTCCATGTAGAAGAGGATGAGGTCGGCGGCGAGCCTTCCCAGGTCTTGCAGGAGGAGGGCGATCTCGAAGAGGACCGCGGCTTCGGCTTTGCCTCTTGAAAGCTGGACGGCGGTGACCGGCTCGTGGATCTCTGCGAAGCCGAGGCTGGCCCGGGTGGCTTCGCGGCTCACGGGGAGCAGGGGGACGCCGTAGCCGGCGGCGGAGCCGAGGGGGTTCTTGTCGAGACGGCGGCGGGTGGCGGCGAGGCCTTCGGCGTCGTCGCGCAGCTCGGCGGCGAAGCCTCCGGCCCAGAGCAGGACGGAGCTCGGCATGGCCGGCTGGAGGTGGGTGTAGCCGGGGAGCGGCGTGCCTTTCTCTCGCTCGCCCAAGGCGTCCAGGGCGGCGGCGGCGGCGAGGGTCGAGTCGCGCAGAGCCTCGACCTCGTCCTTCAGATAGAGACGCAGCGCCGCGAGCACCTGGTCGTTGCGTGAACGGCCGAGATGGATGCGCTCTCCGGCGTCTCCGATCCGCTCGGTGAGTCGGGTCTCCAGGGCGGTGTGAACGTCCTCGTCGGCGAGGGCGATCTGCCACTCTCCGGCGGCATGCTCGGCGGCCAGCTCGGCGAGACCTTCGCGGATGGCGGCGAGGTCGGCTTCGGTGAGCAGGCCGGCGCCGTGCAGCATTTCGGCGTGGGCGATCGAGGCGTGGACGTCGTAGCGCACCAGGCGGGCGTCGAGCGCATGGTCCTCGCCGGCGGTGTAGCGCAGGATTTTTTCGTCCAGCGGCTCGCCTTTGTCCCACAGACGGCTCATGGGGCCCTCCGCAAGGCGCCCTCACCCCCGGCCCCGGGTTGAAACCCGGGGCTATGTGCATGCGCCCACAAGGGGCGCCGCCCCCAACCCACCGGGTGGGCGGTGGTGTCGCCCGGAGGGCGAAGGCACGTAGCCCGGGGTTTTAACCCCGGGTGGGGTGCGCACGTCATGGCAGCACCTGCTCGTCTCCCCCTCTCCCGGTGGTAGGGGTGGGGGATGGGAGAGGGGGCCGGGGGGTGAGGGTCCTCCGCTCGGCGTAGGCGCCGATCAATCGGGTATAGAACTGCGCGCCGTCCAGGATCTCGCTCGCCAGGACGTACTCGTCCGGCGTGTGCGAGCGCTCGGTCTGGCCCGGCCCGCATTTGACCGCCGGTGTGCCGTTGAGGAAAACCATGTCCGAGAGGGTGGACGAGCCGAAGAGGCGCGCTTCGGGCCGCGCCGTGCGGGCGGCGTCCACGAGCGGCGTGCCGCACGACGTTTCCTTGGGGAGCAGGCGATCCGACAGAACGCGGACCTCTCCCTGCACGGCGGCCTGTACGCGCGCCACGATCTCGTCGCGCGAGAGGGCCGGCGTGGTGCGGACGTCCAGGATGGCGGTCGCTTCGGCGGGCACGACGTTGCGCGCCGTGCCGGCCTTCACCTGGGTCGGCTCCAGGGTGATCGGTCCGAGATAGGGGTGAGCCGGCCCGAAGTCGACGCTCTCCAGGGCCACCAGGTCGCGGGCCAGGCGCCGCGCGGCGTTGGCGGCTCCGAGGGCGGCGGCGTGGGCGGCGTGGCAGGCGTCTCCCGCCGTGCGCAGCTCGAGGACCATGAGCCCCTTCTGCGCGACGGCGAGATCGAGACCGGTCGGCTCTCCCACGACGGCGGCTTCCACCGTCTCGCCACGCGCCGCCAGCTCGGCGAGGATCGCCTGGGTGCCGGTCCCCTTGGTCTCTTCGCCTTCGACGAGCGCGAGGGCCAAGGTGAACGGCAGGTCGACGTCGAGCCAGGCGAGGAACGCCGCGGTCATCGCCGCGACGGCGGCCTTGGCGTCGTTCGAGCCCAGGCCCACGATCCGGCCGTCCACCTCTTCCACGGCCCACGGATCGCACGTCCAGCCGGGCGCGGGAGGCACGGTGTCGAGATGAGTATCAAGAAGAAGGATGGGGCCGCGGCCGATCCGCGCCAGCAGGCTGTTGCCGATCCGCTCCGGCGCGGCGCCGTGGCGGCGGAGCTTCGCGTCCAGGAAGTCGGCGAGCGCGCTCTCGGTCCCCGACACCGACGGAATGGCGGTGATCGCGCGGTGGAGGGCGAGGATCTCCCGGCCAGGCAACATCATGGGATCGCGCCTGCCAGGCTGCCGGCCGCCTGCTCGGCCGGAGTGAGGGCGTGGACGTCCGCGACCACCAGGGTGCCGGCGCCTTCGTTGGTGAAGACTTCGGTCAGCAGGCTGTCGGGCAGGTCGGCGGAGAGGATGTGCACCCGCCGCACGCCGCCGAGGATCGCCGCTTCGATGGCGCTCGCCTTGGGGAGCATCCCTTTCTCCAGGCAGCCCTGCTGGTGCAGACGCTTCAGGCCGGCGAGATCGGTGTAGGAGACGAGCGAGCCCGGATCGTCCGCCCGTTCCAGGATGCCGGGCGCGCCGGTGAGCACCATCAGCTTTTCCGCCCGCAGGCCGACCGCGAGCGCCGAGGCGACGGTATCGGCGTTGATGTTGAGCAGCGACCCGTCGTCGGCCGCCGACAGCGGGCTGACGATGGGGATCAATCCGGCGTCGAGCTGGGTGAGCAGCACGGCCGGATTGACCGTCACGACATCGCCCACGGAACCGTAGTCGATCATCTCACCACCGACCCGCACCGGTGGCCGGCGGCGCGCCTGGACGAGTCCGGCGTCGACGCCGGAGAGGCCCACCGCCGGCAGCCCCAGGCCGCGGCAGACGGCGAGGATGCGCGTGTTGACCGTGCCGTTCAGGATCATCGCGGTCGCCGCGAGCGCGGTCTCGTCGGTGACCCGCCGCCCTTCGACGAAGCGCGGCTCGCCGCCGAGCGCGCGGACGAGCGAGCTGGTCTCGGAGCCGCCGCCGTGCACCAGGACGACGCGGATGCCGACGTGATGGAGGACCTCCACCTGCTCCAGCAGCCGGCGGATCGGCTCCTCGGTCTCCACCGCGCCGCCGCCGGCTTTGAGCACGAACGTCTTCCCCTTGAACAGGCGGATGTAGGGGCTCGCGTGCTTGAGCGCCGCCATCTCGGTAGTCCGCTGACCGACGTCTTTCATCCGGCACCTCCCTGGACCAGGCGATGGAGCACAGCCATCTGCGTCCACATGCGGTTGTGAGCCTCGCGCACCACGATGCTGCGCGGCCCGTCGAGCACCTCGTCGCGCACCACGACATTGCGGCGCACCGGCAGGCAGTGCATGAACCGGCACTCCGGCGCCGCGGGGGCGAACCACCCTTCGCCGACGCACCAGTCCCGGAGCGGCGCGCGGAGCGCCGCCTCGGCGGCCGGATCGCCATAGGCGGACGGCGCGGTCCACGATTTGGCATAGAGCACGTGCGCGCCGGCCATCGCTTCAGAACGATCGGCGGTCTCCCGCACCGAGCCGCCGGAGAGCGCCGCGGCGTTCCGTGCCTTGTCCAGGATCGCCGCCGGCAGGCCGAAGCCGTCGGGGCGGAGGACGGTGACCTCCATGCCGCGGAGCGCCGCCATGTGCACCGCCGCGGCCGGCACGGCGAGCGGGAGCGCTTTCGGATGCCAGGCCCAGGAGAGGACGAATTTTCCGCCCTGCGCCGGAATCCCCAGCTCGTCCATCGTCCGCCAGTCGGCCAGCGCCTGGCAGGGGTGGTCGACGGCCGACTCCATGTTGATCAGCGGCACCGGACAGACGGCGGCCATCGCGCGGAAGGTCTCGTCGGCGAGATCCGCCGCCAGGTCGGTACCGCTGGCGAAGGAGCGGATGCCCATCGCGTCGGCGTAGCCGGCGAGGACCGGAATCGCCTCGCGCACGTGCTCGGCGGCGGCGCCGTCCATCACCGCGCCGGTGCGCGTTTCGAGCTGCCAGCTCCCCTGGCCCGGCGCGATGACGAACGAGGTGCCGCCGAGGCGCGCCATGCCGGACTGAAACGAAGCCAAGGTCCGCAACGAAGGATTGAAGAAGACCAGGGCCAGGACCTTTCCGGCGAGGACCTGAGGCTCCGGACGCGCTTCCAGCCGCGCCGCGAGCGCCAGCAGGTCGAGGACCTCGTCGCGCGTCAGGTCCGCCAGGTCGACGAAGCGCTTCACGGCCGGATTTTTCCCAGCGCCGCGACCAGCGCGTCGACGTGCGAATCCTCCAGGATGAGCGGCGGCAGCAGGCGGACGATGTGCGGATCGCCGCTCGTGCCGCTGAAGATGCCGTGCTCGATCAGCTCGGCCTGCACCTCCTTGGCCGGCCGCGCGGTGCGCAGGCCGAGCAGGAAGCCTTCGCCCTGGACGTCGGTCACCGGTCCCAACCGGCACTCGGCGCGGAGGCGAGCCGAGAGGCGCTGCACCCGCGGCAGCAGCTCTTCGTCCGCGATCGCCTCGATCGTCGCGATCATCAAGGCGCAGGCGAGCGGACCGCCGCCGAAGGTGCTGCCGAGATCGCCGCCCTGGAGTCCCGCGGCGAGCGGACCGCTCACCAGCACCGCGCCGGCGGGGAAGCCGCCGGCGAGCCCCTTGGCGGTGGTCAGGATGTCGGGCTGGACACCGTACGCCTGCGCCGCGAACGGATGGCCGGTCCGCCCCATGCCGCACTGCACCTCGTCGAAGATCAGCACGCTGCCCGACTTCCGGGTCAGCTCGCGGGCCGCCACCAGCCAGTCGCGGCCGAGCGGATAGGCGCCGGCCTGTCCCTGCACCGGCTCGACGATGAGCGTCGCCGCACCCCCGTCCGCGGCGAGGGCGGATTCCAGAGCCGCCAGATCGCCGCGCGGCACGAAGGTGACGTCGAACGGCGCGCGCGGAAAGCCGTACCAGCGGGCGTTGCCCCAGGTGAGCGCGCCCGCCGCCGCGGTCCGTCCGTGGAAAGCGCCTTCGATCGCCACCACCCGCGAGCGGCCGGTGCGACGGAACGCTAGACGGAGCGCGTTCTCGTTCGCCTCGGCGCCGCTGTTGACGAAAAACGCCCGAGTGAGACCCTCCGGTCCGAATTCGACCAGATGCCGCGCCGCCCGCGCCCGGATCTCCAGCGGCACGACGTTGCTCTGGAAAAACAGCGTCTTCGCCTGGGCGTTGAGCGCCTCCAGCAGGCGCGGATGTCCGTAGCCGAGCAGGGCGACCGCATGGCCGCCGTAGAAATCGATCAGCTCCCGGCCGTCGCGCGTATGCAGAATGACGCCCTCGCCGCTCACCGGCTCGACCGGATAGTGCGGATAGACCGGCAGCAGCCAGCGGCGCTCTTCGAGGGTGTTGGGCTCTTCGATGATCTCGGTCGTCGTCATGCTGGTCTCCTCAAATCGGTCTCCTCACACCCATCCTATGCCCGGCACCTTCAGCCCCACCGTCTCCGGGAATTCCAGCAGCCGGTTCATCCACTGCACGCCACCTCCGGCCGCGCCCTTGACCAGATTGTCGATCGTCGAAAAAACAACCAGGTGATCGCCGTCGACGGCCACGCCGAGACGGCAGCGGTTGGTCCCGACGACGTCCTGCAAACGCGGCGGCTCCGGGAGGACGTCGACGAACGGCGCGCCGGCATAGAACCCGGCGAGCGCCGCGCGGACCTCGTCCCCCTTCATCGCCTGGACCAGCTTCGCCTGCACCGTGGCGTAGATGCCGCGCGCGAACGGTCCGGCCTGTGGCACGAAGTGGATCTCCACGCTGTCGACTCCGGACGCCGCCGCGGCGAGCGCCCGCATCTCGGGCTCGTGGCGGTGGCGCAGCGGGCTGTAAGCGAAGAGATTGCTCCGCCGCGCCGGATGATGCGTCGTCGCGCCGGGAGTCCGGCCGGCGCCGGTGCTGCCGGTGACCGCCACCACGCTCACCCGCGGCTCGATCAATCCGAGCTTCAAGAGCGGCACGGTCGCCATCAGCACCGACGTGGTGAAACAGCCCGGATGCCCGACGTGCCCGGCCGGCGTTTTCGATAGATGCTCCGGCAGGCCGCAGACGAAGTCCGCCAGCCGCCGCGGCGCGCCATGCGGATGTCCATACACCTTTTCATAGGCCGCCGCGTCCGCGAACCGGAAGTCCGCCGACAGATCGACCGCCCGCGGCGTCAATCCCGCCTGCTCCGCATCCGCCAGCACGCCGTCCAGCAATCCGGCCGCCGCTCCATGCGGCGCGGCGCAGAAGATCGCGACCGGACCTACCAATCCCTGGAAAAGGCTTTTCAGGGATTCCCGCTGCGCGAACGCCAGACCCGGATAGCAGCCCGCGAGATGCGAGAAGCTCCCTTCGACCGATTCTCCTGCCTGGCTCTCGGACACCGCCGCGGCAGGCGCGAGGAACGGATGTCCCGCGAGCAGCCGCAGCACCTCGCCGGCCACGTAGCCCGATCCGCCCAGCACCACCGCCGGCACCGGACCGTTCACCGTGCCGCCTCCACCTTGGGCGCTGCCATCATCTTCTCTCTCACCAGCGCCGCCAGCCGCGGCGCGTTGAGCCGGGCGTTGATCGCCGGCACGCCGAGCTGCTCTTCGATGATCCGCGTGCCGGCCAGGTTGTCGGTCGCCGGGCCGGTGACCGCCACCGGCTCGATGCCATAGCGCTCGCGGAGCAGCCGCACGCCACCCCAGGCGGCCACCGGATCGTTGGCGGCGAGCACGACCGCGGTGAACGCGGCGCGGATCTCGGCGTCGTCGAGAATCGCCGCGACGCCGTAGGCGCCGAGCAGCCCGTCGCCCAGCTCGGCGACGATGGCGTCCGGCCGGCCGGCGGCGAGCGCGGTCAACAGAGTGCGGGTCACCGCGGCGGCGTTGGCGTCGGTGGTCGACACCACCCCGAGATCGGTGAACAGCCCGGTCTGCCGCGCGCCGGCGTCTTCCATGGCCAGCACGTCGCGGCGCAGCGACACCCCGGTGGCCTTGAATCCGTCCACCGTCAGACCCCCACCATCGAGATGAGTCAGCTCACGGATCAGTGCGCAGGCCGCCGCCGTCTTGCCGCAGTTCATGCACGAGCCGACCAGCGCCGCGACCGGCACGCCGGCCGCCTCCAGCCTGGGCGTCGCGGCCAGCTTTGTCTCGCCGCCGATGCGCGCCGCGACGCCGATCCGCTCGCCCAGGAATGGGAAGTGGAGCACCGCGCCCAGCACCTCGCAGGCGAACGGCGGCCCGAGGTCCGGGCTTACCGAGTCGCAGATCCCCAGCACGCCGCCCATGTTGAGCAGGTGCACGGTGTCGCCCGGCGCGAGGGTCTCCGGCAGGTGGCCGGCGTAGCCGAAGAGCGCGTGGCGGTGGCCGAGCGCGCCGGCCACCACATCGCCGCGCTTCACATGCGCCATCCGCCCGCTCGGCAGCTCGAGCTGGTTGTAGGTGCTCTTGTCGGTGAGCACGCGCACCGCGACGACCACCCCTTCCTCGCAGGGGATCTCGGGGCTCACCCGTACCTCGCGCTTGAGCTGGCAGGAGCGGGTCACCGAAGCGATCTTGTCGAGGACGATGCTTTTCACGGAAAAGCTCATGACGCGCCTCCCGACGCTCGCGCATGCAGCAGGCCGGGCAGGGCGGCGATGCGCGAGAAGCCGCGCGCATCGGCGGCCGTCCACTCGCCGGCCGCCTCGCCGTAGATCCCCTTGGTCGCGGCGAGCAGCGAATGCGGCGACTCGATCCCTTCCACGAACACCTGGCCGGTGCGGAAGAGCAGCTTCACCGTGCCGGTCACCCGCTCCTGCGAGGAGAGGAGCAACGCCTCGATGTCACGGCAGACCGGATCGAGGTGCTGCCCTTCGTGCACCAGATCGCCATACACCATGGCCGCGGTCTCCTTCATGCGGATCTGGCGGCCGGTGAGGGTCAGCTTTTCGAGCTCGCGGTGGGCGTTGATCAGCACCTCCGCCGCCGGCGCCTCGAACGCGACGCGCCCCTTGATCCCCAGGATCGTCTCTCCCAGATGGATGCCGCGGCCGATGCCGAACGCCGCGGCCGACGCTTCGACCCGCTCGATCAGCTCGGGCGGCGCAAGCTCCGCGCCGTCGAACGACACCGGCACGCCGTGGACGAATCCGAGCGTGTGGCGCTCCGCCGGCCGTGCTGCTCCGCCGGGGCCCTCGAACGCGCCGCGGGTCAGCACCCACGCCGATTCGGGGATCGATTCCGCCGAGCCCAGCGTCTCCCGGCCGCCGATCGTCACTCCCCAGAGCCCGCGGTTGATCGAATAGGCGGCGCCGAACGATGGCACCGGCAGGCCGCGCTCCTCCAGAAACGCCACCTGCTCCGCCCGCGGACGCGGCTGGTCGCGCACCGGCGCGATCACCTCCAGGCCGGGATCGAGCGTGCGCAGCGCCACGTCGAAGCGCACCTGGTCGTTGCCGGCGGCGGTGCAGCCGTGGGCGACCGCGCGGGTGCCGAGGCGGGCCGCGGCGCGCGCCACCTCCTGCGCCTGGATCACCCGCTCGGCGCCGACGCAGAGCGGATAGACCTGGCCGCGACGCACGTTGCCCATCACCAGGAAGCGCAGCACCTTGTCGAAGTAGGCGGCCCGGGCGTCGACCAGGACGTGCTCCGCGGCGCCGAGCGCGCGGGCGCGCGCCGCCAGCGACTCGCGGGCCGCCGCGTCCAGGCCGCCGGTGTCGACGGTGACGGTGATCACCGGCCGGCCCAGCGTCTCGCCCAGGAACGGAATGCAGAAAGACGTGTCGAGCCCGCCGGAGAAGGCGAGCACTATCGGATCGGACATGGGCTCACCTTTCCTGAAGGAGCTGTTCCAGACGTCGGAGGGTCGCCGCCTGGCCGGCAGGGTCGGCCGTGGCGATGAAAATCGTGTCGTCACCCGCGATCGTGCCCACCGCTTCCTCCCACCCGGCGCCGTCGATCGCGACCGCCACGGTCTGGGCGGCGCCGACGACGGTCCGCACGACGATCAGGTGCGGCCCCGCGGCCTGCGCGCCGCGCAGGAAGACCGCGACCTCTTCGAGCTCGGCCGCTTCATCGTCCGCCGCGGCATCCGCGGGGAGGACATAGCGCCCGCCGCGGCGCCACACCCCGAGGTCGCGCAAATCGCGGCTGATACTCGACTGGGTGGCCGCGAACCCCCTCTCCTTGAGCAGATCCCCGATCTCCCCCTGGCTGGCCGGAGACACCTCCCGCAGGAGCTGGACGATCGCCTGGCGGCGCTGGTCTCGAAGATCGATGTCGGAAGGCATGGAGAGATCGCTCGCTCACGGGTTCAACGTGCATGAGCATGCGGCAAGCGTGAATAGCTTGTCAAGCCTCCCTCGGGAAGGGAGCGCGGTAGAGGTGATTCTTTATGCTTCAGGATCTAGACGCCGTTGTGCTCGATGTCGACGAGCACCTGGCGCAGGCGGCGTAGCAGGCGTGCCGCCTTCTCCGACGGTCCCAGGGCTTCAGGCGCCGGATCGGGACCGGCCACGATGCCCTGCAGGCAGGTGGCATAGGGAGCCGGATGCAATTCCCGAAGACTCTGTTCCACCCGCTTCGCATCATTGGGAGCGTCCTGCCGGCGCGGAAGCACCGCGTGGAAGAAACTGTCCACAGGCAGATCGATGATCCGGCACACCCCCAGCACGTGCCGGATGCGCAGCTCCACCCGGCAGGCAAAGATCCGGCTCAGATAACCCGGGCACAACCCCATCTCCCGCTCGATCCGCCGATGCGAGATCCCGCTCAAGCGGACCGCCGACTTCAAAGCACCTGCGATCCGTTTGACCTCGCCATCGGTCAATGCGGCTTCGGCTCTGTCGGTCATGGCACGGGAGTGTACTCCCGCCGCGGGTTTTTTGTCCACCAGCCGCGCTTCGCAATGGCGGCGATGGGCGACTATGTCTCTCCGGGGGTACTCCGGACCAGCAGCCGGTCCGGAGATCGAGATCTACTTCGAGGGGGGCTTCCTCAGTTACCGCTCTTCTTCTGGCACGCGACCAGCTCATCCGACGTGATCACCCAGTGGTCGCTCTGCGCACAGAGGTCCACACCGCCGACCACGCACTGGTCACCGTCCTCGTCGATCAGCTTGACGTCGTATGCGTCGCAGGGGATGTTGTTGAGCTTGAACGAGCCGCCGGTCTTGATGACGCCCTGGCCGAGCTGATCCGGGCCCCAATGGGCGGCGTCGGCCGGCGAGAGGAAGAAGTGCATGATGGCCCAGTCGGATTCGTTGGTGACGGTGACCGTGGCGGTGTCCGCCGCCATAGCCCGTGAGCCGCCGAGGAGGAGCAGGGACACGAATAGCCCGGCCACACAGAGGGTTGCTGCTTTCATCGTCGATCTCCTGTTTTGAAGAGTCAGAGGCGAGATCATACCATGAGTCCCGGCTCCCGCAAGCAGCGGCCCGAGGCTTGGCACTCCTGCCGATGTGTGGTACTTAACGCACCGCGACCGATTCGAGAGCTGTGAGCCTCCAGATGGCCGACCGAGACCCTGCGGATGGCTGGCGTCCTCTCCTCTCTGGAGAGGCTGCGGACCAGGCGCGCGCGGCGATCGAGGAGATCGCGGGCGAGCTGCGGACCAAGCTCGCCCTGGGCGGCATGTTTCAGCCCGCGCACTTCTCGCTGCTCGACGGCTACGCCGGAATCGCTCTCTTCTTCGCCTATCTCCATCTGATCTCCGCCCGCAGGGACGACCGGGACTTCGCCATGGAGATCCTCGACCGCGCCATCGAAGGCGTCGTCGAAACGGTCGCCGCGCCGAGCCTGTACGCCGGCTTCTGCGGCGTGGGTTGGGTGATCGAGCACCTGCGCGACCTGATTCCCCATGCGCGCTTCAGTGGCGCCCGGATGCTCGCCCGCGAGCTCAACGACGAGCTTCAGGGCAAGGATTGGGACCGGTCGTTCGACCTCCTGCACGGCATCGTCGGCATCGGCGTCTACGGTCTGGAGCGCCAGCCGGAGGAAGGCGCCGCGGAGTGGCTCGCGGCCGTGATCGGCCGCCTGGCCACCACCGCCGAGCGCTCGCCGGCCGGCGCCGCCTGGCGGGTGCGGCAGGACGTCCCCTACGGCGCCTACGATCTCGGCGTCGCGCACGGCCAGGCCGGCGCCATCGCCTTTCTCGGTGCCGCCTATGCCGCCGGAGCAGCTCCGGCACAGGCGCGGAAGCTGGCGCGCCGGAGCATCTCGTGGCTGCTCGCGCACAAGCTCCCGGCCGGCGCGAGCTCGATCTTTCCCCGCTCCTTCGATCCGCTGGGCGCCGCGCAACCGAGCCGCCTGGCCTGGTGCTCCGGCGACCTCGGCATCGCCGTGGCCCTGCTGTCCGCCGCGCGCCACACCGGGCAGCGCACCTGGGAGGGCGAGGCGCTCGCGCTCGCCCGGCACTCGGCGGCCCGGCGGGAGGAGCTCGAGGGAACCCGCGACGCCTGCCTCTGCCACGGCACGGCCGGCATCGCGCATCTCTTCAACCGGCTGTTCCACGCCACCGGCGAGCCCGCCTTCGACGACGCGGCCCGCTTCTGGATCGAGCGTACGTTCATCCTCAGACGCCCGGGCGAAGGCATCGCCGGGTTCCCCTCCTGGGGCTTGAGCCCGCGGGGAGAGCCGGGGTGGAGGAGCGAGCCCGGCTTCCTCCACGGCGCGGCCGGAGTCGGCCTCGCGCTGCTCGCCGCGGTCTCGCCCGTCGAGCCCGCCTGGGACCGGGTGATGCTGCTCTCGCTGCCACGGACACGAAAAATCCAACACCGGATCCCAATGATTCATTGAAGGAGGCACGCGATGAGGCATTCGATCCATGCGGCCGCCGCGTTCCGCGAAGCCCGTGACTTTCTGATCGCACACCGCGAGGACTACACCGCGGCCTATGCCGGCTTTCAATGGCCGGAGCTCGATCATTTCAACTGGGCGCTCGACTATTTCGATCCCTTCGCCGAAGGCAACGACCGCCTCGCCCTGTGGGTGGTGGACGAGCATGGCGGCGAAGAACGCCTCACCTTCCACGCGCTCTCCGAACGATCGAACCGGGTCGCCAATTTCCTGCGCGGGCACGGCGTGCGGCGCGGCGACCGTGTCCTGGTCATGCTCGGCAACGTCGTGCCGCTGTGGGAGATCACCCTCGCGCTCCTCAAGCTGGGAGCCGTGATCAGTCCGGCGACGACCCTTCTCACTCCCGCCGATCTTCAGGACCGTATCGAGCGCGGCGACATGCGCCATGTGATCGCCGGCGCCCAGGACGCCGGCAAGCTCGCGCCTGTGACGGCAGACATCTCACGAATCGCCGTGGGAGGAGAAGCTTCCGGATGGATCCCCTACGCGGACGCCGAGTCGGCCGCGACGGACTTCGCGCCGGACGGTCCGACGCAGGCGAACGATCCCTTCCTGCTCTATTTCACCTCCGGCACCACGGCAAAACCGAAAATGGTTCTGCACACCCATCAGAGCTATCCGGTCGGCCACCTTTCGACCATGTATTGGATCGGTCTGCGGCCGGAAGACGTGCACTGGAACATCAGCTCGCCGGGCTGGGCGAAACACGCCTGGAGCTGTTTTTTCGCGCCGTGGAACGCGGGAGCCACGATCTTCATCTACAACCAGTCGCATTTCAATGCGAAGAAAACGCTCGACGTCCTGGCGCGCTGCGGCGTCACCACCCTCTGCGCGCCGCCGACCGTCTGGCGGGTATTGATCCTCGAAGATTTGAAAACCTTTCCGGTCAAGTTGCGCGAGCTGGTCAGCGCCGGCGAGCCGCTCAATCCGGAAGTGATCGAACAGGTGCAAGCCGCCTGGAGCCTCACCATCCGCGACGGCTACGGCCAGACCGAAACCACCTGCCAGATCGGCAACTCACCGGGCCAACCGCTCAAGCTCGGCTCCATGGGCCGGCCGTTGCCCGGCTACCGCATCGCCCTCACCGATCACGACGACCATGAAACCGACGAAGGGGAGATCAGCATCCGCCTCAAGCCGGCTCCGACCGCCCTGATGGCCGGCTACCTCGACAACCCCGAGCGCTCGGCGCAGCTCCTGGCGGGCGACTACTACCACACCTCCGACGTCGCCCGCCGCGACGAGGACGGCTACTACTGGTACGTCGGCCGCGACGACGACGTCTTCAAAAGCTCCGACTACCGCATCAGCCCCTTCGAGCTCGAAAGCGCGCTCATCGAGCATCCCATGGTCGCCGAGGCCGCCGTCATCCCCAGCCCGCACGAGCTCCGCCTCGCGGTGCCCAAAGCCTGCATCGTCCTCAAACTCGGCATCGAGCCCTCGCGAGACACCGCCCTCACCCTCTACCGCTTCCTCCGCGAGCGCCTCTCCCCCTACCAGCGCATCCGCCGCCTCGAATTCACCGACCTCCCCAAAACCATCTCCGGCAAGATCCGCCGGGTCGAGCTGCGCCGCACCG
>DATARD010000419.1:0-9301 GCA_036264355.1 Thermoanaerobaculia bacterium
GAGCGCCGCGTCGGCGGCCAGTCCCACCAGCTCCCGCGCGCCGGCCGGACCTGCCCAGGCAACCACGGTCACCGGGAACGCCGGGTTGGCGCCATGCGGCGCCCGGGCCAGGCGCGCCAGGTCGAGCACCGGCAGCGGGTCGCCGGCGAACTCCGCCAGCCCCCGCAACTCCGGCGCCGAGCCCGGCAGCGGGTGCAGCGGCAGCGACCGCAGCACCTGCCGCACCGCGCCGAGCGGCAGGGCGCACACGTACTCGCCGGCCTGCACCAGGAGGTGGGTCGCTTCCGTCCGGCCCGGCGCCTCGGCGGCTCCTGCCGGCGGCGCGGACCGCGGCTCGGACGCGGGCGCCATCAGATCCGCGTCCAGCCGGTGACGTTGACGTCGACCGCCACCACGCCGCCGAAGCCGCCGTCCTGGCGCTCGATGCAGGCGCAGACGGTGAAGCACTGCTCGCCGGTGAGGATCGACTGGTAGGGGGCGGTGATGCCGGTGCGCCGCTCGCGCTCGGCGCTGCGGAACCATGGCCGCCGCCGCATGTCGACGTCCTGAAGCTGCGCCAGCTCGAGCGCCGGCCGGGCGCCGATCGTCGCCGGGTTGACGGCCAGGGCGCTCATGTAGCCGCGCTCGTCGACCCAGTAGGCGAGGTCGGCAAACGTCGTCTCGCGCACCAGCTCCTCGAGCAGCTGCTGGCGGCCCGCGGGCGCCGCCGCCGCGGCGCGCTGCGCCCAGGTTTCGACCAGGTGCTTGAGCGAGCGCGCCGAATCGAGATGGAAGGACTGCGCCAGCAGCTGGATCTCCAGGGCCAGCGCATTGAGGCGGTCGGCGGTCGCGGACAGGTCCTTGAGGCCGCCGGTCATGCGCTGCACCACCAGGCTCACCTCGCGCAGCGTCATCACCACTTCGTCCGACGCGGCGTTCTGCTGCTGCGTGGCGAGAGAGATCTGCTGCGCCACCCGCGAGGTGTCGCCGGAGGCATGGCGCAGCTCGCTGATCGACGACGAGGCGGCGCGCGAGCGTTCGAGCACCCGGCTCGCCTCCTTGCTCCCCTCCTCGGTGGCGACGATAGTGGCGCGGATCGAGCTGGAGAACTCGTCGAGCAGGCCGCGCACCGACTCCACCGACTCCTGCGAACGGTGGGCGAGGTGGCGCACCTCCTCGGCCACCACCGAGAAGCGGCGGCCGTCGGCGCCCGCCGCCACCGCCTCGATCGCGGCGTTCAGGGAAAGGATGTGGGTCTCCTGCGCGATCTCGTTGATCAGGTCGAGGACGCGGTAGATCTCCTTCGAGCGCGAGCCGAGGGCGTCGGCGCGCGAGGAGATGGCGCTGATCCGCTTGAGCACCTCCTCGACCCCCACCACCGCCTCCTCCACCGCGCCCGCGCCGGCGTCGCCGGACGTCTCCGCCTTGCGCGCCAGCTCCGCCTGGCGGGTGGCGTTCTCGGCGATCTGCGACGCGGTGCGCGCCAGCTCCTCCATGGCGGCGGTGATCTCCACCACCGACGCCGCCTGCTCGGACGATCCGGAGGCCAGCTCCGAGGCGATCTGATTCACCGCGTCGGCCGCCGACGCGACCTCGATCGAGCTGTCCTGGATCTGCTGGGCGAGCAGAGAGAGCGCCTCGCTCGCCGCGGCGCAGACGCGCGCCAGGCGCTCCGGCAGGCTGCGCGTCTGCTGGTTCGAGCGCACCAGGTCGCCCGCCCCCAGCTCCTCGAAGGCGGCGATCAGGCGCGTCTCCAGGCGCTGCCAGCGCTCCTGCGTGTCGGGCAGCCGCTGCTCGAGACGGCGGAAGAACGGGTAGACCAGGAGACCATAGAGCGCGGTGCCGGCAACGCCGAGGCCCAGGAACACATAGGCCGGCCAGGACGGCGCCCCGCCCGCGGCGGCATGGGACAGCAGCAGAAAGCCGAGGAGTGTCAGGGCCACCACCAGGATCCACCCCACCAAAGCGTTGTCGGCGAACCGGCTCGCCCACTCCGGGAGCGCGCCATGATCGGCCCTGGCCGTCGACTCTGCCTCCATCCCTGATCTCCTTTCCCTGCCAGCGGGAGCTCCCCTGCAACGCCTGCCGGGAGGAGCAGACACCCGGCCCGCGCCCGGGCCACGGCGGCCGCTCCCTCCCGGCACTTTCGAGCTGCTTAGCGGTCTGTAGGATAGGCAATTCGCCATCCCGCCGCAAGCCGCGCACGAAAGGTGCGAGACCGATTTCTCTGGGATGGGCCCGCCTCCCAACCCAGGGCGTTGCCCTGGGCTAAGGAATCGCCGGGCCTTTGGCCCTAAAAAAACGCCAACGGCGTTTGAGGCCCAACCAGCCGCCCTTCCTTAGCCCAGGGCAACGCCCTGGGTTGGCGATCGACTCCATCGACTCGCTCAGCCGCCTGGCAACCAAAGTTCACGAAGCGCAGTCGATCGACGATATGGGTCTGTGACCCTCCTTCCGAACGCACGGCCGGGGACGGCGCAACGAGCCAACGTTGAGCCGCTCCCCGGAGTGCGCTACAATAAGTTCCAGTCTTTTCTTCTTCAACTCATAAAGCTCTGCTTAGAACCGAGCCGGGTCTCGGTGCGCCGCAGGGCGACCACGATCTCTTGATCAGGGAGGCACAGATGACCCGCAAGCTGCAAGGCCCCGCTCTTCTCCTCGCCGTTTTCGCCCTGGCCGGAGCGCCGGCCTGGGGCGCCAACGGCCACTTGCTGCACGGCGTCGGCGCCGTGAACAGCGCCATGGGAGGAGCCGGTGTCGCGTTGCCCAACGATGCGCTGGGCGCCCTCAACCTGAACCCCGCTCTCCTCACCCAGCTCGACGGCAGCAAGTTCGAGTTCAGCGCCGAGTACAACGACGCCAAGAACGCCCTCGAGAGCTCGGTCACGATCCCCGGCGTCGGAACGTTCTCGGGCCGCACCGAGGACAAGGGTGACCGCACCGTCATCCCGGCGTTCGGCTTCACCGTCCACAAGCCGAATGCGCCGATCGCTTTCGGCGTCGGCTTCCTCGGTCTCGCCGGCTTCGGCGTCGACTATCCGCAGGACAACACCAACCCGCTGCTCGCGCCGCAGCCGCGGGGCTTCGGCCGCGTCTACTCGAACTACCAGCTCCTCAAGATCCCGGTGACGGTCGCCTTCCAGGTGAGCCCGGATCTGTCCATCGGCGCTTCCTTCAACGCCGCCCATGCCACCTTGACCGCCGACCCGGCGGGCTTTGCCACCCCCGACTGCACCAGCACCGGCACCTGCGTCTTCCCGCGGGTCAACAACGACAGCGCCTTCGGCTGGGGCATCGGCGCCGGCATCCTCTACAAGGTCAACCCGAAGCTCAACCTCGGCCTCTCCTACAGCACCAAGATCGACTTCCAGGACTTCAACTGGAACACCACGGTCGCCAACACCGCCCTGCCCACCTACGGCCAGGCCCGCAAGGTCAAGTTCAAGCTCGACGCGCCGCCGATCCTGGTCGGCGGCCTCGGCTTCAAGCCCACCGACCGCCTGTCCATCGCCCTCGACGGCAAGTGGGTCAACTATGCGAGCACCGACGGCTTCAAGGACACCCTCGGCTTCAAGAACATGGAGGTGGTGGGCCTCGGCATCCAGTACCAGGCGAGCCACACGATCACCCTGCGGGTCGGCGGCAACCACTGCAACAGCCCGATCGACAAGAGCAACGTCTTCTCCACGGTCCCGGTGCCGGCCGTCTTCGAGAACCGCATCACCGCCGGCTTCGGCCAGAAGGTGACCGACAGCCTGACGCTGAACCTCGGCTACTACCATGTGTTCAAGAACCGGGTGAGCGGTCCGTTCCTCTCCCCGGCCGGCCCGGTGCCGGGCACGCGGGTGACCACCGAGATGGCGATGGACGCGCTGGTCGCCACCTTCTCGTTCAGTCTGTAGGCCGATCGCAGCTCCCGGGTCCCCCCCAGGCGGGTGGCATCCGGGAGCTTCCCGCCGCCGTGTTTCTCCCGCCTGTCCCTCTTCGAGCCCCTGGCCGCACTTCGATGTAGAAGTCGTTGGTTTCTGTCTCTCTTGTTTTTTCGTTTTCCGTGGATGGAGGAAGATCACATGCACCGCATCGAGGCAACGCAGTACGGCTATCGTCTGGTCCTGGAAGGTTTCCTGCAGCGCGAGGAGGTCGGTCAGCTTCTGGAGACCATGAAGAAGACGATCCGGCCGGTCGAAAAGGGGAAGTCCTTCCCCCTGCTCATGGACCTCCGTAACTCCCGCGCCGTGCCGGCCGATGCCCGCGACCTGATGAAAGAGGCCATCCTGTTCTGCAAGCAGGTCGGGATGGAGCGCAACGCCGTGGTGCTCAACAGCGCCATCGCCACGCTGCAGGCCCGCCGGCTCGGCAAGGAGACCGGCATCGACCGCTGGGCGCGCTACATCGACGCCTCCAGCCGGCCTGACTGGGAAAAGATCGCCATCGATTGGCTGACCGGGATCAAAGACCCGGAAAACCACCACTAGGCTCTTCTCTGTTCTTCGTTCGGGATCGGAAGTGGTCGGGGCGAGAGGATTTGAACCTCCGGCCTCACGGTCCCGAACCGTGCGCTCTACCAAGCTGAGCTACGCCCCGACGAGGGCTGGCGGCAGGCCGTCCGCGGCATCTGATCTTGACGATCGCCGCGGGCGGGCGCTTCGGGGGGGCGCGCCGCGAGAGCGGGAGAATACAGCCCCCCGGGCACGCCGGTCAAGAGCACCGGGCTCAGGCGCCGATTCTGCGTGTACCCGGTAACCGATGCTCGCTGAAGAGCTCCCACATCAGGCGGGTGGCGTCGATCTCGCGGTTCGTCGGCCCGACCACCCATTCCGGCAGCGGCTTGCCGCCGGGCCAGGAATGGCCTCCTCCCCGGACCGTGTAGAGCACCACGGCCGCGTCGTCGGCACAGGCTGTGTATTCGCGGCGGGTGACATCCGCCGTGACCACGGATTCGACAGGGCTCGCTCCGCACCGGTTTCTTCGTGCCCAATGCGCCGTCCAGGCCGGGACATCCGGAAACAGGTCGGTGCCGGGAACCGGCGACCCACCGCCGTGGTACGGAACCATGGGATCAGCGGTCCCATGAAACGCGATCATCGGCACCGCTCGCTGGTCTGTGCACCAGCTCCACGGCAGTGTTTGAGCCGCCGCCACCATTCCGACCGCCGCGATCCGATCGGACAGCGTGCAGGAAAGCACAAACGCCATGCCGCCGCCATTGGAAAGCCCGTTGGCATAGATCCGCGCCGGGTCGATGTTGTAGGTCGCCTCCAGTGTATCGATCAGGTCCGAGATGAATAGGACATCCTTCCTGAGACCCGGTCCACGCTCCACGTGCCAGATCCTGGTCCCGTCTCCCTTGGCTCCCGACGGGTAGACGACGATGAACCCGTGCTCCTCGGCCGCCTTGTTCCATTGACTGGTTTCCCTTTGAGCGGCCGGCCACATCGCCGCGGCGTGCAGGCTGATGACGAGCGGCGTCGGCTTCGTGCGGTCGTAGCTCTTGGGGACATAGAGCAGGTACTCCCGCTTCCGACCCGAGGAGACGATCGTGCCGTTGGACCGGTTCAGAACGTAGAAAGACACCGCCTCGATCAGGGCCAACGCCACAGGCAGGCCGATGAAAACCAGCACTATGCCGAGGACTCTCTTTCTGGTCACCGGTGCCGATTCCACGCGAGCGCCAGAGGTGCCGCGGAAAGCCGCGCCAGGGGAATTTCCAGGATCGCGATGAGCACGAGAAAATAGCGCGGGATGAGAGGCGTGGAGAAAAACCACACGAGCAGACCGTAAAGAGCGAGCACGGCGACACTCCAGCAAGCGGCGCCGAGGACGAGCGTGCGGTCGCTGAGCAGCCGGCTGTCGTAGAGGCGTGTGGCGATCCAGACAGCAGCGGACATTTTGCAGCAGACCAGAACCGCGGCGATCCAGGGTAACGCGTCCCATAATGTCGCCTGCACGGAGCCGTTCCTGCTGATCCAATGGGCGAGCGGCACGATGACGGCGAGAAACGACAAGGCCAGAAACACGCTCGATTTGATGATCCATTCGCGACCGGTCAGGCCGATGTACAGACTCTGCACGAGTTGCTTCCACGTCGAGGCCAGCAATCCCGCCAGTCCCAGGAACACGATCACAATGACGCGGGGCGTCCCCACGGCTTCGATTCCCTGGCGTGCCCGGTCGATCACCACCGGCCAGGTGCCCGAGAGGGTGAGCGCCAGCGGGATGGCGGCAAGCGCCAGCAGCCACGCGGCCAGCGTGCTCCAGATCGTCATTTTGAGCTTGGCGGCGAGGAGCGCGGCGCCGGTCATCGGCCGCGTCGCGATGAACGGAGTCATCCCGCTGCTGACTGTCGCGGCGGCGAAAGCAGCCATGAAAGGTGGAGTGAGCAGCACGCCGAGAAATGTCTCGAAGACGATTGCCGGCGTGTCGCTGAAAAGGAAAAGCAAAGCCAGCTCGAACGGCAGCACAATCCCCACCATCGCCGGCAGCGACCGGCCATGCCGTCGCTGCTCGAACCACGCCTGAGCGCGGGCGGGCGAAGGAAAATGATCTCCCCGGCGCGGCAGGCCATCTGCGATCGGCGCGATCGGTGCGATCGGCGCGATCCGTCCGAGCCGAGTGAACAGTCCTCGCCAATCCGGTACGTCGCCGCGTCGAGCGCGTGCCACGGCGAAGCGGGCGGCGAGATACGCGAGGGGCAGGTGCGGCGCCAGAATGGCGAGCATCACGGGCTCGGAGGCTTTGAAATGGAGCGCCAGGAGAACGACGGCGTCGATCACTGCCAGCCACAGCACGGTGACGATCACCCGCAGCCCGGGCAAAGGGTATGACATCCACGTCAGCGCCTGCGTCCAGGCGAGCAGCGCCGCTGCCAGCAGCGCCGGCCAGATCATGGGGATGTCGACTCCGGACGGCCACACCGCGAGAAGCCGCGTTGCCGGCCACAGGATCGCCATCGCCGCCGTGCCATACAGCATCGGCCAGCCCGCCAGCGCGGCGGTCGTCACCGGCAGCGTGAACAGGCGGGCGGGATACATCGATTGGCGCGCGGCCAGGTCGCCGGCAAGGCCGAAGCTGAACACCGCCAGGAAATACATGAACGTCGCCGTCAGCGGCACGACCACCACGAGCGCGAAACTCTCGTCGTCCGCAAAGTTGACACCCTGACCCGGCCCGAGGATCAGGAGCTTGATCGTCCCCAGGACAAGCAGGTAGCCGGCCACGGCGATCAGTCCCCAGCGATGCCGTTGACGAAACTCCCAGGCGATTGCGGCAGCAGGGGAACGCATCTCTATGAATCCGGGGCCATAGGCGCCCCGACATGAGCGACGAAAATCTCTTCGAGGGAGGGGACGCGTTCGCCGGCGCGGTGCGATTCCTTGATGGCATCGAGCGGCGCGCTCAACACGATCTTGCCCTGGCGGATCATCGTGACATGATCGGCGACCTGCTCCACCTCCTCCAACAGATGCGATGAAAAGAGCACCGTGCGGCCTTCATCGGCGATGGTACGAAGGATGGCACCGAGAATGTCGCGGCGCACGATGGGATCGAGGCCGGACGACGGCTCATCCAGCACGAGTAATTCAGGCCGATACGCCAGAGCGATCAGCAGCCCCGCCCGCGCCTTCTGCCCCTTGGAGAGATGCTTGATTTTCGCCGCCGGGTCGAGCGCGAACGTCTGCCGCAGCTCCTCCGCGTACGCATCGTCCCAGGCGGGATAGAACGCGCGCGAGTAGCGAATGAGCTCGTCGACCCGCATCCAGCCGGGAACGTCGTTTTCCTCCGAGAGGTAGCCGATCCGCGACAGAACGGCGACCGGATCGGCGACCGGATCGAGGCCAAAGACGCGCACCGAGCCGCTTTCCGCCCGGAGCAATCCCAGAAGATGTTTGATCAGCGTCGTCTTGCCCGCTCCATTGGCGCCGACGAGACCGTAGACCGCTCCGCGCGGCAGGGACAAGCTCACCGAGTCCAAGGCCGTCCTGGCACCGAAGCGGCGCGTCAGCTCGGACACGTCGATGAGCGATTCACTCACCTCGAACCACCGCGTAAGGTTGCCTGATTGTGTCACCTGGCTGGTCAGGCACTTGGCGCCTCACCGCTCGGCCTGGGCTTCAACGAAGCCAAGAACATAGCCATCCGGATCGCGAACATAGAACTCTTTGCCATAAGGCATCTGCCTCAGCGACACGGCAATGGATGCCTCACTTGCGATCACTTCGGACGCCAACAATTCAATGCCATCGACGCCGAAGCACGCGTCGACGTGCTCCGCCGCCTCAAACGCAGCCGCGTCTCTTTCGGCAGGGGGTGAGCATTTCAGGTGAACCCGACAGCCGTCGCGGACAACACTCGCATAGAAGCCCTCATACTCGAATTCAATCGCGAAGCCGAGTCGGTCTCGGTAGTAGGCGACCGATCGATCCAGTTGAGCGACACGTAGCACTGGAGCGACGTTCGTCAGCTTGATGGTGGCTGGTGTCATACGATCCTTTCAGGTGCCCGACAGTCGGTCCCTGGGGCCTTACCCTTCCGGAAGTGGACCGGATTCTTCGCAGTTGACCAGCCATGATATCCCGAACCGATCGACCATCATGCCAAAACGCGCGGCCCAGAAAGTCTTCTCGAGCGGCACCACAACCCTGCCGCCCTGGCTCAGCTCGTGAAAAATACGCTCGGCCTCAGCCGTGTTCTCGATCTGGAGCGAGAGCGAGAAGCCTTTGGGTTCCTCGTAGCCGTGCATCACCTTGTCCTGCCAGTCGGCCGGGGCTTGATCCGCCATCGGTGTCCCGGCGTAACGGAAGATCGCCCCGAGCTGTCCGCCGAGACACTGCTCATAGAACTTGAACGCCGCCTCGCACTGTCCGTTAAAGCTCAGATACGGTGTCATTTCCGTAACAGGCAGGACCGACCACCGACTCCTCGATCATGACCTCCACCGGGCCGACGGGGGCGTCCAGGGACTTGATCAGGGCCAGCGCCTCGAATCGGTCGAGCGTCGGCCCTTGCTCAGCCTTATCCCGGAGCTGGCGCCGAGCCCACTCGGCGAGAGGCAGACCCGCGCGGCGAGCAGCCGCCTGGAAGTGGGCGCATTCCTGCTCACTGACGGGAATCTGAAGTCGCTTGGTCATACTCATGGGGATGAGTATGGTTGCCCCCTCAAGAGGCTGTCAAGGTAAACCCCCGCCTGCTCTTCCTACGGCAAGAACGCCGGCGGGATGGTCGCGCGGTAGATGCCGCCGGCGTAGACGGCTGCGTAGAGCCGGGTGGTCGCGCCGTTGAAGGCGAGGTCGGAGACCGTTCCGCCCTGGAGGCCGATCGGTTG
>DATARD010000393.1:0-25751 GCA_036264355.1 Thermoanaerobaculia bacterium
TCCTGCTGCAGACGAGAGCCATGCTGCTGCATCCAACGATCGCGGTTTCTTCTTCGACCGATCCGCCGGCTCTCCGAAGATCCAATTTGTCGCGACGTGCCAGTCCCGCCAAGCCGTCTTAGCGGTATGACGGCTCAGCAGAACAGACTGATGCAGCAAAAATTATATGCGTCGCGGCATCGGAACGACGCGTTGCTGTATCGATCCGTCATTTTGCTGTGTTGTCGCTGTCGAACGCTGCGTCGTTTCTGGATCTCGCCGCGCGCAGGAGTTGTGATGCGTCTTTGTTGCGGCATGTTGCCGCGTTTACGTGCGACGATGCTGCGTTGTAGTATCGTGACGCTGCGTTGGACTACTGCAACGCAGCGTCATGGTACTGAGATGCTGCGTTGGAGTACTCCAACGAGCCATCAGGGCTCTTTGCGGGCACATGATACCTCCATGTCGCTGCGTAACGAGGAGACGTCGGTGTGTTCTCTGGCTTAATGGAGTGAGGTGGAGGGATGTTGCTTCATCGAAGGAAGTGTCGCTGCGTTAAGGTCACTGGGTGCAGCGAACTGAGGCTTCTTACGGCAGAATGCGCAACGCGGTGCAAACCCGGCTGAGAGCGCGGTCGAGCTCGAGGTGCGGTGGCACCTTGCAGGCTTGGTAGCCATCACCTGAGTGGTTGATCTCGTAGGCCACCAACCCGACGCCGTCCATCAACTGAGCTGGCGGCATCCGCGAAGAAGAGCGTGCGGTCGAAGTCCTTCTTGTCCACCACCCGGATGGCGAGGAAGAGGAATGCCCGCGGCTTGCTCTGGCGTAGCCAGGACACCAGGTCGCTCGTCGGGGATTCTTCTGCTTGGGATTGCGGAGAGACTTCGGGGCGCCCGCTGCCTTGGTCTCGATCAGGATCTCGACGGTGCCTCTCTTCGGATAGGAGGCATCGAGGTTGTGTTTCGGGAAGATCAGACCGAGCACCGCACCGCGCCCGTAGAGCTCCTTGCCGGAGCAGTTCTCCAGAACGAGCGCGATCAGGTCCGTGAAGAAATCTCCCTTGCCGTTCTGATTGTCCCCTTGATCGGCGAGACCGATGGCGAAACCCTGGTCGAAACCCCACATTGCGGCCAGGAAAGCTTCCTCAACCTGGGGCCAGCGCGACGGTTTCGCGGTGACCGCCCGCTCGTACATCTGGAAGAGAGACAGACAGCCTGCGCTCTGCGCGACCCGCGGGCTGGTTTTACGAGCCATGAGGAGTGGACGGGAGAGAGAGCTGAGACCGCTGGTTGCGGGCGGGCTTGGCGCGAGCCCGGCGACGTTGGTGGAGCGCTGTCCGGGCGGCCACCATCTCACCGCGTGCGATCCCTTCTCCTTGGAAGAGCACGGCATCGACCGCGGCGAGCGCCTCGTCCAGGAAGCCGTCGCGGCCGTTGCGGAGAGCCGAGTCCACCTGGGGGGCCAGCTTCGCCAGGGCTTCTTTGTGCCGGGAGATCAGAGCCACCGACGGCACCAGGATCCGGTCCGCCTCGCGGGGCTCCAGCTTCAAGACGCCGCCGCCATAGCTGCGGCCGATCCGCTCGCACGAGAGGAGCGTCGCGGAGTTGTAGAAGGCCACCACGAAAGCCTTGCGCAGACCCGCGGGAAGCTCCGGCAGGCGGACGGTCAGGAGCGTGTTCGACGAGACGACCTGGGCGCGGTTCAAGCAGAGGCGCGGCACGACGTCGCTCATGTAGGTCAGGAACGCATCCGGCGTGACGACCCCGGGCACGCGGAACCACGGCGAGCGGACGCGGCACTTGTAGCGGCAGTCGTAGCCGAGCCCCTGTCCCCTGTCGACGTAAGCCTGCTCCGCCCGCGTGAGCCGTTCGCCGGGAGTCCACAGCAAACACCGTTCTCCTTGCGCACGCACCCGGGTGACGTTGGCGGAGGTGATCTGCAGGCCGGGGATCTGGCGCGCACGGATCAACGCTGGCTGGAGGGACGACTCAGGGAGATTCCAGTGAGCCGCTTCCGCCGCAGTGAGGACGAAGTACTCGTTGGCGCCGCTGACGAATCCGATGTTGGCCTTCCCGAGATCCTCGAGCGGACCCAGAAGTCCGCGGTCCTGGAGGTGATCGAGGGTGGCCGCTCCAGGATGATCCGTATGGCCGGGAATCCATTTCTTCGGCTCATCCCCCGGTGCGAAGACCTCGGCGCCTTCCAGAATCTCGGTGAGATCCGTGAGATCGGCGCAGGTCTCCAATTCGGTCAGGCCGAGCCGGCCCGGCCCGCGATCCTTGCCTGCCGCGAGAAGCAGGACAACCTCTTCTTGGACCTCGGGGAAGACCGCCTTGCGGAACGACACGACGTGGATCTCCGCAAACGTGCGGCGCAGGTGATCGCGGAGTGGACCGGCATACGTCGTATGGATCAGCTCCGCCGGCAGGATCAGAGCGAGGCGCCCGCCCGGCCGCAGGAACGCGATGGCATGGGCCACGAAGTGAGCCCACGACGAGGCGAGCCGGTTGAGTTGCACGCCGGCGCTCGCCGCACGCTCCAGAGCTTCACCCCGGGCACCGCCGGAGAACTCTTGATAGCGGATGTAGGGAGGGTTGCCGATGACGAGATCGACAAGATCGACGAGATCCTGCGGCGGAGGCAGAGAGAAGAAGCTGGCGACCCGGACATTGGCGAAAGGCAGGCCGGCCGCCGAGACGAGACGATCCTGCGTGAACCGAGCGGCGTCAGGATTGAGATCGACGGCGTGAAGAAGAGAGGCGATGCGTTCCCGCGTGGCCCCGAGCCCGCGCAGCCGGCGCGCCGCGGCTTCCAGAAAGACCCCGTCGCCACAGGACGGATCGAGCACCGACTGATCGGCGCGGGTGAGCGCCCAAGCCGCCATCGGCTCGACCAGGGAAAGCGGCGAATAGAACGCACCGAGGCCCTTGCGCTCGCGCCGTTCCACAGGGCTGCTGGTCGCCATCGGGGCAAGCATGACACCTCCCGGCTCTTCCGGCCAAGACGGGCGGAGAGTGAGGACATGCTAGCATGAAGTCACCGCTGGATTACCGCCTTGGCTGATTCCGCGCCTCACCGCGGCGCGAACGTCTTCACCGCCCGCACCAGCGCCTCCTCGATCCCGGGCTCGCCGCCGGCGTGGCCGGCTTGTTCGATGATCCAGAGTTGGGAATGGGGCAGGAGTTGGTGCAGGAGCCAGGCGTATTTCGGCGGGCAGAGCACGTCGTAGCGGCCGTTGACGATGACGGTGGGGATGTGCTGGATCTTGCCGATGTCGCGCAGGAGCTGGCCTTCCTCCAGGAAGCAGCGGTTGGCCATGTAGTGGTTCTCGATGCGCGCGAGGGCGAGCGGATCGTTCGCGTCCATGTTCTTCTCGATCGTCTCGTCGCTTACCGTGAGGACGGCGAGCTTGTTCTCGAAGGCTCCCCAGGCGCGGGCCGCTTTTCTGCGCACCCGCTCGTCCGGGCTGTCGAAGAGGGCGAGGATGCGTTGCGGCGGGGTGGTGCCGGGCTTCTCCGGGATCTGGGACCAGAAGCGTGCGGAGACTTCCGGGAAGAACGCGGCGGCATAACCGTCGTCGATGTAGATGCTGTTGATCTCGGTTTGCGTGGCGAGAAACACGCCGCGCAGGATGAGACCGGAGACGTGCTCGGGGTACGCCTCGGCGTAGGCGAGGGCGAGAGTGGAACCCCAGGAGCCGCCGAGAATGATGAATTTGTCGATCTGGAGGTGGGTGCGGAGGGCCTCGATGTCGCCGATCAGCTCCTGCGTCGTGTTCTCGCGCACCTCGCCGAACGGCCGGCTGCGGCCGGCGCCGCGCTGGTCGTGCAGGACGGCGCGGAACGTCTGCGGATCGTAGTACTGCCGGGTCCGCGGTTGGCAACCGTGGCCCGGCCCGCCATGCAGGAAGAGGATGGGGATGCCTTCCGGGTTGCCTACCTGCTCGTAGTAGATCTCATGCAGGCCGCTGACCTGGAGAGACCCGGAGGCGTACGGCTCGATGTCGGGGAAGAGCGGCATGCGGGGGACGATATCCCACCCGGAGAAGTTGTCCAACCTGCCCGTTCATGGGGTCTCCGCCCTGGCTCCGCGGCGGTATAAGAGAGCCAGGCAAGAGTTCCTCACCGAGCAAGGAGAGACATCATGAGCACGATGATCGCGATCGAATTCGAGAAGGGTCAGGCCGTCGAGGTTTTCACCGAGGACGAGTGGTGCAAAGGCATCGTCACCGATATCGACGAGACGAGCAGCCGCCCCTGCCGGGTGATGTACAGCATCAACGGCGTCAGCGACGAAGCCTGGTTCGGGCTCGCCTCGATCCAGACGCGCTGACCGGCGGGGACTGGTGGACGTGCGAGAACGACGGGATCGACCGGGATCGACCGGGTCATTGACCTCGTGCGCACATTCCCGTAGAGTAATACCTCGAAGTGAACCCTGGTTGATTTCCCGTCCCGGAGGTCGAGGACGATGCAACGCCGTCACGCCGTTAGCCATCAGTCGCCCACCCGGCGGTATCCCCGTATCCGGTCCCAGCACACCGTGCGCCTGCGCATCCTCGGCGAGCGGCGCCCCGAGTCGGTCATGCAGACGCAGGTGATCAGCCCCGGAGGCTGCCTGCTCGTCAGCGAGCGCTCCATCGGTTTCGGCTCTCTGATGGAGATGGCGATCACCCTGGAAGGCCAGATCGTCCGGGTGGACGCCCGGGCCGCCTGGGAGACGCGCGTCAGCCGCTCCGAGTATGAGGTCGGCGTCGAGTTCCTGCGCATCAGCGCGAAGGACCGGACGCTCCTCGACCGGCTCGTCCGCGAACGGCTCACCCAGCCCGCCGCCTGAGCGCCCGCATCGAATCACCGCCCGCCGGGCAGCCCGCGTCCGGTCACCAGCCCGCGTTCGGTCACCAGATAGACCGCGAAGCTGCCCAGCCAGTGGCCTCCCTCGTAGTGCTCGCCGGTGACGTTGCGCAGGCCGGCGTCGCGGTGCACCGCCGCGGCGGCGCGGAGCGCGGCGAGGCGGGAGTCCGCCGGCGGCAGCCCGGCGGCGATCCCGTCCAGCATCCAGGCGCGGCTCAGGTTGAGGCCGTCGAGATGGGCGAGCTTCGGATCGCTGGGATCGGTGACCACGCCCGGCTTGAGCCAGTCGCTCCGGCCGTCTCGTGGAATGCCGGGGAGGAAGGCGCCGAGCCAGTCGGCGAAGGCGTCCGGCGGCAACACACGGCGCAGCAGGTCGGCCTCGGCCAGGCACGGCGAGAGGAAGTCCTCGCCGGACGGCTCGTAGGCCATTGGGCACTCCCTATCCTTTAGATAGAGGTCGCGGATTCTCCCTTCGAGCAGGGAAGCGGTCGGCAGATCTCCGGCTCCCCGCGCCCAGTCGAGTGCCAGTCGTAGCAGCCGTAGAAAGCCGGTGTCAGCTCGCGCGGGGGCTTGACGTCCGCATCGCTGTTGAGCAGGTGCCCGATCTTGTTCGGGTACTCCTTGTGGACACACGCCAGGGCGAGATGGGCGAAGCGCTCGGCCGCCGCGGCGTCGAGGGTGGGCGGCGGAGCTGCATGGACGACGGCGGCACAGGCGAGGGCGAGGAGACTGATGGAGAGCATTCCGGGGACGGTCATGGCGGGGAGGATTGTACCGCTGGTCGAGGAAGCGGATGAATGCTCCGCGTTTTGATTGGATTGCGGATTCCAGGATCTCGATGCGGACGGTTACGCTATACTCCGCCCATGAGCGAATCCGAACCCGTCGATCCTGAGCAGGAATCTCTCCGTCTGGCTCGTCTTCTCGGAACACTTCTCAAGCTGGACGGGCGGTCGGTCCGGTCGGTCGAGCAGCTCCTCGGGCTCGGCAGCTCGGGGCTGGGAAAGGTGCTCAACGGCAACATCCGCCTCCAGGTCGGCCACATCTTGATGGTCGCCAACGTGCTGGGGATGTCTCCCGCGCAGTTCTTCCACATGGCCTATCCGAAGAAGCCCGCTCCGCACCGGCTGATGAAGGAGCTGCGGAGAACGCAGGGTCTGCAGGAGGTGGACGAGAGCGAGGAGACGCCGGAGTTCGAGGAGCGGGTCAAACGCGTCGTGCTGCAGATCTTCGGCAAGATCCTGCGCGACGAGGGTTTCGATGCGGCTCTCCTGGAGCCTTAGACAGGAACGAAGCTCAGCGTCGGGTCCCGTTCGAGCTTCTGCAGGAACTGGATGACCGCCTGCACCATGCCGGCCGAAGCCGCCTTCTGGCGGAAAGCTTCCCGCAGGTAGAGCACCGCCTTCCGTGCTTCATAGGCCACCTTGAGATCCCGAAAGATCTCCAGGGCCTCGACGGCCAGCTCCTCGGCCTCGTCCGTTTTCCGCTGGCGCAGAGACACCGCCGCGAGCTCCAGGCCCACGATGGCGGCTTCATAGTGGCGGCCGCGTTGCAGGAAACCCTGCTTCACCTCGGAGAGGATCTCCTCGGCACGTCTGTGCTTCTTGACTCCTGCGAGGATTTTTCCCTCCAGCCAGCGGAGTTTGAGCAGGTTTAATGGATCGGCGGCAAAGGCCTGGGCCAGCCCGCTTTGAAGAAGGAAATGGCTGGCTTCCTGAAAGTTGCCGCAGTCGATCAAGGAATGCAGAAGCTCGTACTGGCCGTGCGTGGCCAGCATCGGGTCTCGGTAGGCGTCGATCATTCCAAGCCCTCTGCGGAGGTGCCGCGCCGCCTCTCGGGGGTCCTCTGCGTAGGCCACTGCGATACCTTTCTTGATAAGAGCGCGGCCGGCTAGGTGCGCTTCGCCGAGCTCTTCGTAGCGCTCACAGACCTCGGCGAGAAGGTCCAAGGCTTCACTGAGGCGGCGCTGATCAATCCGCAGAGACGCCAGGAGGTCATAGAGGCGAGTCCGGATCATCGGGTCGCCGCTCCCGGCGTCGTCCAGATACCAGAGAGCGTCGGAGATCAACTCGTCGGCCTGCTCAAACTCGTAGTTCCGGCGGCATGCGTTCGCCAACTCGCCGAGGGAGCGCACGTGCATGTCGACGATCTGGGCTTGTGTGTACCGGCCCTGATCCGTTTCCCGCTGGCCCAGGCGCATGGCCACCCGGACCGCCGCCTCGGCGAGATCCTTCATTGCGACCGGATCGCGGTAGCGCGCGTCGTGGCTCAGCGCGAGCAGGGCGTCGAGGACGGCGCCGCCGGGAGCCTCGGCGTCTTCATCCCCAGGCCAGAGGAGGTGGTTGCCGTCCAGGTGGAACGGCGGCAGCTCCCTTTGCACGGCGAAAAGCTGCGCTGCCTTCTCCTGGTGTGCGCGCCACCAGGGAATCTGCTCCACCGCCTTGGCGATGGCCCTGTCGAGTGTCTGGTCGTAGGCTGCCTCGGCGAGCGGGTCGAGAGCTTCCGGCGCCGCCTCGGCACCTTGGAGGATTGCGCCGAGCGAGGTGAGGCGAGGCCGTTTCAAGCGGCGGCAGGCCGGGCAGTGGGCGAGGTGGCCGATGAGCCGGCGGACTTCGGCAACCTCCAGATCTCCACGGATGGCTTGTTCGATTTCGGCGTCGGTGACATGGCTCTGGCTCACGATTTTCACGCGCTTTTCCCTCCACCAGCAACTCAGAAGCTCACGACGATCCTTGAGAATTGTCTCATAGTTTCAGGCCCGCGTAGCGGCAAAAAAACCCGGAGAGGCGATCTGCCACCTCCGGGAAAGGGTGACTCCGGGTTAGACGGCGTTGCAATGGCCGTCCGGGTCGATGTGGCTGCCACAGTCGGACGTCGGGGCTACGACGATGGTGCAGCGGCGGTCACAGTGGGTCTGAAGCGCCGGCTGGTGAGACACGACGGCGACAAGCCAGGCCCACAATCCGTGCAGGCTGGGCCAGCTCGAAAGCGCGCCGTTTCCTCCCGAGCCGGCGGCCCTGGCGGGTGCCGCGGAGCTGACCGCCAGGGCGAGCACCACCGCGAGATAAAGGTTACCTCTCCGCATCTCTCTGCCCTCCTTGAAAGCCGCGGAGCCGTGCGGGCCGACATTGGCCGACGCGTCCGCGGTGTCGCAAAGCGACTCCTTCAGTGTGACCGGTTCTTGCCGCATCGTGCATCTCGAGTTGCGAGTTGAGCAACGCCGAGACGGTTGGCTGTCCATGAGTATCGCATGGAGGGAAATCTGGACATGTCTTCACGGATCTGACAAGAATGGGCACGGTGTCTCCTCAATACGGCAAGGCGCGTTGATGAATCCGCAACTCAGAGAATTCCTCTTGACAGCTTGAAGAATGCCGATTAAATTTCCGCGTCATGAGCGGCCAAGGCCACAATGCAGAGAAAAATTCTGACCTCTACACCGAGGAAGACATCGTTCGCTTCGGTTTCCGGATTGCGGAACTGCGCCAGAGCCGGGGCTGGACGCAGCGCGAGGCGAGCCGCCGGACGGGAATTCACGCCACCCGGCTGTCCCGCATCGAGCACGGCTCCGTCTGGCTCGGCCTGCGCGAGCTGATCGCGCTCAAGCAGACCTATGGCGGCGGACTGGAGGAGCTCGTCTTCGGTCCCGCGGCGAGGCTCGACACGGAGCCCGAAGAGGAGAGCCTCATCCGGCAGATCCGCGAGGTTGCTCCGCCGGAAGACCGGGAGGCTCTCCTCCGGTTCTTGCGCGCCGCCCTGGCCGGCTACCGCATCGCCCGGAGCAAGCCGGAATGAAGACGGGCATGTTTGCCAACCTTGGAGAGGCGCTCGCGCGGTTCCGGGGCTTGCGCGGAGTGTCCCAGGCGGCGATCGCTCGCAGGGCGGGCATCGGCAAGAGCCAGCTCTCCAAGTACGAGAACGGCAAGGAGTTGCCGAAGCTCGACTCCCTGGAGAAGATCCTTGGCGCTCTCGATGTCGGCTATTTCGAATTCTTCAGGATGCTCGCCTTGATGGACCGGGGTGAGCACGTCCGAGCGCCCACCCCAGAAGAGCTGGACGACCTCTTCGCGAAGATCAACCGCGGACTCATCGCCTTGCACCGCGAAGTGGCGGCGCGCGGCAGAAAGGACCAGGAGAGAAGGCAATGCCCATGACCGGCAAGGAAGCACGAAAGCAGGCGACCCGGAAGATCGCCGATCTCACACGGCTGTCGGACGAGCTGTCGGCGATTCTCGACGAGCTCCCGATTCCCGCTCCAGACGCGTTTGACGCCATGCGCCGAGGCACGATCCCGTGGAGTGAGGAAGCCTACATCGCGGCGGTGATCCGGAATGCGGACTACTACGTGGACGAAGCCAGCGCGACGATCCACGACTATTCCGAAAGCACCACGTCTTCGCTCAAGGGGCTCTGGAAGTGGGGAGCGGTGCCGGCTCCGCCCTTGGAGCGTTCCCTGCGGTACCTCGTGGAAGCGCGGTCGGGCCAGGCGATTCCTCCGTCCGAAGCGGAGGAGGTCTACTACGATCCTGCGTCCCGAGCCCAGGCTGTGCTCAAGATGCTGCTCGGCATCCTCCTCAACGTCTGCTGAAAAGAAGCCGTGTTAGCATCACGCATGGCAGACTCGACACCCGGCGACAGCATCTATTCGGTGGCCGAGGAGATCGCGCACAGCGTCACCCATGGGCTCGGGATCCTGCTCAGCATCGCCGGTCTCGCGGTCCTGGTCTCCGTCGCGGCGCGGATTGGCCCGCGGGCGGTGGTGGCGAGCAGCGTCTTCGGCGCCAGCCTGATCCTTCTCTACGCCGCTTCGACGCTCTACCACAGCATCCCGGTGGCGCGCGCCAAGGCGGTGCTGCGGGTGCTCGACCACTCGGCCATCTATCTGCTCATCGCCGGCACCTACACGCCGTTCACCCTGGTCAGCCTGCACGGCGCCTGGGGCTGGGGACTGTTCGCCGGCATCTGGGCGCTCGCCCTGGGTGGCATCGCGCTGGAGGTGACGCCGCTGCGGCGGGTGCCGGCGCTGCGGCGCCTGGCGATCGGCCTCTATCTGACGATGGGCTGGCTGGTCCTCGTCGCGCTCAAGCCGCTGTCGCAGGCGGTGGCACCGGCGGGCATCATGCTCCTCTTCCTCGGCGGGGTGAGCTACAGCGTGGGTGTCGTCTTCTATGTCTGGCGCCGGTTGCCCTACCATCACGCGGTCTGGCACCTCTTCGTGCTCCTCGGCAGCGTGCTCCACTTCTTCTCCGTGCTGCTCTACGCGCTGCCCAGGCCGAGCTGAGCCCCCAGCGATGGCGCCGGAGCGCTCCCCGCGTGGGCACTACGGACAAGGCGGCGGAGAAGGATAGGATGACCGCCATGACGACTCTCGCGCCCCTGATCCCCTGGCAGCCGTGTCTCCTCTTTCTGCAAGAAGCCGACGAGGCCTTTTCGTTCGGTCAGGCCGGCCGTGAGCTGTTCGGCTTCCTCTCCTACTTCGCCATCTTCGGCGCGCTTGGCTTCCACCTCTTCGTGCTGCGGCGGATGACTGGCCTGCGTCCGAGTGACGGCGCCTTCCGGGCCGCGGACCGCCGGGCGGCCTTCGTCGGGCTGGTGGGAGCGGTGTTCTTTCTGATCGACCTCGCGATGTCGGTGGCGGACAACCGCCAGCACCTCCCCTTCCTCGACGCGTTGCAGCATGGCGGTCCTTCGCTCTTCACGACGCTCGCCTGCGGGGTGGTGCTGTTCGTCGCCTTCGCCTTCTCCCGCGTGCCCGGCTTCTGGCTGCTCGGCGGCCTGGCGGGGCTCGTCCTCGCGCTCCGCAACATCACGAGCGGGCGGTGGGCGGCGCTGGTGAACCCGCTGCACGAGGTCGCCGCGTCGCTGTGGATCGGCACCCTCTTCGTGCTCGTCGTGGCCGGGCTGCCGGCTCTCCTGCGCGGCCCGCTCGAAACCGACCGGCGGGGGCCGCTGGTCGCCGAGTTGGTGGCGCGTTTCTCGAATCTTGCTCTCTGCGCCGCGGCTCTCCTCGGCGTGACCGGGGTCATCACCGCCTGGCGGCATCTCAAGTACTGGGCCGCCCTGTGGACCACCTCCTACGGCTATGCGTTCGACGCCAAGATGTTCGTCGTCCTCCTCGTGGCCGGGCTCGGCGCGTGGAACTGGAAGCGCATGCGGCCGCAGCTCGGCACCGAAAGCGCCGGCTTCCGGCTGCAACGGTCCGCGGCGGCCGAGCTGGCGTTCGCGGCGGTCGTGCTGGTGATCACCGCGGTGCTGGTGAGCCTGCCGGCGCCCAAGTTGCCGGGATCTTGAGATATGGCTTAAAATGACCGGAGGATCGTGTGTTCCCGGTTGCCGTATCGGACACCCCGGAGACCACGAAGTAAGGAGTTTGCTGTATGGATGTTCTTCGCTCCACGCGGCGCGCTGCCGTGGCCGGACTCTCCCTCGGACTGTTTTTCTTCGCGACCGGAAGCATGGCGCAGAGCCTGGGTGGCGCCTGGGGACCTCCCGAGTCTTCCGTCAAGGCGACCGTCCGCCCGCTGTCCCTCGAAAGCGCGCTGAGCGTGGCTCCCCTGCATGTGCTCCGCGGCGCGGAAGAGGACGCGCGGGGTGAGCTCGACGCTCTCGCCGCCTGGAACGCGGCCCATAAGCTCCCGGCCAAGAATGGCTTCGCGCGGCCGTTGCCGCAGCCGCTCGCGGTGCGGCTCACCCCTTCTTTGAGTGGCCACGGCGCGGCGATTCCGTTCGCGGGCGGCCTGCTGACCGACGCCGATCCGGGCTCGCTCACCTGGGGAACCCACGTGCGGATCGCCGGAGCATACCGGGTCCGCCTCCACCTGACCGACGTCCATCTGCCCGCCGGCACCCGGCTGGCGGTCTCGACACCCGGCGGCGAGCCGGAGTGGTTCGGTCTCGAGCTGCTGTCGCCGCGCGGCGACCTGTGGACGCCGAGCGCGCGCGGTGAGGCGCTGGAGCTCGAGGTCCAGGTGCCGGTAGTGGCTCTCGGCCGCAGCCCGGCCGGTTTCGACCTCCGCGAAGCGATGGAGATCGTCTCGCTCGATCCCCAGTCGTCCGGACAGTCGTCCGGATCGTTCGGCGGCATGCTCAAGGCGGACACGAGCTGCCTGGTGGATGCGACCTGCAAAGGCAACGGCGACCTGTCGAACATCGACTCCTACCGCCATGCGGTGGCGCAGCTCATCTTCGTCGAGCCCGGCCAGGGATCGTTCCTGTGCACCGGCAGCCTGCTCAACGACCAGGCCCACGACTCCACCCCCTATCTGCTGACCGCCAACCACTGCATCAGCGATCAGGCGACGGCCTCCAGTCTGCAAGCCTTCTTCGACTACGACACGGCGACCTGCGACGGCACCTCGCCCCTGGAGCGCCGGCTGCCGCACGCCAACGGTGCCACGCTCCTGGCGCACGGCAGCGCCGGCTCGGGAAGCTCCGACTTCTCCTTCCTGCGGCTCTCCAGCCTGCCCGGCGGGCGCTACTTCCTCGGCTGGAACGCCGATGCGCGAGCGTTGCGGGACGGCACGCCGCTGTTCCGCCTGTCCCATCCGGCGCCCGAGGGATTTCCGCGTGCGCTGTCGTTCACCCAGTACACCAACGACCCGGGCTTCAATCCGTGCGACGGCATCACCGCGCCCCAGTTCGTCTACACCCACGTCGTGAACGGAGCGACCGCGGGCGGCAGCTCGGGCTCGGCGCTCCTGCTCGGCAACGGTCAGGTGGTGGGACAGCTCGGCGGCGCGTGCGGGGTGAACCCGAACGATATCTGCAGTCCCGACAACGACGACTTCGACGGCGCCTTCGCGGTGACCTATCCGAAAGTCCAGCAGTGGCTCGGCTCGCCGTCGGCTCCGGGCACCACGACCGTCACCGGCGCGATCACCGCCATCCAGTCGAGCACCCGATTCATCACCGTGCTGGTCGGCTCCACGCCTCTCTCGGTGAGCGCCAACGGAGCGCGCATCACCTTGAGGAACCGGGCTGTGCCGTTCACCACTCTCAAGGCCGGCATGCAGGTCACCGTCACCTACAAGGTGGTCCGGCGGGTCAACATCGCGCAGCTCGTCGTGATCACCCCGTCGTGATCCTTTAGATCCTCCCGGGGGCGGTGTCAGGCCGCGCCGCCCTCGCCGCCCGTCTTCTTGCGATCCAGGCTCATGTCGTCCCACGACGCGGGGTCGTCCAGCGACTCCAGGTGGGTCAGGATTGTCGCGTTGGGCAAAACGTTGCGGAGATCGGCTTCGATCCGCTCCAGGAGCTGGTGGCCGTCGTGGACGGTCCACTCCCCAGGCACCAGCACGTGCAGCGAAACGAAGCGGCGGGCGCCGGACTGCCGGGTGCGCAGTGCGTGATATTGCACGCCGTTCCGGAGATAGGGCTCCAAGGCCTTGCGCAGAGCCTCCAGCTCCGCCGCCGGGAGCGCCGTGTCCATCAATCCCAGAACCGCGCCGCGAACGATCCGGACGCCTGCCCAGATGATGTTGGCGGCGACCACCAGGGCGACGATTGGATCCAGGACCTGCCAGCCGGTGACCGCCACCGCGCCGACCCCGAGCAGGACACCGGCCGAGGTCCACACATCGGTCAACAGATGCTGCGCGTTCGCCTCCAGCGTCACCGACCGGCTGCGTTTCCCGGCGCGGAGAATGATCAGCGCGACACCCAGGTTGAGGACGGACGCCACCACCGACACCGCGATCCCGAGCCCGAGCTGCTCCAGCCGGTGTGGCTCCCGGAACCGGCTCACCGCCTCGAAGGCGATGCTCACCGCCGCGAGCAGAATGAGAGTCCCCTCGACACCGCTCGAGAAGTACTCCGCCTTCGAATGCCCATACGCATGCTCCTCGTCTGCCGGCCGCGCCGCGACCTTCAGCATGGCGAGAGCCATCACCGCGCCGGCGAGGTTGACCCCGGACTCCAGAGCATCGGAAAGCAGGCCCACCGAGCCGGTCATGACATACGCCAACCCCTTGAGCCCCATGGTGACCAGGGCCGCCGCGATCGACAGCCACGCGAAGCGGGTGAGGGAGGAGCGGTCGGTGGGGTCGGAAGAGGTCGTCATGTGTGGAGAGCATTCTATTGGATCGCGGCGTGATTGCCCCGCGGTTGAGGTCCGCCTTGACGCCACGTCCTTGCGGCCGCTCATGGTAATCTCCAATCCCATGTTGATCCAAAGACTCAGAGTCTCCGGGCTCCTGTCCTTTGGTCCGGGTGGCATCGACCTGCCGTTGGAACCGCTGAACGTCCTCATTGGACCCAACGGCTCCGCGCTCGGTCTCGCCTCGACGCTGTTCAAAAACCGCTTCAACCAGGAAGAGCGGGACGCCGGCAAGGCCGCGATCGTGCTGGGCATCTCCTTCGTGACAGAAGGAGCGATCCCCTTCGCCGCCAAAGATCCGTTGCGTGTCATTCCGTGTCTCGTCGCCGGCTCGGCGGTGACCGGCGCGATCTCGCTCGCGTCGGGCGTGCAACTCATGGTGCCGCACGGCGGGGTCTTCGTCCTGCTGATCCCGCATGCGGTGCAGCATCTCGGCATGTATCTCGTGGCGATCGCAGCCGGGACCCTGGTCACCACCGCTGCGGTCAAGCGGCCGGTGATTGAATAACGAGAGGGAGAGTCCCATGGACCGACTGGAAGCCCACCGCTCTTTCTTCGCCAACCTGGTGACGGCCAGCGTCGGAATCCCCGGCCGGGACCACCGCCTGACCGCCGCCTTCGCATCGACTCCGCGGGAGCGCTTCGTCGGGAATGGCCCCTGGCGCGTGTTCACCGCGGCCGGCTACATCGAGACGCCGTCCGACGATCCCGCCTTCCTGTACCAGGACATCACGGTCGCGCTCAAAAGCGAGGGATCGATCAACAACGGGCAGCCGACCTTGCACGCCGCCTGTCTCGCGTCTCTGAATCCGAAAGATGGGGAGACCGTCGTTCACATCGGAGCCGGAGCCGGCTACTACACGGCCCTGCTGGCGAAGCTCGTCGGTCCAACGGAAAAGGTCAATGCGTATGAGATCGATCCGGAGCTGGCACAGCGGGCGGTGGAGAATCTCGCGGATCTGCCCAACGTCACCGTGCATCATCGCTCCGGCTCCGAAGGATCGCTGCCCGAGTGCGACGTGATCTATGTCAATGCCGGAGCGACCGGTCCTCTGGACATCTGGCTCGACGCTCTCCGCACGGGTGGGCGCTTGCTGTTTCCGCTGACGCCTGCGGAAGGCGCTGGCGGCATGCTCCTGATCACGCGGACCGGGCCGGAAGCTTATGACGCGCGATTCGTCTGCCGCGCCATGTTCATCCCCTGCGCCGGCGCCCGCGACGAGGAGACCGCGAAGAAGCTTTCCGACGCCTTCCGGCGCGACGACCTCAAGGACGTGAAATCACTCCGCCGCCACACTCCACCGGACGAAAGCGTCTGGTGCTCCGGGAATGGCTGGTGGTTGTCGAAGGCCAGGCTCGTTTGACCGCTCAGTGCTGTTGAGCACGATGGCGGCCGGTTCGCGCACTGCGGTCGCGTCGTCCCAACCCAACGGCGGCGGCGCCGGCAAAGAGCAGGATGGCTAAAACAGGGAGGAGGATCGAATCGGCAGGCTGGTCGTTCGTGGATCGTTCGGGATGATCTGGGTCATAGTAGATGCGGATGATCCTGCCTTGCGAATCGCCGCGGCTACCGAGGCCCTTCGCGAAATAGGTCTTCCCATTCACCTCGTATGAGTAGCTCAGCCATGTCCTGTGCACGTACCTGGGGAAGTTTGATCCCGGGAAAAGAGACGGCCGCGGCGGCCCCACGATGGTCTGCGTCCAGACGTTGTTGACCGATCCTGCGGTCGATTTCCAGGCCAGTTGCTCGCGCGCTTGATAAGCCTGCCAGGCAAAGAACGCCGCGGCCCCCAGCAACAGCAGCGCGAGAAAAATCCTGAGCTTCACACATTGATTATATCCTAGAACCACCGGCGGACCCGCTGTTTGTAGGAGAGGTAGCTCTCGCCAAACTTCCGCTCCAGATATTGCTCTTCGCGATCGATGACATACCGCCGGATCACGAAGAGGACCGGCACGAGGAACACGACCGGTAGCAGGGCGTTGGCGATCAGTGCCACGCCGGCCTGGACCAGCGCGAGGCCGAGATACATGGGATTGCGGGTGAAGCGATACGGACCACCGAAGGCCAGAGCGGTGGTCGGACGCGTCGGGACCGGCGTCGTTCCGGCGCGGCGGAAGAGGATGACGGCCCAGGCGGGGAGAAACAGCCCGATCGCAACCAGGATCCAACCGGCAACACCCAACGCCGACGCCATGGTCGGAGGTACCATGGGCACCGGCCACGCCCGGTCCAGCAAAAGGCCGGCCGTCAATCCTATGAAGTAGACGAGGGGCGGGAGGACCCGCACTCCCGAGGTGTCAACTGGGTCCATCGCTGGGGAACGTTCTTCGGACATCTTTTTCCTCGATCAAGTCGGTCGCGGCTTTCCGGATTACTCGGCTGTACCTTCTCCTGGCACCGTAGCGTTTAGACGAGTCAAACAAGGTAGTCTGGGGTCTGAGATTTATGTATCGACCCCCTTGACTTCATTCATGAGCTTGGCGAAGCCGCGGTTGTAGTCAAAACTCCTGACGTCATTCTCCCAGACGTCTCTGACAAATTTCAGGCGCAAGTCGTTTCTAAGCCTTTCTTTCCAGACCTGCCATTCTCCATCCGGAAGAACCCCAAGCTGCTCGCCCATGTAGGCGGCCTCATAACGATTGATGATGAGCCAGGCGAGGCCCACCTTCTCAGTTGTCAGGCCCTTCTCTGCGAGGCCATCTTTAATGAATTTCATTTCCTCAAAGATGGATTTCACCTTGGGATCTTGGATGAGCAGGTTGCTGACCTCGTTCAGGTAATCAACCAGCTTCAGGTACGTGCTGTATTCGAGGCTTCGCGTCAGCGTCCTGGTTTGCCTGGAGATATGGCGAGTTTGGAAGGCTAGAAACACCATCATCAAGAAATTGATGATCAGGCCCCCAATCAATACAAATTTTTCCATATCTGAAGTCCATCCCTTCTTTATCTGGGCGGCTTTACCGGCTCTATAGCCACCTGCGGACACGCTATTTGTACGTGAGGTAGGATTTGCCAAACTTCCGTTCCAGATATCGCTCCTCGCAGTCGATGACGAGCCGCTGGACGGCGATGAGAACCGGGAGGAACTCCGGAGGCCACAGGGTGTTGGAGATCAGCGCTATGCCGTCCTGAATCGCGGCGAGACTGACGTATATTGGATTGCGTGTAAAGCGGTACGGCCCGCCAAAAAACAGCGCCGTCGTCGGACGCATCGGGTTCCCAGGCCCGCTGCACGAGGAAACCGGCTGTCAATCCGGCGAAATAGAACAGGGGAGGCAAGATCCTCACTCCTGATCTGTCACCGGGATTCACCTGCGCAATCTGCTCCGTCGCCATCTCCTTCTCCTTCCGCCGGTGCTCATCCAAGGAGCCTGTCGAGGGCTTGCGCGAGATCGGGAACGTCTCGGACGATCTCATGTGGCACCTCCAGCCAGGAGCGTGGCTGCTGGTCCGCATGCCGCCCGGTGCGCATCTGCACCGTCGTCATCCCCAAGAGACGTGCTGGAGCGATGTCGTTGTCGATCCGGTCTCCTACCATGATGCAACCCGGGGGAATAGATGCAAGCGCGGTACAGGCGTGGAGGAACGCGCATGGATTGGGCTTGCGAAGCCCGGCCATGCCGTAATACGTGAAGTATTTCGCCAGCCCCGCCCGTTCCAGGGTATCCGCCGGCTGATTGGCAACAAGGCCGAGACGCACACCTTGCCGGACGAGATTTTCGAGGAGATCCTCGATGCCTTCCCGCGGCTCCAGGGGGACCCTTTCTTCTTCCAGCAGTGCTTCGACCCCCGCCCAGACAGAGTACGCCGCCTTCAGATCCCGGGCACAGAGCTGCCACACCATCGCATGATAGGCATTGGGCGCGAAGCTCTCGACGGCTTGGCGGCTGGCCTCCGCCAGCATCGCCTCGGTGCCGGGAAAGCCTTCCGCAACAAGGGATTTTTGGATCGCCGCGTCGACACGCCGCTCTCCTTCGATCTCGAGATCGATCGGACCGCCAACGTCGAACAGGACAGTATCTCGCATCATTTCATATTTTCGTCTTCATCGGATTATTGGGCCGCACCCAGCCTCTCGCAAATAAATCTATAGCGTGCGTAATGATCGCTTAGCTCGCCCTTGTGCATCCTTCGCAGGAAGTCAAGGATGTTGTTGAGATCGCGGCACATCAGCTTGGTGATCCGAGTCAGTTGCTTCTCCACCTCGCCATCGAGGGCTCCGCCAGCATCTCCGAGTTCTCTTCGGACCAGTCTCCACCGCTCGTAGTTCCGCTTGAGGGAATCTTCCAAGTCCGCAATGAACTCTCGATCGTCATCGGGCAGATGTTCCAGGTCCGCAGCAGTGATGGTTTCGTTCGCCCCGCTAAAGGAGATCCGATCCTGGGCTGGTTCGTAATGGGCCTGGACATGGAATTTGCGCGCCGCTTGCTCCGAACGTCCTTCAAATGCTGCCTCCAACGGCTCCGTGGTCTCATCGATGATCTGAAGGCCGCCTGCAAACTTTCCTATGGTGACGGCATCCGCGATGCGCTTGGCGATTGCTACCATCGCCTTATTGCGCTGAGCTCGGCTGAGCATTTCAAGAGGACGGCCTGGGTCGTTGACCGCTTGGAACTGCCAGAGATCCGTGGCCGCGACTCCTGAATGTCCCACAGCGACCCAGGCGAGACGGAGCTGATTCGCCCTGGCACGCTCCAACAACACCGGAAGCTCATGCCTTGTAATAAAGTCCGAGGCCAGGAAATCTTTCGTTACCAGAAGAACTGCGACCGTGGCTTCATCGAGTGCATTCTGGATCTCGGTTTGCCAGTTTTCGCCCGGTTGAATCCGCGAGTCGTCCCAGAGATTGACTCGCTTTTCGCGAAGCCAAGGCGCTAAGGACGTCACTAACTCATCAGCCCACTTGCGATCTTGGTGGGCATAGCTTATGAAAACAGTCTTTCCTGCTGAGGTCATTGGTCATCTCTGTTCAAGTACGGGTGATAGGGGCTTGAGCCTATCCCAGCCACTTTCCGAGCCACCCAAACACCTCTTTCCACCACAGCAGCGCCGCCTGCGGCTTTAGCACCCAGTGGTTCTCTTCCGGGAAGAGGACGATGCGGGCCGGCACTCCCTTGCCCTGGAGGACGCCGTAGAAGTTGATGCCCTGGGTGACCGGGACGCGGTAGTCCTTCTCGCCGTGCAGGATGAGGGTCGGCGTCTTGAAGTTTTTGGCGAAACGGCTGGGGGAGTAGAGATCGACGCGCGTCGGATCGGTCCACGGCGCGGCGCCGTAGTTGCCGGGACGGCCCCAGGTGTCGTCGGAGGCGAACTGGCCCATCAGGTCGTAGACGCCGGAGTGATCGATCAGCGCGGCGAAGCGGTCGGTGTGGCCCTGGATCCAGCAGATCAGGTAGCCGCCGTAGGAGCCGCCGGCGGCGGCCATCCTTTTTTCGTCGATGAAACCCTGGGCGATCAGCCAGTCGGTCGATTTCATGATGTCGGCGAAGGGCTTGTCGGCGTGGTTGCCGACGATCGACTCGGCGAAGGCCTGGCCGTAGCCGGTGGAGCCGTGGAAGTTGACCATCGCCACGACGTAACCCCGCGAGGCGATCAGCGCGGCGTTCCAGCGGTAGTGGAATTCGTCCTGGAAGGCGCCGTGCGGACCGCCGTGGATCATCTGCACCAGGGGCCATTTGCGGCTGCGGTCGAAGCCCGGAGGGTAGACGATGAACATGTGCACCTTGTCACCGCCGCCGCCTTCGAACGTCGCCTCGTCGAGCGTGCCCGGGTCGAGCTCGGCCATGCGGGCGGTGTTGAACGCGGTCAGGCTCTTCGGCTCACCACCTGATTGACTGGAAGAATTCAGGGGAACCGTAAAGAGCTCCGCCGGCGCGCTGATCGAGTGGCGGCTGTAGACGACGGCTTTCGCGCCCGCCGCGGCGCCACCGGTGGTGCCGCCTTTGGCCAGCAGGTGCGGTGTGGCAACGCTACCGTCGATTGGCAGGCTCCAGACGTGGGTGCGGCCGTGGTCCTGGGCGTGGAAGACGATTGTCTGGCCGTCCGGCGTGAACGTCCAGCCGTCCGGCGAGGCGTCCCAGGTGCCGGCCAGCTCGCGGACCTCGCCGCTGTGACGGTCGTAGCGCGTCAGCCGGGTGAAGTCGGGGTCGACCTCGGGCCGGTGAGTGCGGCCGAAGACGATGTATTTGCCGTCCGGCGTGTAGCGCGGCCTGGCGTCCGTCGCCGGATTCGTGGCGGTGATGTTGCGCGGCGCGTCTGTCTTGGTCCCGGGTTTTGCCACCGTCTGGAGGAAGATGTCGAAATTGACCGTCGCATAGGGCGGATCGACGGCGTTGACGCTGTAGGCGATCTCCTGGCCGTCCGGCGCGAGGTCCCAGCTCTCGGTCGGGGAGAAGAAGTCCATCTCGCGCGCCAGGTCGGGCGTCAGGTCCTCCACCTTGCCGCTCGCGCCGCTCGAGACATCGACCGCGAAGACGTGGTTGCGCCGGCCGTCGGTGCGGTAGCTGTCCCAGTAGCGGAGCAGACGGGTGTCGCCGATCTTCGCCTGCACCTTGTCGTTCTTCTGCTCGTCGGCGCGCTTCTGCACGGCGGCCCAGTCGTCGTTCAGATCCGGCCAGGTGGCGGCGAGGAAGGCGATGCGCTGGCCGTCCGGAAACCACTTCGCGTTCTGCACCGCGACCGGCAGCTTGGTGACCGGCTGCGCCTCGCCGCCTTCGCCGAACGGCAGGAGATAGAGCTGCATCGGCGCGTCGCCACGCTTCGAGAGGAAGGCGATGCGCTTGCCGTCCGGGCTCCACAGCGGCGCGGTGTCGGCTCCCTTGTTCCAGGTCAGCCGCCGCGGTGGCGCGCTGCCGTCCGCCGGCACCACCCAGAGGTCGCTGTCGCCCGCGTTCTCGTCCACCGAATAGCGGGTCACCGGGAACACCACCCAGCGGCCGTCCGGAGACAGCGCCGGATCGCCGACCCGCTCCATGGCCCACAGATCCGCGGGATTCATGGGACGGCGGGTGGCCGTCTCGGCCGCGGCCGTGACGGGCGCGGCGACGGCGAAGGTGGCGGCGAAAGCGAACACGGAGAGCAGACAGAGCGACGCGTGCCAGGAGCAAAACAGCATCTTTGAAGACCTCCTTGCGGGAAAAGACCAGACCTACAGCGCCGGGGATGGTAGCAGAGTAGGCTCGACGGAAGTGGTCACGGAACCAAGATACTCCTCCAGCGAAAAACTGTCCGCTTCCAGAGCGTCCTCGCGCGCCGCGGCGGCTGCGCGGATACGGCCCGCTTCGTCAGCCGTTAGTACGCCGGCCGCCACCACTTCGTCCAGGCTCTGGCCGCGCGGGATCCTGGCGACCAGCGGCGCGGTTTCGGTGACCAGCGCAAAAGCGTGCTCCAGGCGGCCGAGGGCTTCCTGTGGATCGCTGGGAAGGAAGAGATCCGCGGTCAAACGGTCGCGCTGAGCGCCCGGCTTGCGCAGGATCGCGGCGACCTCCGCGCCGAGGCGGTCCGACGGTGGCTTGCCGATCGTCCCGCCGATGCCTCCGAACAGGCGAACCAACGGCGCCAGCGGACCCTCGAAGTTCTGGGCGATGCCGGCGAAAGCGGTCTGGAGACGGGCGAGGCTGTGCTCGGCGGCCCAGCGGACGAGCGGCAGATCCTCCGCCGGCCGGCCCTCTGCTTCGAAACGGCGCAGGGCGCAAAATCCCAGATACATCCAGGAGAGGACGTCGGCGAAACGGCCGGTGAGCTTCTGCTTGAGCTTGAGCCGGCTGCCCAGCGAGAGCATCGCGAGATCGGTGAAGAGCGCGAAACGGGCGGCGGCCCAGGCGAGCTTGCGGTAATACCGCGCGGTCGGGCCGGCGACCGGCGCGCGGGCGAGCCGGCCGCGCGTAGCGCCGAGGAGAGCGGCTCGAATCAGATTGCGCAGGAAGAACCAGACGTGGCCGCCGAGCGCGCGGCGCAGCTCCCTGGCGTCGCCGGCGAGCACCGCGCGCACCTCGCGCAGCGCATACGGATGGCAGCGCAGCGCTCCCTGACCGAAAATGATCAGCGTGCGGGTGAGGATGTTCGCCCCCTCGACCGTGATGCCGATCGGCGCCCCGATGTGGCCGTCGGCGAGCAGGTTGCGCGGCCCGCGGCAGAGGGCGGCGCCGCCGAGGACGTCCATGCCGTCCTGGACGATGGCGCGCAGCAATTCGGTCTGGTTGTACTTGCAGACCGCGGAGAGCACGGCCGGGCGCTCGCCGCCATCAATGCCGCCGCAGGTGTAGACGCGCGCCGCTTCCATCAGATAGGTCAGGCCCGCGATGCGCGCCAGCGGCTCCTCGATCCCCTCGAAGCGGCCGATCTCGACGCCGAACTGCCGGCGCACCGTGCTGTAGGCCCCGGCGATGCGCGCCACCAGCTTGGCGCCGCCCACCGATTGCGCGGGGAGTGAAATCGCGCGGCCGGCCGACAGCGCCTCCATCAGCATCTTCCACCCCTTGCCCGCGTAGCCGAGGCCGCCGAGGATCTGATCGGCTGGCACTACGACATCCTTCCCCTCCGTCGGCCCATTGGGGAACGGCACGCCGAGCGGATCGTGGCGCTCGCCGATCCGCACGCCCGGCAGATTGGTGGCGACCAGCGCGACGGTGATCCCCTCGGTCCCCACGTCTTCGCTCGGTCCGAGCAGATTCTCGGGATCGCGCAGCCGGAAGGCGAGGCCGAGGAGCGTCGCCACCGGCGCGAGAGTGATATAGCGTTTGCTCCAGGTGAGGCGGAGCATGAGCCGGCCGTCACCGTTCTTGAACAGCACTCCCTCGGAGCGGATCGACGCGGCGTCCGAGCCGGCCTCGGTCTCGGTCAACGCGAAGCAGGGGATCTCGTCGCCGCGGGCGAGGCGCGGCAGATACCAGTCCCGCTGCTCGCGGGTGCCATAGGCGAGCAGCAATTCGCCCGGACCGACCGAATTGGGGATCAGTACGACCGCCGAAAGCGCCAGCGACCGCGAGGCGAGCTTGCCGAAGAGGGTCGAGAGAGCGAGAGCGGAGAAGCCATGACCGCCATATTCTTCAGGGATCGCCAGGCCGAAGAACCGCTGCTCCTTGAGAGTGCGCCAGACCGCGGCGGGCAGCTCCCGCGTCTTCGCCAGCTCCCAGGGATCGACCATCCGGCACACCGTCTCGACCGGACCGTCGAGGAAGGCGCGCTCGTTCGCGCGGAGCGCCGGCCACGGCTCGGCGAGCATGCGCCGGAAGTCCGGCCGGCCCGAAAACAGCTCGCCGTCCACCCACACCGTCCCCGCCTCCAGAGCCTGCCGCTCCGTCTCGGAGATGCGAGGCATCAGACCCTTGGCGAGGATCCTGCGTAGAAGCCAGGAGGACATGCCCTGTAGAGTACCGCGAAATTTTTCTTCGAGATTCTTGTTACAACATGAATCGGAGGGCACAAACCATGAACCGAACGATCGAAGGCATCCATCACGTGACCGCCATCGCGCGGGATCCGCAGGCCAACGTCGATTTCTATACCGGAGTCCTCGGGCTCCGTCTGGTCAAGAAGACCATCAACTATGACGACCCGGGCACCTACCATCTCTACTACGGCGACGGCGACGGGAAGCCGGGGACGATCATCACCTTCTTCCCCTGGCCGATGGCGCGGCGCGGCAGCCAGGGCGCCGGGCAGGCGACGGTGACGTCGTTTTCCGTCCCCGAGGGCTCGCTCGGCTGGTGGCGCGAGCACCTCGCCCGGCTGCATGTGCCGTTCGAGGAGCCGCGGCTGCGATTCAATGAAGAGGTGCTCACGCTGCTGGATCGCGACGGTCTGGAGCTCGAGCTGGTGGCGCGCGCCGGCGACGAGCGCACGCCTTGGGGCGGCGGTCCCGTGCCGGCGGAGAAGGCGATCCGCGGCTTCGACGGCGTGACGCTCACCGAGTGGAACCCCGAGGTGACGGCGAATCTGCTGACCGGAGTGATGGGCTTCCAGCAGATCGGCGAGGAGGTGAACCGCTTCCGCTTCGCGATGGGCGCGATGGGAACGCAGCCGGGCTCGCGGATCGACATCGTGGCGAAGCCTGACGCGCCGCGCGGCCACGTCTCGGCGGGCACCGTGCACCACGTCGCGTTCCGCACGCCGGACGACGCGCAACAGCGCGCCTGGCACGACGATCTGATCGGCCGCGGCTACCACGTGAGCCCGGTGATGGACCGCCAGTACTTCCATTCGATCTACTTCCGCGAGCCGGGCGGCGTGCTGTTCGAAATCGCCACCGATCCGCCGGGCTTCACGGCCGACGAAAGCGTGGAGACCCTGGGCTCCGGCCTGCGGCTGCCCACCTGGCTGGAGCCGCAGCGCCAGCAGATCGAGAACGCCCTGCCGCCGGTTACCGTGCGTCCGCTGGAGACGCCGGTCGAGATGGCGGCGGGAGGTGTGCGATGACGATCCATCGCGGACAGCCGGTCCTCGCCACCGGCCGGCCGCTGGCGGACGCCGACGCCGCGATGGTGCTGGTGCACGGCCGCGGCGGCTCGGCCGAGGACATCCTCGGCCTCGCCGCCGAGCTCAACCGCCCGGAGCTCGCCTACCTGGCGCCGCAGGCGGCGGGCCACACCTGGTATCCAAACAGGTTCCTGGCACCCCTGGCGCAAAACGAGCCGGGTCTCTCCTCCGGCCTGGAGCAACTCGGCGCCCTGGTCGCGCATCTGGAGCAGGCCGGCATCCCCGCCGAGCGCATCGTCCTCCTCGGCTTCTCGCAGGGCGCCTGCCTCAGCCTCGAATTCGCCGCCCGCAACGCCAAACGCTACGGCGGCGTCGTAGCCCTCTCCGGCGGCCTGATCGGTCCGCCGGGAACGCCGCGCGACTATCCTGGAGCATTCAACGGCACGCCGGTCTTCCTCGGCTGCAGCGACCGCGATCCGCACATCCCGAAAGACCGGGTGGACGAAAGCGCGAAGGTCTTCGAGAGGATGGGAGCTGCGGTCACCGAAAGGATCTACCCCGGCATGGGTCACACGATCAACGAGGACGAGCTCGATTTCGTGCGCGGACTGCTGGCGCCGCTGGTCACCGCGGCGGTCTGATCAGATCGATGGAGCGGGGCGTTCCAGCAGCAGGATCACCACATCCCGGAACGCCCCCCGTTTCCAGAAGCGGCGAGGAATCCGGCCGACTTCGCGGTAGCCGGCCTTGGTGAGCATGCGCAGCGACCCGGCGTTGTCGGCCATGACCTCGGAGAGCAGCATGCGCAGTCCGAGGACCTCGAACGCATACCGGTTGCGCACCCGGGCGGCGTCGGTGCCATACCCCTGTCCCCACAGATCGCGCCGGCCGAGCAGCGTCCCGCTCGTCGCGGCGCCGTTCGCCCGGTCGACGCGATGCAGCGTCGAGAAGCCGATGTGCTCGCCCGCCAGCGTCTCGATGGCGAAGTGGATGTCCTCGCCGCCAACCCGCGACGCCTTCTCGAAGAAATCCTCCTCGGTGAGGCGGCTCATCGGCTGATCGCCGACCAGGGTCCACGCCGTGATCTCCGGATCATTGAGCCAGAGCACGGCGTTTTCGAGATGCTTCGCCTTGTCGAGAGGCACGAGGCGGACTGTCTCACCTTCCCATCCGTAGGCCATGAGGGAGATTCTCCGTGATGGTGCAACGCAGTCGATTGTTGCAGAAATAGCCTCGGAGAGGCGAAAGCGTGTAGCCCGGAGTCAGAGCGACGAAGGAGCGGCGACTCCGGGTTGAGTCCACCATTGATCCCCAGCCCCGGAGGGGCGACAGGATCTCCATACGCTGCATGCATCGATGGGACGTTCGCCCACCCAGGGCGGCCACACAGGGTGCCTGACGGCAT
>DATARD010000423.1:0-22243 GCA_036264355.1 Thermoanaerobaculia bacterium
AGCCGGCGCGGAGGCCAAGGCGTCGGGCGACGTGAGCAACGCGCTCCAGGTGCCTACGGTGACCGCGGAGTATGCCGTGCCCTATCTCGCCCACGCTCCGATGGAGCCGCTCAACTGCACCGTGCGGCGCTCGGCGGACGGCTGCGAGGTGTGGACGGGGACGCAGTTCCAGAGCGTCGACCAGCAACGGATCGCGGGCATCCTCGGTCTCAAGCCGGAGCAGGTGACGATCCACACCACGTTCCTCGGCGGCGGCTTCGGCCGGCGGGCGAACATCGCGTCGGACTTCGTGGTCGAAGCCACGCACGTGGCCAAGGCGATGGACAAGCCGGTGAAGACGGTGTGGACGCGCGACGACGACATCCGCGGCGGCTATTACCGGCCGGCGGCGGTGCACCGCGCGGAGGCGACGCTGGACGGCTCGGGCCTGCCGATCGCCTGGCGGCACCGCATGGTGGTGCAGTCGATCATGGCCGGCTCGCCGTTCGCCGGGATGATCCAGAAGGGGATCGACCCGACGTCGGTCGAAGGTGTTTCGGATTCGCCGTATCTGGTCAACGTGCCGAATCATCTGGTCGAGCTGCACACCGCGGACGCCACGGTGCCGGTGCTGTGGTGGCGTTCAGTGGGCCATTCGATCAACGCGTTCGTGGTCGAGTCGTTCGTCGACGAGATGGCCGCCGCCGCGAAGCGTGAGCCGCTCGAATTCCGCCGCGCGCTGCTCGCCAAGGCGCCGCGCGTGCTCAACGTGCTCAACACGGCCGCCGAGAAGGCGGGCTGGGGCACGCCGCTGCCGCAGGGCCGGGCACGCGGCATCGCGGTGCATGAGTCGTTCGGCAGCATCGTGTCGCACGTCGCCGAGGTTTCGGTGGACAACGGCCGGATCAAGGTACACCGGGTGGTGTGCGCGGTCGACGTCGGCATCTGTGTCAATCCGCTCGGCGTCGCGGCGCAGATGGAGTCCGGCGTCTCCTATGGGCTGGGCGCGGCGCTGCACAGCGAGCTGACGCTCAAAGAGGGGCGCGTGGTGGAGAGCAACTTCCACGATTACCAGGTGTTGCGGCTCAACGAGATGCCGAAGGTCGAAGTCCACATCGTGCCGAGCAGCGAGAAGTCCGGCGGCGCCGGCGAGCCCGGCACGCCGCCGATCGCGCCCGCCGTGGCGAACGCGGTGTTCGCATTGACCGGCAAGCGGTTGCGCGAGCTGCCGCTGCGCTTTTCTTGAGGAGACGTTGGACATGAAACCGATGCGGAGCCCTTGGATTCTTGCCAGCCTTCTGGCGGTGGTCGCGGGAGTCGCCGTGAGCGCCGATCCCGCCGCGAATGTCTCCTCGGACAAACACCAGGCCGCGCTGTCGGCGTTCGCCACGATCCAGACCGTGCTGCAACATCCGCGCTGCCAGAACTGTCACATTCCCGGCGATGCGCCGTTGCAGTTCGACACCGGTCTCGCGCACACGCAGAACGTGCAGCGCGGCGCGAGCGGTAACGGCGCCCCCGGCCTCCCCTGCTCCACCTGCCACGGCGCGGCGAACACGCCCGCCAGCTACGGAGCGCACACGCCGCCGGGCGCTCCCAACTGGCGCCTGCCGCCGCCGAACCAGAAGATGATCTTCATCAATCTCTCCGCCGGCGAGCTCTGCGCCACGGTGAAAGACCCGAAGCGCAACGGCGGCCGGGATCTCGCCGCGTTCCTCAAGCACGTGAGCAGCGACAAGCTGGTGCTCTGGGGCTGGGATCCGGGAGCCGGCCGCGCGCCGGTCTCGGTGCCGCACGATGAATTCGTCGCCGCCACGAAAACGTGGATCGCCGGCGGCGCGCCGTGTCCGTAGGAATGGCCGTCTTGCGCCCTCTGTTCCTCGCTCTCCTCGTCTGCACCGCAGCCGCGCCGCCGCTCTCTGCCCAGACGGCGGCGCTGGTGAAGGACATCAACACGGAAAGCGACACGGCCGGCAACCTCTTCGAGCGGCTCACCGCGGTGGGAGGAAATCTCTTCTTCACCACCGACGGACCGGTCGCGGGTCAAGAGCTGTGGGTGAGCGACGGCACCGCGGCGGGCACGCGCGCCCTCCTCGACCCCTGCCCCGGGGGCTGCGGCTCCGGCATCACGTTTCTCGGCAGCCTGCACAACGTTCTCCTGTTCAGCCAGCAGGAAGCGATCCCCTTCGACGGTGCGCAGCTCTGGAGGAGCGACGGCACGACGCCGGGGACGTTCCGCCTCGCGCCCGGCGTCCCTCTCGGCGATTTCGCCGCCTTCGACAACGCCTTCGTCTTTGTGGGCTGCGCCGCAAGCACCGCGGCACCCGACTGTGGCGTCTGGCGGACGGACGGCAGGACGGAAGGCACGGCGCAGATCAAGGACCTGGGCCCCGTCCAGACCGGCAAGCTCGCCGTAGTCGGCCAGCGGCTGTTTTTCCCGGTGAAGGAAGCTTCCGGCTCCGGGGGAGAGCTCTCGCTCTGGTCCTCGGACGGCACCGCGGCCGGCACTTCCCGGATCAAGACGCTCGGCCAAGGCATCGCCGGAACGCTCGCCGCCGTCGGGCCGCGGCTGCTCTTCTTCGTGCTCGGAAGCGATCAGAAGCCGGAGCTTTGGACCAGCGACGGCACGGACGCCGGCACCTTCTCCCTCAAGCGCTTCTCCTATTTCCCTCCCTTCTCTCCTCTCACGACGGCGGGCGGGCGCGCCTATTTCGTGGCGGATGACGGCGTCAAGGGCCGGGAGATGTGGACGAGCGACGGCACGGCGGCCGGCACGCGACGGGTTACCGGATTCAGCGACGACAGCACCTCGATCTCCCCGCCCACGCCCTTCGGCAACCGGGCCATCTTCGTCGCCTCGAACGGCACCCACGGCGACCAAGTCTGGTCGACCACCGGCACCCTCGCCTCCAGCATCGCCCTGCCGGGTTGCGGCGGCTGCGACTTCGTCGACAGCCTGACGCCGTTCGTGGCCACCGCGAAGGGGCTCGTCTTCCCGGCCGACGACGGGGTGCACGGCCGCGAGCCGTGGATCACCGACGGCACGCCCCAAGGCACCCATCTCCTGGCGGACGTCTGCCCAGGCCCCTGCGATTCGTTCGGCCCCTACAACCGGGAGCTGACGCCGACGCCGCAGGGAGTCCTCTTCGCCGCCTCCGATCCCGCCGGGAACGAGGACCTGTGGCGGACCGACGGCACCGCCGCCGGCACGGTGCGCCTGAGCGCTCTCGGCGCCGGCAGCCGCATCCTGCCGGACGTCGAGGGCGCCCCGACCCACGTGGAAGCCGCCACTCTCGGCGCCACTCTCTTCTTCGGCGCGTCCACCGCCGCCGGCCCCGCCCTCTGGGCGACCGCCGGCAAAGCAACCGCCCACCGGGTGGCGGTGGTCGGGCCGCAAGGCCCTTCCTCCGTCCCCGACTTCCTGGCACCCTACGGCAACCGCCTGCTCTTCTTCACCTCCAACGACGGCACATCCAGCGCGGCGGAAGCGCTGTGGATCACCGCGGGCACGGAGGCGAGCACGGTACCGGCCGGCGTCGAGCTCGATCGCCTCGACCACCTCTCCGTGGCGGAGTCGGTCCAATCCGCCGGCCTCGCCTTCTTCCGCCTCTCCACCAACCGGGAAGGCCAGCCGCTGCTGCGCACCGACGGCACGGCGGACGGCCTGGTCATCCTGGCGCCGGAGGTGGAGCCAGGAATTACGGTCTTCCACGGCCGGGTCTTCTTCGCCACGTTCAGCCACGCGGTCTCCGAGATCTGGAGCACCGACGGCACGAAGGCCGGCACGAGGAAGGAATTCGCGCTTCCGAACGGTACGCCGGAGGCGGTCAATCTTTCCGCACCCGGGGGGACCGATCTCTACTTCATCACCGCCGACTTCGACAACGCGAAGGTCTGGCGGAGCGACGGCACCCTCGCCGGCACGGAGGCTCTCGCCAATCTGCCGCCGGCCTTTCTCTCCGACTACGCCTCGACCTTCACCCGGCTCGGCTCCCGGGTCCTCTTCGTCGATCCCGCAAACAGCGTCTGGACGACGGACGGCACCCCGGCGGGAACGCTGCAACTGACGAACGGCGGGGCGCCCCTCGGCCAAGCCTACGACCTCGCGCTCTTCAACGGCGCGGTCTACTTCTTCGGCGCGACGGCCGACCATCAGGGCCTCTTCCGCACCGATGGCACGAGCGCCGGCACCGTCTTCGTCAAGCAGCTCCGCGGCCTCACCGCCTTCAACCTGCCGGACTCTCTGCTCATCGCCGGCGCCGGGCGCCTCTGGTTCACCGCCTATGACAGCGACCATGGCACGGAGCTGTGGTCGAGCGACGGCACGGCGGACGGCACGGCGATGGTGAAGGACATCGTCCCCGGTCCTGACAGCTCCTCCCCCGCCTGGCTCACCTTCGTCGGTGGCCGGCTCTTCTTCTCGGCCGCCGACGGCGTGCACGGCGTCGAGCTCTGGCAGAGCGACGGCACCGCCGCGGGGACCCGCATGGTGCAGGACATCGCCGCCTTCGCGAGCTCGTCGGCCCCTGCCCACCTGACCGCCGCCGGAGACCGCCTCTACTTCTCGGCGGACGACGGCCCCACCGGCCGCGAGCTGTGGTCCCTGCCGCTCTCCGGTCCAGGCGGCTGCCAGCCTTCCGGCACCGCTCTCTGCCTCGGCGGCCGCTACCGCGTGGAGGCGCGCTGGCGCGATTTCGCGGGCCACGCCGGCGACGGCCACGCCGTGCCGCTCACCCCTGACACCGGCACGTTCTGGTTCTTCGATCCCACGAACGTGGAGGCCATCGTCAAAGTCCTCGACGGCCACGCGGTCAACGGCCACGAGTGGGTCTTCTACGGCGCCCTCTCCAACGTCGAGTACACCCTGACCGTGACCGACACTCAGACCGGTCTCACCCGGCAGTACTACAACCCGCCGGGCCAACTCGCCAGCGTCGGCGACACGCACGGCTTCGGCCCGCTGGGCGCCGGCGGCGCGAATCCCATGGTCGCGCCTCCCTCCCCGGAGCCGCTGATCGAGGAGCGCAAGGAGCGGGCGGCCTCCGTCCCCTGCCAACCCAGCGTACAGCGGCTCTGCCTGAACGGCGGGCGCTTCGGCGTCACCGTCGCCTGGAAGGACTTCCAGGGCCACACCGGCCAGGGGACCGCGGTGCCGCTCTCGGGTGGTTCCGGAACGGGAACCTTCTGGTTCTTCAACGCAGCCAACATCGAGCTGGTGGTCAAAGCCCTCGACGGCCGGCCGGTGAACGGCCATTTCTGGATCTTCTACGGCGCGCTGTCCAATGTGGAGTACACGGTCACCGTCACCGACTCGCAGACCGGAACGATCCGCACCTATACGAACCCCAGCGGCCGGTTCGCGAGCGTGGCGGATACGTTGGCGTTCTGAAGTTTGTTGCGCAGACCGGTTGACTTCCGGCAAGAGCCTGGTGACGCCCGCTGACAGTCTGAGCGGCTGCGCAAGAAACGCAATGGCACCCGGGGTCACTTCCTCCCAGGAGGTGGTCCTACATGGGTGTTCTGGTCAATGTCTTCTTCGGCCTCGCGGGCCTGGCCGCGTTTGGCGCGTGGTTGTTGAGCCCCGGGCGCTGCCCGACGTGTCGGGGTCCGCAACGGCGCCTGCCTGAGGAGGAGAGGCTGGATCATCTCACCGCGGCCGAGAAGAGCGAGGAGGCGCTGGGCGTCCGTCATGCCGTCTGGGAGTGCCGGCGGTGCGGCGACATCGCGAAGGCGCGGCGGGCCACGCGGCGCAAGGGGTCTGAGATTTCGGCGACTTTCCGGTAGCATGCGGGCACGATGAGCCCGAAAATTCTCTCCGTCCTCGCCCTGTTCGTTCTGGTGGCGACGCTGGTCTACATGGTCTTCAGGGGACAGCTCCTCGGAGGGCCGGTGACCACGGCCGTGCAGGCCGCGGCTCTGCTCTTGATGATCTGGGCGCGGATCACCTTCGGCCGGCGCAGCTTCCACGCGGCGGCCAATCCCACCGAGGGTGGGCTGGTCACATCGTCATCGGAACGCTGCTGGTCCGCATGCTGAGCGAGGAGCGGCTGGTGGTCGAGCGGTATCCCGAGTACGCGGAGTACGCCCGCCGGACGAAGCGGGTGCTTCCCGGGGTGTTCTGATCTGACCTCTCTCGATCTCGAGAACCGGCCGGTCGTCGTGGTGGGCGCCGGAGCGGCGGGCTTGGCCGCGGCGGTGTTCGCGGCGCGGGCCGCGCAGGGTATCCGCCGGGTCGTCCTTCTGGAGCGCACTCCGGACGGCGGACGGAAGATCCTGGTGAGCGGCGGCGGGCGATGCAATGTGCTGCCGGCCACGGCGGCGCCGGAACGCTTCGTCACCGATTCGTCCCCCAACACGCTGCGCAAGATCCTCCTCTCCTGGCCGCTCGCCGAGCAACGGCGCTTCTTCGAGGACGAGGTGGGCGTTCCGCTCGCCCTGGAGGCGGAGAGCGGCAAGCTCTTTCCGGTCTCGAACCGCGCCCGCGACGTGCGCGACGGCCTGCTGGCGCTGGCCGCCCGGCACGGGGTGGAGCGCCGCTTCGGCGCTCTGGTCGCCGGGCTGGAGCCGGACGGAGAGGGCGGATGGCTCGTGCATCTGGAGGAAGGAGCGGACCTCGCCGCGCGCGCCGTGATCGTCGCGACCGGCGGTCTTTCGCTGCCGGGGACCGGCAGCGACGGCATCGGGCTCGATCTGATGCGCCAGCTCGGACACACGGTGCACGACACCTATCCGGCGCTGACGCCGCTCACCGCCGAGCCGGCCCGGCACGCCGCGCTCGCCGGCATCTCGCTCACCGTGACGATCCGCGCGCCCGGCGCCGGCAAAGGCTTCACGGTGAAGGGCGGTTTCCTCTTCACCCATCACGGCTACAGCGGGCCCGCGGTGCTGGATATTTCGCATCTGGCCGTCCGTTCTCGATTGGCCGGCGGTCCGCGGCAGCCGCTGCTGGTGCAGTGGACCGATCTCGACGCCGCGGCCTGGGACGAGAAGCTGCGCACCGGCGGCGGCGCGTCGGGGATCATCCTGACGCCGCTGCGGCGCCTGCTGCCGGACCGGCTGGCCGAGGCCCTGCTGGACGAAGCGGCGATCCACCCCGGCCGGCCACACCATCAGCTCCGTCGCGAGGAGCGGCTCCGATTGATCGAGCTGCTCACCCGCTATCCGCTCCCCTGGACCGGCGACGAGGGCTACCGCAAAGCCGAGGTCACCGGCGGCGGCGTGGCGCTCTCCGAGGTCGATCCGCGCACCCTCGAAAGCCGGCGGCACCGCGGCCTCTTCCTCTGCGGCGAGATCCTGGACGCCTTCGGGCCGATCGGCGGCCACAACTTCTCCTGGGCCTGGGCGACCGGGCGTGCGGCGGGGCTGGGGGCGGGAAGCGCCCGTCCGGCGATGTAGACTGGCGGCATGGCTCTCACCTCCACGGTCTACAACCTCGACGTCACCCTCAACGACACCGACCGCAACGTCTACGAGACGTTGGCCCTGCGCGTGGCGCTCCATCCGTCGGAAACGATGGAGCACATGCTGACCCGCGTGCTTGCCTACTGTCTGGAATTCCAGGAGGGGATCACGTTCTCGAAGGGCGGTCTGTCGAACGGCGATCAGCCGGCGGTGTCCGTCTCCCATCCCGACGGGCGGATCAAGTCTTGGATCGACATCGGCCTGCCGGACGCGGAACGCCTCAACAAGGCGAGCAAGGCCGCCGAGAAGGTGGCGGTCTACACCCACCGCGATCCCGGGACGTTGCGGCGCCAGACCGCGGGCCAGCGTATTCATAAGGTAGAGGACATCGCGGTCTATGCCATCGATCTTAGGCTCCTTGAAGAGATCGTCCCCTTCATCGACCGGCGGACCCAGCTCGAAATCACCGTCACCGGCGGCCAGCTCTACATCGCCACCGGCGGCAAGGCATTCACCGGCGCCGTCACCCAGCACCGGCTGGACGCCTGAGCCAGCCTGAACCAAACACCGCCACGGCGGGACTTACCGGCGAGACCGCTCGATGAAGCCGAGCACAATCCTCCCACTTTTCCTCCTCCTCGCCGCCGCAGCGCTCCCCGCCCAGGCGCCGCGGACGCCGGTCTCTCCGAGCGCCGGCTATGCGCTGGCCCGCATCGCCTTGTCGGGCAGCGAGGCGGCGCGCCGGCAGGCGGCCGGCAAGCTCGCCGCCTCGGGCGATCCGGCGTGGATCGCGCCGCTCGTGGACGCCCTCTTCTTCCTCCAGGCGGATGAGCGCGAGCCGGTGCTCGCCGCGCTCCGCACGCTGGCCGGCGAAGACCCGGGCCCGCGCTATCACGATTGGGTGGAGCTGGTGGGACGGCGGACCGGCCTCGTGCCGCCGCCCGGCTATCTCGACTGGAAAGGGCAGCTCTTCGGCCGCATCGATCCCCACTACCGCGCGCTGTTTCAGCCAGCCGCGATGGCGCTCCTCCGGCCCGAGGAGATCGTGTGGGGCGGCGTGCACTTCGACGGCATCCCGGCGCTCGACGAGCCGCCGCACGTTCCCGCCGACGCCGAGCACGGTCTCGACGAGCGCGAGGAGGTCTTCGGCCTGAGCCTCGGCGGCGAACAGCGGGCCTATCCCCTGCGCTACGTCTCCTGGCATGAGGTGGTCAACGACACCCTCGGCGGCAAACCGGTCGTCCTCACCTATTGCGCGCTCTGCCGCAGCGGCATCGCCTGGTCGGCGAAAAACCTGACCGGAGGCCGCCACACCTTCGCCACCTCGGGCCTGATCTACCACAGCGACAAGCTGATGGTCGACCGCGCGACGCAGACCCTCTGGCTCCAGATCACCGGCGAGCCCGTCCTCGGTCCGCTCGCCGCGAAGCCGGCACCGCTCGCCATGCTGCCGCTGACCTTGACCACCTGGGGCGCCTGGAAGCGCCTGCATCCCGACACCAGCGTGCTGCAACTGACCGCTGCATTCGGCGCCCGCTGGGGCTACCGCTACACCCCCGGCGCGGCGGATCTGGCGCGCGAAGGCGTCTCCTTCCCGGTCTGGCAGCGCAGCCGTCTCCTGGAGCAAAGCGAGCTGGTCTTCGGCCTCCGCCTCCTCACCAACGCGAAAGCGTGGCCCGTTTCCAAGGTCACCGCGGAGGCCGTGCTCAACGACCGCTTGGGAGACACCGACCTCGTCCTCCTCGGCGATCCCGACAGCCGAGCCGTCCGCGCCTACCGCCGCACCGGCCACACCTTCAAAGCGGATCCGGATCCCTCCACCGTGCTCGACGAAGCCGGCCGGCCATGGCACGTCACCGAGGAGAGCCTGCTACCGCCGGCCGGAGCGGAGAACGACAAGCCCCTCCCGCGCCTGCCGGGCCACGTGGCGTTCTGGTTCGCGTGGTTTGGGTTTCATCCGCAGACAGAGGTGGGGGGAAAGCCGTAGGGCTCCGGTCTGCGGTAGGCTTGGGCCTCTGATCCCCAAGCTTCCGGAGGCCCCTCATGACCGATCCCCGTTATCCCATTGGACGCGCCGAGACCAAGCCCGTCCTCAGTGATGAAGAACGCCGCGCCGCGATCGACGCCATCGCCGCGACTCCCGCCAACCTGCGTGCCGCCGTGGCCGGATTGACGCCTGAGCAGCTCGACACCCCCTATCGCGACGGCGGTTGGACCGTCCGGCAGGTCATCCACCACGTGCCGGACAGCCACATGAACGCCTACGTCCGCTTCAAGCTCGCGCTGACCGAGGACGAGCCGGCGATCAAGACATATGCCGAGGACCGCTGGGCGCGGCTCGCCGACTCGCGGACCACGCCGATCGAAGTCTCGCTCCTGCTCCTCGAAACGCTCCACAACCGCTGGGACACGGTGCTGCGGGCGATGACCCCGGAGGACTTCCAGCGCCCGCTCCTGCATCCCGACCATGGCCGGATCACGCTCGACCGGATGCTCAGCCTGTACTCCTGGCATGGCCGGCACCACGTCGCGCACGTGACGGCGTTGCGGGAACGGATGGGCTGGTAGCCTACCGCTCCGCGAAAACCGCCGGCTCTGCTGGGTCTAAGGCAGAAGCCGCAGCCGTTCGCAGTGCCGCGGACGGACCACGCCGAAGTGGCGCCGGTCCAGGGTGATCACGACCTCGGTCCGTAGACGCTCCGCCAAGGCAGAGGGCCGCTATCCACGATCGCGAGCGAGATCATGGGCCCAGTGCGCTGCCAACTCGTCGTCCATGCGCTCGGCCGGGACCATCTTCGGATCCTCGAAGAGGCCCGCCCAGGGGATCTCCCGGGGCTTCTCGGCAGCTCCGGACAGCCCTCGCACGATGAGTTGCCGCACTACCTCCGAAAAGCTCGCTTGACGACGGAGAGCTTCCCGGTCTACGAGATCGGCGAGATCGTCGGGCAACGTGATGGTGGCGCGCTTCATCGGGTCATCCTAGCATGCAGAGAGACACCGCCCCCAACCCGCTGTAGAATGTCCATCCTTCGATGCAATGAAACGCTGGTGACGATATGAACCTCACTCCCGAGCTGGTCGCGGACATCCTGGTCCGCCAGAAGAACATCTCTCCGGAGCAGGGGGAGACGATCAAGCAGGAGGCCAAGCAGCTTCCGAGCCGGCTGCGGTCGGCGAGCGCGTATGAGCAGAAGGCGATCGCCTATGAGCTGGTGATGCGGCTCAAGCTGCCCAATCTGCGCGACTCGGGAGCACCGATCTCGGAGCACGACATCGCGCATGCCATCGCGGCCGACGCCAAGCTCGAGCACGTGCGGATCGACACGCTGACCCTCAACGCGGAGCTGATCGAGTCGAAGGTGTCGCGACCGTTCGCGCGGCGCCACCGGATGATGCCGCTCGACATGGTCAACGGCAAGCTGCGCGTCGCCTGCGCCAACCCGTATGACATCGAAGGGGTCGACGCCTTCCGCCGCATCGCCGGCCGCGAAGCCCTGCTGGTCGTCGCGTCCGAGCCGGACATCCTCAAGGCGATCACCGAGTTCTATGGCCTGCGCCACTCGGTGAAGAAGGCGGAGCGCGATCTCAACACCGGCATCGACCTCGGCAACCTCGAACAGCTCGTCCGGATGAAGAGCGAGACCGAGATCGAGTCGTCGGACCAGCACGTGGTCAACGCGGTCGAGTTCATGCTCCAGCACGCCTTCGAGTGCCGCGCGTCGGACATCCACATCGAGCCCAAGCGCGAAGACAGCCTCATCCGCTTCCGCATCGACGGCGTGCTGCACGACATCCAGAAGATGCCGAAGATCGTGCACGCGGCGGTGACCTCGCGCATCAAGACGATGTCCCGCATGGACATCGCCGAGAAGCGCCGGCCGCAGGACGGCCGCATCAAGACGGCCAAGGGGGGCCGCGACGTCGAGCTCCGCGTCTCGACCCTGCCCGTCGCGTTCGGCGAGAAGGTGGTGATGCGGATCTTCGATCCCCAGGTGCTGCTGCAGGATCTGTCCGGCCTCGGCTTCTATCCGGATGAGCTGCAGACCTTCAACGACTTCATCACCCGGCCGCATGGCATCATCCTGGTCACCGGTCCCACCGGCTCGGGGAAGACGACGACGCTCTACTCGGCGTTGAAGACGATCGCCACCCGCGAGCTCAACGTGACCACCATCGAAGACCCGATCGAGATGGTCTATGAGGACTTCAACCAGACCTCGGTGCAGGTCAAGGTGGGGATCACCTTCGCGGTCGCGCTCCGCCACATCATGCGCCAGGACCCGGACGTGATCATGGTCGGCGAGATTCGCGACGCCGAGACGGCGCAGTACGCCACCCAGGCGGCGCTGACCGGGCATCTGGTCTTCTCCACCCTGCACACCAACGACGCCCCCTCCTCCATCACCCGGCTCGCGGACCTGGGCGTCGAGCGCTTCCTGATCAGCTCGACCCTGGTGGGCACCATGGCCCAGCGCCTGCTGCGCCGCATCTGCCCGCACTGCGTGACCGAGCGTTTCCTGGCGCCCGACGAGGTGACCACGCTCCGCCTCGCCGTGCCGCCGGGCAAGAAGGTAAAGGTGAAAGAGGGGGAAGGCTGCTTCGAATGCCGCGGCACCGGCTACATCGGCCGCACCGGCATCTTCGAGATGCTGCCGATGGACGAGGGGATCAAGAACCTCATCATCACCGGCGCGGACGCCCCGGAGATCAAGCGCGAGGCGGTGAAGAACGGCATGCGCACCCTCCGCCAGTCCGCGCTGCGCAAGCTGGCGGAAGGGACGACGACGTTCGAGGAGGTGGTGCGGGTGACGGGGCTGTAGAGGCGCGCTTCGGCGGATGAAATGAAACGCCCTTTCGGGTCACCTTCTGGCGGAGGTGCCCCGTGGAAGACGAAAACATCTATCGGCCGCCCCAGGTCGACATGGAAGCTCCAGCGCCTCAGGCCCTGGGGTTACCGGCAACCAGCGCTCCCTTCTTCCAGACCTCGCCGCTCAAGGTCGCCGTGCTGTCGATCGCCACTTTTGGGCTCTACCGGCTCGTCTGGTTCTACCGGCAGTGGGCCCGCCGCGAAAAGCTCGGCGACGATGTGAGCCCGCTCGGACGGACCATCTTCCTCGTGTTTTTCGTCTATGGCCTGTTCCAGAGTGTGAACGAGGAGATCGACCTGCGGGAGAAGCTGGAGATCGCGCAGCGCCCCCCCTCCGCCTCACTACCCGAAGAGAGCATCGCCCACCTCCAGGCCGGCCTGCTGGCCCTGCTCTTCATCGGGCTCGCTCTCGTGGGCTCGCTGGCGAGCCGGGTGGGGGGCGCCACGGCGCTGGGGCTCGGGTGCATGATGTTCTCCTGCGTACCGCTGGCGATCGTGCAGAAGAAAATCAACGAGCTGAATGCAAGCCTGGGCTTCGATCCCAGCGAGGGCACCGCGTTCACCGGGGGCTCGATCGCCGCCCTCATCCTCGGCGGGCTGTTCTGGATTCTGGTGGTGATCGGGCTGTATGGGGTCAGGAGGTAGATCGCCGGACCGGGTGACGGGGTTGTAGAGATTCGTCAGACACCGCGAAACGCGATACAGTAGCTTCGGTCAGGCTCACCTTCAGGAGGGACGTTGCCGAACGAGGCGAAGAGGGTTTTCATCTCCTATGCCTGGGACGATGACGACTACAAGCTCTGGGTCCGCCAGCTCGCCATCCGTCTGCGCAATGACGGCGTCGACGTCCGCCTCGACTACTGGCATCTCCAGGAAACCGACACCATCGCGGAGTTCATGAACCGCGAGGTGCGCCATGCGGATTGGGTGCTGGTGCTCTGCTCTCCGTCGTACCAGAGCAAAGTCCACCTGAGCGAAGACGGAGAGCGCTCGACCGGCGTCGGTTGGGAGTCGCGGTTGCTGGGCAGCAGTAAGTTCATGACCTCCCAGAACAAGGCTCTCGCCGCGCTCGGCCGGGGCTCGTGGCTCGACTCCGCTCCCGATTTCCTGGTCGGGCAGGTCTACTGCGATCTCTCGAACGAGGCGACGTTCGAGGCCAACTACAAGACGCTTCTGAAGCGGATCACGGGGACCTCCGAGAAGGCGCCGCCTGTGGGAGCTCTCCCCGCGAACCTGGAGGAGACGCCCCTCGCACCGCTGCGCGGAAAGGACGCGCCGGCGCCGGGCGCGCTCGACACCGAGGTTCACTTCATGGTGCGCGGCGCCGGGACCGAGGGCCGGTGGACTGTGGAGCTGCGGACCGCGGGCAGCGAGCCGGTCTCCGCCCCGTTCGAGCTCGACCTCGCGCCGGAAGGCCAGACGGCCCGCGATCTCGAAGCGATCACCAAGAACACCTGCACGCTGGCCGACATCAAGAATCTGGGCAGCGAGCTGTGGAGCCGGCTGCTCGGCGGTCCGCTGGAAAAGGCATGGGATCAAGTCCGCCGGCAGTGCCGCCTCCGCGAGGGGAGCATTCTGAAAGTCCGGCTCTCTCTGCCTCCACAGCTCGAAAGCCTCCCCTGGGAGGCGGTGTGGGACTTCGACGAGTCCTCTCTGGCGACCTCCCCGGTGGCCACCTTCGTTCGCTCGCCGGCCGCCCAGGAGCTGCCACCCCACAGGTCCGCGGGCGGCGCTCCGCTGAAGATGCTGGTGGTGATCCCGGAGGGCTCGGGCCTGCGCACCAGCAGCGAGTGGGAGAAGATCCGGCAGAGCGCGCTCGCAGCGGGCGACCGGGTGAAGATCCAGAGCCTCGACGGCAAGGTGACTCTCGACCGGCTCGCCAAGGCGCTCCGCGAGACCTGGGACATCGTCCATTTCATCGGCCATGGGCAGCTCGACGCGCAGGGCCGGGGCGAGCTGCGGCTCAACCGTGAAAGCCCTGCGGAGGAGGCGGACAGCGGCGTCAAGTCGGACGGCGCGGACTGGACCTCGGCGGACCTCTTCGCGAGACAGTTCCTGCGCAATCCGGCCCAGCTCGTGGCGGTCAACTGCTGTCACGCCGGCGGGATCGATCCGCAGGCGCTGAGCAGCCTCGGCGGCTCTCTGGCGCGCGCCCGCATCCCCGCCGTCCTGCTCATGCGTTACGCGATCCACGACAGCGCCGCCGCGGACTTCTCCGCCGCGTTCTACCGCGAGCTGTTCTCCGGCGCGCAACCCGGCCGGGTCGATCTCGCAACGCAGGAAGGGCGGGCGACGCTGGAGCGAACCTACCGGGACGGCGACCGGGTGCGCAGCGCGATCGCTCCGGCGCTCTACCTCGCCGCCGGGTGCGAGCAGCTCTTCGTGCTGCCGGCCCTGGCGAAGCCGAAGCCGCAGGACGGCGTCTCGCTCGTCACGGTGATCGACGAACGGATCGACCGCCGGCTCGTCCGGGCGATCGAAAGGCGGTGTTGCCTGCCGATCCTCGGTCCCGGCATCCTGGCCGCCGGAGCACAGAGAGGAGATCAGGTCCCTCCGAGCCCGGCCGGTCTGGCCCAGAAGCTCGCGGAGCTGTCGCAGTTCCCCGGCCGCGAGCGCATCACACCGCTCACCGAAAGCATGGCGGACTGGCTGATGCCGGTCGTCTTCGAACGGGTCTGCCAGCACTTCGAGTCGACCGCGGACGGCGAGCGCCATGACCTCGTGGAAGCGGTCCAGGAGGTCTACCGGGACCTCGTCTCCACCGCCGCCCTCCGCCAGATCGCCTCCTGGAACGTGCCGGGCGTCGTCTACTCGTACATCGACGGCCTGCTTGAGAAGTCGCTGCAAGGCCAGCCCGGCCGGAACCTCCGCGTGGTGCAGTCGGAGGAGCTGCGCGAAGGGATGTTGCCCGGCAACGGCGAGCTTCTGCTCATGAACTTGCGTGGCTCCTACATGACCCCCTCCTCGATGGTGCTCACGGAGCAGGATCAGGACCGGCTCCTCGACCGCATGGGAGTGATCTCCTCGTTCGTGGCCGACTTGATGAACCGGATCGAAGGCTGCAATCTGCTCTTCCTCGGCGTCTCGGCGCGCGATCCGCTGGTGCGCGCTCTCGCCCGGCGTCTCTTGCGGGAGGACGTGGCCCGCTACCGGGGAACGGCCTTTTTCATCTGCGACCACACCACGGCCGCCGACCGCGCCTACTGGCATCAGTTCATGAGGCTCGAATGGATCGAGCTCGACCTCGACACCGTCGTCGCCGGTCTGACCGCGGCGGGCCGCAGCGCCACCCGCCCGAAGAGCCCGTCCTGAGCCTCCCGGATCCCATGCCGAGCCCTCCCTCCAGCAAGCGGGCCAACCCGTTCCAGGGGCTCGCCTACTATGAAGAAAAGGACGAGAAGCGGTTTGCCGGCCGGCAGCGCGACGTCGAGGCCGTGGTCAACGGCATTCTCCGGACGCGCACCTTCGTGGTCTATGGGCGCTCGGGCCTCGGCAAGACCTCCCTGCTGCTGGCCGGCGTCTTTCCGCAGCTTGCCGGCCAGGGCTGCCGGACCCTCGCCGTCCGCCTGCTCGAAGATCCCTTGGGCGATCTGCGGCGGGCGCTCATCCGGAACGGCAACCCGGCGGCGCAGGACGCAGAGCCGGAGAGTCTGGCGTCGCTGATCGAGCGTGCCGGCCGCGATGCGGACGGCAAGGAACGCTTGATGGTGATCGTCTTCGACCAGTTCGAGGAGTTCTTCGTCCGCTTCGCGGACCAGCCGGACCCTGCGGGCGGCGTGCGCAGCGGCGAAGAGCTCGACCGCGCGGTCCGGCAGCAGCGGATCGCCCAGCGGGAGGCGTTCATCCGGGAGATCGGGACCTTGGCGGCGGACGCCCGTCTCAACCTCCGCCTGGTGTTCAGCCTGCGCGAGGACTGGATCGCCGAGATGGCGGACTTCTCCGACGCCGTCCCCGAGATCACCCACCACATGCTCCGCCTGTTGCCGCTGACCTCGTTCGGAGTGCGCCAGGCCATCCTGGAGACCTTGCGGTCGGCGGGGACGCAAGCCGACAGCCGCCTCGTCTCGGCGCTCGTCGACACTTTGGCGGACGTCCATTTCGACCCCATCGTGCTCCAGGTCCTCTGCTCCGAGGTCTGGGAGAGGGCAGAGGCGCGCGGTCAGGAGGGCGAGCCGGTCCGGCTGGAGCTGCGGGACCTCGAGGCGATCGGCGGCGTCCGCCAGGTGTTCCGCGGCTACCTCGACCAGGTCAACAGCGAGATCGACGCCAAGGACCTGCGGCGCAAGATCCACACCGGAGCCGTTCTCGATGCTCTGATCAGCGAGAAGCGCACCAAGCTCGCCATCTCCCGCGATTCTTTGCTCCAGCAGTCCTTCGCGATCACCGGCGAAGAGCTCGACGAAGTGCTCGACCGCCTCGTCCGGCACCGCCTGGTGCGCAGCGATCCGCGGGGCGACATCCACTGGTATGAGCTCGTCCACGAGCGGCTGATCAGTGCGATTCTCGAATGGTTCGCCGTCGACCTCGACTTCTTCAAATTCCGCGGCGCCCGCAACCTGGTGCTCAACTCCTGCCGCAACGGAGGCTGGAAGGACAATCCGGAGCTGCTCCTCAACCGCGGGCAGCTCGACGACACCGTGGGCCCGTTCAAGGACCTCCTCTGCTTCAACGCGGAGGAGCGCCTCTTCCTGGTGTCGAGCGCGATCTACGCGCACTCCCGCGACCTCGAATTCTGGGCCGACCTGGCCGGCGACGAGACGAGCGCCGACCTGATCGAACGGTTTCTTGGCCAGACCCAGAACGAGCGCCTGCGGCGCCGTGCGGCCGAGGCGGCCGGCCGGGTGGCGGAACGGCGGGAGCACTTTGCCGCGCTCTGCCTCGACCACGCCGTGCACGACCCGAGCTCCGAGGTGCGGAAGGCCGCGGGCCGCTCCTTCGCCGACCTCGCCGGTCCAAGCGATTATCAGGCGCTCGCCAAACGGCTCAAGGAGAAGGAAAACCGGAACGCCGCTCTCGACGTGCTGACCGAGGTGATGGACAAGGACAAGCTCCCCACCGGGATCAAGCTCAGCCGCTTCCGTCTCTGGCAGGCACGCAAGAAGCTGTATCGGCGGCGGCTGGAGGCAGGGCAGGACAGCATCCGGATGAGAAGCCTGCGCGGGCTGCAGAGCGGGCTCAGCGCGGCGCTCGTCTGGAGTCTGACGGCCGGTCTTCTCCTGGCGTGGATCTTGGTGTTTGAGATCTACCCGGATCTCGGTCTGAGCAGCCTGAAGGCCTGGCCGGCCGCGGTTGGGGTCCTCCTGCTGTGTGCGCTTCCGCTGGGAATGGGAGTGGGTTGGCACGCCGCACGGCGCGCGGCCATGGCGGCGCTGCGCCATGGACGCGAGGGCATCTCCTTCCAAGGATTGTTGTCTGGCGGAATGCTGCTGAAAATTGGCCTCCTCTTTCTTCTGGTGTGCCTGGTAGCCGGCCTCATCGTGCCCGGGCTGTATTTGCTGTTGTTTGCCGTCGGGCTCTGCGCCGTCGTGCTCCCGGCGGCTCTCGTGCCATTGGCTCTCCGCACCATCCAGCCAGGTGACGGACCGAGCATAGCCTCTCGCCTCTGGGCCTGGACCTGGGCCTTCGGAGGGTCTCTTCTCCCCTCCCTTGTGTCGGTCATTCTTCTCGTCGATACCCCGTTTCAATCGTCCGCGAGTCTCTGTCTTGCGGTGAGCGCCCTCTTCGGAGGCCTCGCCACGTATTCCGGCCTGCTCGCTGTCGCGTCGACCTCCTCCGGGGACTCCTCGCAGGCCGAGCAGCCTCCGGAAAGGACACGCCGAACACTCGGCACCGTGCTCGCTCTCGTGTCCACGGTGCTTCTCCTCTATATCTTCGGCTGGGACAGCCTGCCCCTTCTCGCTCACCGCGTGGTCCTGAAAGACGCGGACGCCCGCGTTGAGCCGGCGGGCTTCGAGTTCTTCTTTCCGGCCGGTTCCGTCTTGAGCAACGCGCTCCACCTCCAACTGAGCGCTGAGAGCAAGCCGGCCGCGCCCCGGCTCGCGCAGGTCATCACTCCTCCATCCTGGCGCTTCTTCGCCGTCTTGGGCCCAGACTCCGATCTCATTCTCCAACCTGGAGAGAGCCGGCGCCTGGTGTTCAACGCCCCGGAACAGGGCTCACTCTTGATCAGGCCGGATCGCCCGCTTTCCGGCCTGCCTCCGCCTTCGGGCCAGCTCGTCGTGGTACGGCTCACCAGGAAAGAGGGAACCTGGTCGGGGCCAATCCCGGGCCTGGAGAGCCTCAGAAAAGAGGGAAAACCGCTGACCCTGGCTTTCGGAAACGTCATTCAAGGCGGAGATTGGTGCCAGAACGCCGCTTTCGGACTTCATTTCTCCGGAATGGACGAGAGCGGCCCCGACATGCCGGCCTTCCACTGCCTCCCCAAGCCTCGCGAAACCAGCTTTGGGCGCAAGATCTCCTGGAATCCCGGGAGCACCGCGTCGACCATCGAGCTGAGAACGTGGGAGCCGGTCGAGTTGGCTCACGGCACCGCGATCTGGGCAGCGTTCACTCCCGACGGGCTTCGAGTCGCCACGCTAGCGCTCGCTGCCGACCGGCTCTCGGATGCCGACGAAACCCAGCACCTCGACATCTGGCCGAGAGACGGCTCCGAAGCTCGATCTCACCTACGGCTCGCAACCCTGGGCGAGGGGGCGGTCTTCAGCCCGGACGGCAATTGGATCGCGGTCCTCTCCAAGGACCACAAAGTCAACCTCGTGAAAGCCGGCGGCTCGCACCAGTCCATCCTCCTGCCGACTCTACAGAGCGTAGGCCGTGCTCTGTTCAGCCCGGACAGCGCTCTGCTGGCGACGGAAGAAAATGATCTCCTTGAAATCTGGAAGGTTGGCGGCGACCGCCCGGTTGCCAAGCTTCCGCAGACCGGCCGCCAGATCTCAGATGTTGCTTTCAGCCCCGACGGCAAGCGTCTCGCGACCGGCGACGATCAGAAAACGGTTCGGGTCTGGACCCTTGACGACTTGAGCCGGCCGCCGGTGGAGCTTCGCCTGGACAGAACCAGCGCCGAGAACCCCGCGGATTCATGGATCCGCCATTTGAGCTTCAGCCCCGACGGGACCCGGTTGCTGTTCGTGACCGCCGATTCAACCCATCTCTGGAAATTTTCCGGCGCCCGGGAGCCCGTCGTCGACCTGCCACGCACAGACGGGGTCCTGGAAGCCGTTTTCAGCCGTGACGGGTCTCACCTCTTGACCGGGACCGCCAAGTCCGTGTGGATCTGGCCCGTGGACGGCTCGCGCGTCGGCCCCGCCGCCATGCTTCCGGTCAATGACTGTCGCACGATGACGTTCAGCCCGGACAGGCTCCGTGCCGCCACGGTCTCCGAGGACGGCACCGTCCGCATCTGGAATCTCAACGGCTCGGGGGAACCGGTCGCCCTCCCACGAGAGGACGGCGTCAAAACGATCGAATTCAGCCGCGACGGCACCCATCTACTCACCACCGCAGAGAGCGGCCCCGCCAAGGTCTGGGATCTGGTGCATCCTTTCCATCGACGAGTCAACGCGGATCTCTTCGTCTTCCTGCGCGTGTCACCGGATCTCGGGCCTCAATAAGCCCTGAATTCGGTTTCCGGACAATCTTCCGGACATCCGGCCGACTTGATGCCGGTCCCGGCATTCCATTGACTTTCTCCTGCGGCGGTGGAAGACTCCTCGCCACCACTTATGAGATAGGAGACAGAACACATGCGCCGGATTCAGATCGGTTTCCTCGCCCTGCTTCTTCTCGCCTCTATCGCCCTCTACGCCGCTCCGGCACGGAACGTCAGCCCGCGTCGGCACCCCAATCTCGCTGCGGCGCAGAGGCTCGCGCATCAAGCCTGGGAGAAGGTTACCGCCGCGCAGAAGGCGAACGAGTGGGATATGGAGGGGCACGCGGCGAAGGCCAAGGAGCTCCTCGATCAGGTCAACAACGAGCTGAAGCAGGCTGCCGAAGCCGCCAACGAGCACCATTAGTCGCCGCATCCTCGAGCGCCCGCCGCGAGAGACTCGCGGCGGGCGTCTCGCATCAAGTCACTCAGATATCCAACGCCACATCGAGCGCCGGAGCGCTGTGGGTGAGCCAGCCGACGGAGAGGAGATCGACTCCCGTTGCGGCGATGGCTGCCGCGGTGTCGGGACGGATGCCGCCGGAGGCTTCGGTGATCGCTTTTCCTTGGGCCAGGGCGACGGCTTCGCGCAGGATGTCGAGGGACATGTTGTCGAGGAGCACGACGTCGACGCCCAGGGCGAGCGCTTCGCGGAGCTGATCCAGGGAGTCGACTTCGACTTCGATCTTCACCAGATGTCCAACATGGCGCCGGGCTCTTTCGACGGCAGGGGTGAGGCCGCCGGCCAGGGCGCGGTGGTTGTCTTTGATCAGCACGGCGTCGTCCAGCCCGAAGCGGTGGTTGGCTCCCCCACCGCAGCGCACGGCGTATTTCTCCAGAGCACGCAGGCCCGGTGTGGTCTTGCGGGTGCAGACGACCTGCGCCCCGTGCGGCGCGACGACGGCTACAAGGTCGCTGGTGACGGTGGCGATGCCGCAGAGACGGCCGAGGAGGTTGAGGGCGGTGCGCTCGGCCGAGAGGAGGACGCGCGCCGGGCCGCGCACCGTGGCGAGGACGGCTCCGGCCTCGGCGTCCTCTCCGTCGCGGCGGTGGGCCACGGTCTCCGCGGCCGCATCGAGCATGCGGAAGGCGGAGAGGGCGACCTCCAGGCCGGCGATACGGCCGGCGCGGCGGACGACGACGTGTGCTTCGCCCTGGAGGTCCGGCGGCAGGCAGGCGTCGCTGGTCAGGTCTCCGGCGCGGCCGAGGTCTTCTTCGAGCGCGCGGCGGACGATGGGCTCGTAGAGGAGCGGATAGAGCGGCGCGGTCCGGGGAGCGCTCACCGTGCTTGCGCTCCGGCCGCTTCGGCGAAAACCGGCTGCGCGGCCTCCTCGAACAGCGCCGAGCCGTCCGGCGCGGCGGTGAGGTAGAGGCGCCGTGCCCAGTCCGGATCGACCGCCGGAAGATCGGAGCGGTAGTGCCCTCCCCGGCTCTCGCGGCGAGCGAGCGCCGCGGCGGTCACCAGCCTCGCGACGGCGAGCAGGTTGCGCGCTTCCCCGGAGGCTTGAGGATGCGTCGCGGCGAGTCTCTCCAGATCGGCCAGCGCAGAGGTCAGACCGGCTTCATCCCGCACCAGGCCCACTCTCTCCCACATGATCCGGCGCACCGCAGCCGTCAGCTCAAGGTCTCCCTCAGCGTCTCTGCCACGGTCGAAGCCGGAGGCGGCCCGCAGGTTGGCGGCGCGCGGGGTTTCGCCGGTGCGTAGAGAGGTTCGCAGATCGTCCGCGACGCGGGCGCCGAAGACGAGGGCTTCGAGGAGCGAGTTGCTGGCGAGCCGGTTCGCACCGTGCGCGCCGGTGGCGGTGACCTCGCCGCAGGCCCACAGGCCGGGCAGCGTCGTGCGGCCGTTCGCGTCCACCCAGATGCCACCCATGTGGTAGTGCGCGGCGGGCGCCACCGGCATCGCCTCGACGCGCGGATCGAGGCCGTGCTCCTGGCAGAGCTCGAAGACGCGCGGGAAGTGCTCGGGAAAGCTCTCCCCCACCGCCTCGCGGGTGTCGAGGACGATGCGGTCTCCTGCCGCCAGGCGTTTCCAGATCGCCCGCGCCACGACGTCGCGCGGCGCCAGCTCGGCGTCCGGGTGCTCGCTCAGCATGAAGCGGCGGCCTTCGCGGTCGAGCAGCACGGCGCCTTCACCGCGCAGGGCTTCGGTGAGGAGCGGCAGCGGCTCGCCGGAGAGATCGTTTCCGGCGGCGAGCGCGGTGGGATGGAACTGCACGAACTCGACGTCCGCCAGGCGCGCGCCGGCACGGGCCGCCATGGCGAGGCCGTCGCCGGTCGCCTCGTGCGGATTCGTCGTGCAGAGATAGAGCTGGCCGAGGCCGCCGGTCGCCAGCACCACCGCCGGCGCC
>DATARD010000411.1:0-2973 GCA_036264355.1 Thermoanaerobaculia bacterium
CACCTCGTCGCCGAGCCTCCGCCGAGCCGCAAGGGCCAGCGGGCGCTCAAGCACTCCCTTCCGCGCGACCTCCGTTCGGTCATGGCCCGCGACCTTCCGTCGAACATCCAGCTTGGGGCCGGCACGCTGCTGATCCGCGGAGGCGACGCCATGGACATCGTCCGGTCCTTGCATCTCATTGCCCAGGCCTTCCAGAATGACCTCGACACCATGCAGTCCCTGCTCGATCCTCCCGTGCCGCAGCCGCATGTCGACGATGAAGAGATCCGTTCCATGTTCGAGCGCCTCCGCGCCGATGAGGCGGCTCACGCGGAGACCATTCCGTGATGACCACGAATGGACCGAAGATGAACCTTAGTGGATACATACACCTGTACCTTCCACAGCCCTCCTGCCTCGCAGGGCCGATAATGGGTTCGGGATCTCTGTACGCCCAGCCGATCTTCCATCGAACGATAAGTCGATAGATACAGTTCCAGTTGCCTCGCGCATCACTGCAGCACTTGCCGCCCGCGGCCTTCCTCCTTGTTCCTCCGGACTAACAATCCGGAATTAAATTCGCAGGACTGGGAAACACATGGAACTCTGGAATGAATACGAAGGTCGCACCGTCGCCGGCGCCTTCCCGCTGCAACGGCTGATCCGTCCCGAAGGCCGCAGTGCCTTCTTTACCACCACCACCGAGAACAGCCAGAACACCGTCATGCGCCTGATCGAGGCCCATTACGACGAGGACGAGATCCTCGCCCGCTGGCGCGCCGTCACCCAGCTCAAGCAGGACAATCTGCTCGCCCTCCACAAGTTCGGCCACGTGGTAATGGACGACACCTCGCTCCTCTACGCGGTCATGGAGCCCTCCGACGCCGACCTCGGCCAGGTCCTCCGTGAGCGTGCCCTTACCGCTCCCGAGACCCGCCAACTTGCCGTCAGCCTGGTCGCCGCTCTCCAGGACCTCCATGCCATCGGCCTCATCCACGAGCACATCCAGCCCATCAATATTCTTGCCGTCGGTGAGACGGTCAAGCTCCGCAGCGACTGCATCCGCGAGGGGCCCGAGGGCCCGGAAGGCGACGCCCTCCGTCTCCGCGATATCCGCGACCTGGCCGTCGTCCTGCTCCAGGCCCTCACCCTCGATCGCAACCCCGACCGTGTGCTGAAACCCGCTCCGAACAGTCCGTCGCTGCCCGCTCCCTTCCGCGAGATCATCACCAACGGCCTCAGCAATCGCTGGAGCCTTGCACAGATCGCCAACGCGCTCGGCACCTCAGCCCCTGCTTCCGTCCCGGCACCCGCCGCGAAGACTATTCCGGATGCTTCGCCCTCGCCGCAGGTCCCGGTCCCAACAGCAGCTCCGGTGCGCAGGCCGAGCCCGACTGCCATTGCGGCAGCAGACCAACCCGTTCCGGCCAGTCCTCGCACGAACGGCAACGGCGCCTCCGGAAGCCCGGCAGCAGCACTCCCGTCCCGCATCGCGACGTCTGCCTTGCCCAACAACCGTATCCGCGTTGAAGAGGAACACTTCGCCCAGCACGTGACGGGTCGCGAGGACTCCCATCGCCGGCCTCTTGTCCGCGCCATCGTTCGGGCCACCGCGGCCATCGCTGCGCTGTTCGTCCTCGTCGTGATCCTCTGGCGCGTGACCCATCGCGCTCCCGGCACAACCCCTCCGGTTCAGACCCTCGCCAGCATGGGACAGCCCAAGGTCTCAGTCGCCGCAAAGCCCTCGGCCGACGCGCCGCAACGTCCGATGGCAGCTCCATCCCCGGTCGCTCGCCCGATTGCCGCAACAACTGCCTCGCCGGCCAACACCTCCAACCTGCACTGGCGCGTCATCGCCTTCACCTATAATCGGGCCGACCAGGCTCAGACCAAGGCCGATCGGCTTGCCCAACGCAATCCGGGGCTGCACTTTGAGGTCTTCTCTCCGCGCGGACGCGCTCCCTACCTGGTGGTTGTCGGCGGCTTCATGAGCCGCGAAGACGCGTTTGGCCTCCGCGACAAGTTGCGTCGGCAAGGATTCCCCCATGACATTTACGCGCAGAACTACGACGGCCGCTGAGCAGCCGTTGCCGTATCATGGTCACAACTCAGGGCTTATGCCGAAACCTCTTATCTGAAGGGACTTACATGATCATCATCAACGACGAGCACGTCACCCTGGATACCCCCACCGGCCCCATGCGGACCCACATAGTCCGCCCCGCCGCGCCCGGCCGGTATCCCGGCATCGTCTTCTACTCCGAGATCTTCCAGATCACTGCCCCGATTCGCCGCACCGCCGCCTTTCTCGCGGGTCATGGCTACGTCGTCGCCATGCCGGAGATCTACCATGAGTTCGAGCCTGCCGGCACCGTTTTCGCCTACGATCAGGCCGGCTCGGATCGCGGCAACGCCCTCAAGACCACCAAGACGCTCGCCAGCTACGACGCCGATGCCCGCGCCGCGCTCGATCACCTGAAGAGCCGCTCGGACTGCACTGGCCAACTCGGCGCCATGGGTATCTGCATCGGCGGACACCTCGCGTTCCGCGCCGGCATGAATCCCGACGTCCTCGGCACCGCCTGCTTCTACGCCACCGACATTCACAAGGGCGGTCTCGCCGCAGGCATGAAGGACGACTCGCTGGAACGCGCGAAGGACATCCACGGCGAACTGCTCATGATCTGGGGCCGCCAGGATCCCCACATCCCCCTCGATGGCCGCATGAAGGTGCTCGCCCGGCTCAACGAGCTCGGCGCTCGGCTGAGCTGGCACGAGGTCAACGGCGCCCACGCCTTCATGCGCGACGAAGGCGTCCGCTATGACCCCGAGCTCGCCTACAGCCTCTATGGGCTGGTCCTGAGCTTCTTCCACCGCAAGCTCGGCCAGGGCGACCTGCCCGCCGCCGCCGCCGGCGCCTCCGAAACCCGCCACTAGGGTGTACCGCACATCCACCTTCCCAGGGGGGGTGCCCCCCTGGGGGTTGCCCAGGCT
>DATARD010000006.1:0-13999 GCA_036264355.1 Thermoanaerobaculia bacterium
GACGATTCCGGCCGATCTGTTCCGGCAGGATCTCGTGACCGCGGGCCGGGGCGACGGGCGCCATGGATTCGTCTGGCCCATCCCGGCGGCGCTCAAGGACGGCCGGCAGCACCGCATCACCGTACGGTTCTCAGGGTCGGACGCCACGGACCTGCTGCCGGGGAAGAGGCCGACGATCAGCTGCCGATAGACTCGACCCCGTCATGGCCTACGATGAGGGGCTTGCCGAGCGGCTGCGGGAGATCCTGGAGGATCGGCCCGGTATTGCCGAGAAGAAGATGTTTGGCGGTCTCGCCTTCCTTTCCGGAGGGAATATGCTCTGCGGAGTGGTCGGCGAGACCCTCATGGCGCGCGTGGGCCCCGCTCGGTACGACGAGGCCCTGGCTCGCCCCCATGCCCGCCCGATGGACTTCACCGGAAAGGCGATGAAAGGAATGGTCTACGTCGATCCCGCCGGAGTCTCGGAAGACGCCGACCTCGAAGACTGGGTCGCCCTCTGCCAGGATTTCATCGCCACGCTTCCTGCCAAGTGAGATCCTCCCCTCCAGAGCAAAGATCTCCCCGCTCAGATTTCAGTCTGGGGCCTCTCGTTCGGCCGCGCACAGGACCTCGGAGCTTTCGCTCGCGCCGGATCGTTCGAGCCGACCTACATCGGGAGATGCACAGGTTGATTGTCGCCGCCGCACAGGGATAGTAGGTGCCGGCCAGGCAGGAGATCTACCGAGCGTTCCCCGTGACGTGGTGTCAGGGCCGCCTCCTCTCTCTCATCGACCTGTGGACCTTCGCCATCCGCTCGTTCCTCTCTCGGGAGCGTTGGTGGGTCGGAAAAGGGACCCACCGGAACGATCCAGACACGAGCACTGCGGCAGGAGTGGGACTCTCAACGGCGGAGAGTGGGAGTCTCTACGGCTGAGGGTAGGAGTCTCTACGGCTGAGTATCCCACTCTCTGTGGCTGAGAATCGGAGTCTTAGCGGCTGAGTATCCCACCCTCTGCGGCTGAGAGTGGGACCCCTTGCCATCGAGAGTGGGACTCTCTGTCGTCGAGAGTGGGACTCTCGGAGGCAGAGAGTGGCAGCGCCGGCGCTGTGCGTCAGCCCCCGGAGCTTGCTCAGCCTCGGCCTCCAGGGAGCGGGCCACGGAAGCCGGACGGACCGAGTATAGCCGGCTTTTCTGTCGGGCCTCTGCACCTTCGAGGGTGGCCGGGAGAGGGTGCCAGCTCAGCCCCGTCCGGGTATTTCTTCGTCCAGGTATTCCTGCGGGACATCGTCCTCGGGGACTTGGCGCGTGCGGATCTCGCCTTGATCGGCATCGGGCGCGTCCTCGACGCCGCTGATGATCCCGGCCTCGAAAGACTGCCCTTCCTCGAGCAGCTCCTTGACGCTCTCCGGCCCCTCGACCTCGGAGCGCGAAAGGCCCATGGTGTCGCCGGCTTGGCCGGCGGACTCCGGGCCGAGCCCCTCTGCCTCCTCTCCCTCGAAACGGACGAAATGCGGATCCGGTCCCGATCTCTTCTTCTCATACGCCATGGTGTCAGCTCTCCTTGTCCAGGGACGAGTCTGCAAGCGACATGCCTCGGCAGCCCGAGGGACGGCACCCATCCGGCACGCCTTCGTCTTCTCTACAGAGGCGAAATGCGCTCCCGATCGAAAAAACGTGTGAGATTGGAGACCCAAAATCCGTCTTCTCTAGGGTGTGCGGGTCTCCCGCGTGGCGACCAACGAACAAAACCCTGAAACTTCAAAGAGTTAGATCAGCAGCTCAGCAGGGCTCACGACGCCCCGGTACTTTGTCGGTACTTTCGCCGCTTGATCTCCCACGCCGCTATGGTGATCATGATCGGGGACGGGTCCTTCCGTCAATCCGGAGGGCTGGCCTTACCGGTTCAACGGCGCCCCGTGAGGTCAGTGCGCTACGGCGACCAGGGTGGGCAGGCCGACGGGGGCGTAAGCGGTTCTGTGCTTCTCGCTGACGGTCGATTTCGCAGTCGAGCTCAGCTAGCGAGTCCAGTGGGTCCGATATTCGGGAACATCTGTTGCCCTCTCCTGGGATCTCGTACCTCCAGGAGGGGGAAAAGAACATATCTGTGTGACCCACTAGACTAGGAGCCTGTCGCCTTACCTGGGAGTGTTTCTCGGGGGCCCCCGTAGGGGAGGGGGCCTGTTGCGGCTTGGACGCCAGTCTCTCTGGCAAGGTTATCGACGTCAAAGGGGCGGGAGGAGTTTTGGGATGAGCAACAGAAAAGCTGAAGGTCCTTGGTAGGCCGTCCCGGATGGTTGCACCGCTGGGGTCTACAGGTTTCTCCGGCTCTCCATGCTTTTGCCGACCCGTCGCTATATACGGATCGATCCGCTGGCCTTCCAGGTAGCTCGCGTTGTCTTCGCTGAAGTACCCTGCATCTGCGCTCAGTTCGCTTGGCTTCCGATCTCCCAGGTTCGCTTTCATCTGCTCGACCAGAGACTTGACGCCGCTGAGCCAGGCCTAGGAGCCTGTCGGGAAACCACCACAAGTTGGCGGCTGGGGTAAAATAGTCGTCATGGAGACAACCCGGTTTCTTCGCTACGAGCCAGGCCAGATGCTACTACTCCCTCCTGATCTTCGGGAGTGGTTGGAGGAGGGGCATCTGGCCTACTTCATTCTGGATGTGGTGGAGGCGTTGGGTCTGTCCGAGATCTTCGCTTCCTACGATGGCTCCCGGGGGGACGCCCCGGATTTGATCCTCGCCTCCTGGTCGGCTGGTGCGCCACAGGCTCGTCGAGGCGGCAGCATTGGCTACGTGCAGTCGCTTCACGGCGATTGGGTAGAGTCCTCCGGACCTGCCCTGGCCCGCAGGGCTCGTCGAGCTTCTCAACACCATCCTGCGGCGCTTGCGGCGCAGGGCGACGGCGCCGGCGGCCTCGAGGAGGCCGAGGGGAGATACCGCAGAACCAGGGGAAGAGACTCGCTCGGGTAATGGCTCTAAATCCCCGTCCCAAGAGTATCATTGCGCGATGTCGCGAGGCCACTTCCTCAAGAGAGCTCTGGATTGGTGGCGGCGGAGACGAATCGATCGGCGAGTCTTCCAGGATCTTGGCCGCTCGCTCGCTCTGATAGTCGACCGAGAGGCCCTCGAGGCCAGCATCGCGGCGCGGATTCGCGAGCTTTTCGACCCCGACCGGCTGGTCATTCTGCAACCGGATCAAGACAGTACGAATTTTGTGCCCACCTTCACCTCCGGCCTGAGCACCGAAGCTCTCGCCGGTGTGCAGGTCGCCTCCCGGGGCAAGCTTGCACGCTGGCTTTCGGTCAACGAGACTGCGCTGGTTCTCGATCTGCAGCCTGGCGTCTATGAATATCTCGATCCTGCGGAGAAGGAGCTTTTTGCTCGGTTGCGGCTCGACTTTTGTGTTCCCATGATCCATCTGAACCGGTTGACGGGGATCCTTCTGCTGGGCGGTGACCGCAAGGGTTGGAGGCCCTCGCGGGTGGACGTCGAGATGCTCGACCTGCTCGCTTCCCAAGCGAGTCTCGCTTTCGAAAATGCTGCACTCTACCGCGCGCAGGGTGAACGCCTGGACCGGCTCCACCGTGCCGAGCGACTCGCCGCCGTGGGCCAACTCGCCGCGGGACTGGCCCACGAGATCCGCAATCCATTGACGGCGATCCGGTCAACCATGCAGTATCTCCTCCAGGGACTCGATCCCGAAGAGCCGAGACATCAGCTCGTCGAGGAGCTTTTGGGCGAGGTAGACCGGATCAACGGCACAGTCGGCAGCCTCCTCAGCCTGAGTCGGTCCGGCGAGCTGCGCCTTGCGGAAATCGATCTCCTCATTCCGCTGTCGCTTTCCATCCGTCTCGTGCAGGCACGGGCGGAAGAGCAGAAGGTCGCCTTGGAGACCTCCCTCGGCCGCGAACCGTTGCGCGTGCTGGCAGACACGGGCCAGCTTAAACAAGTCTTCCTCAATCTCTTGCTGAACGCTCTCCAGTCGATGCCCGAGGGTGGGCAGGTCACGATCACTGCGGGTCCTTCCGGGCTGCCCGGTGGGAGCGCGATGCGTTGGGGACAGGTGCGCATCTCCGATACCGGGTCGGGCATTCCGGCCGACCAGCTCCGGCGCGTTTTCGATCCATTCTTCACCACCAAGCGGGACGGTACCGGACTGGGCCTCGCGATCAGCCACGGGATCATTGAGCAGCATCAGGGGGAGATCCGGCTGGAGAGCGAACCGGGGCGCGGCACCACGGCGCTTGTGCGTCTGCCGCTTGCGGAGTGAGCCTCTTATGGCAAATATCATGGTCGTCGACGACGAACGCCCGATCCGCCGCATCCTTTCGGTGCTCCTCCAGGAGAAGCGCCATCGGGTTTCCGATTTCGGTTCGGGGGAAGAGGCTCTGTCCGCGTTCCCGAACGTTAAGCCTGATCTCGTCCTCCTTGATCTCAAGCTGCCGAGCATGGACGGATTGGATACGCTCAAGAGGCTACGCGCGCTCGACCCACGCCTGGATGTCGTCATGATGACGGCTCACGGCACGATCGTTTCGGCCGTGGAGGCGATGCGCTGCGGCGCTTTCGACTACGTCGCGAAGCCGTTCGACAACGATGAGCTGATCATGGTGATCGACCGGGCGCTCGCGATGCGGCGGCTCTCGGCCGAGTTGGAGTCGCTCCGCGAGGAGCTTTCGATGCGCTATGGCTTCAGCGAGATCGTCGGGATCAGCCGTGAGCTTCAGGATGTCTTCCGGATGATGGCCAAGGTGGTGCGGGTCGACGTCACCGTGCTGATCACCGGCGAGTCGGGGACCGGCAAGGAGCTGGTCGCGCGGGCGATCCACCGCCGGAGCGCGCGGGTCCAGGGGCCGTTCGTCGCCGTCAATTGCAGCGCTATTCCGCAGTCGCTCGTCGAGTCCGAGTTTTTCGGTCACGAAAAGGGAGCGTTCACCGACGCGAAGGAGAGCCGACCGGGCAAGTTCGAGCAGGCGGACGGCGGTACCCTCTTCCTCGATGAGGTGGGGGATCTCGCGCTGGAAGCCCAGGCCAAGCTGTTGCGTGCCCTGCAAGAGCGGCAGATCCACCGCGTCGGCGGGCGGGCACCTAAGGCGGTGGACGTGCGCGTGGTGGCCGCCACGAACAAGGATCTGAGCAAGGAGTCGCGAGAGGGCCGGTTTCGCGAGGACCTCTATTGGCGCCTCAACGTCGTCCACATGCGGCTCCCGCCCTTGCGTGAACGGCGCGCCGACCTGCCGGTGCTGATCGATCACTTTCTCGACCGCTTCAACCGTGAGTTCGGCCTGTCGGTTTCGTCGATCGCGCCGGAGGCCCGGCGGCTCCTCTGCGACTACGACTGGCCGGGCAACGTGCGCGAGCTCGAGAACACGATCTGCCGTGCCATGATCCTGTGCGACGGCGACACGTTGAGCGCGGTGGACCTGCCCGGCCGCGTGCGCGGAGCTCTCCAGGAGGGCGCGCCGGCGATCGTTTCAGATCTCTCGCACCTGACCCTGGGAGAAGCGGTCGCCGAGGCCACCGAGCGATTGGAAAAAATGATGATCCTCGCCCGCCTGGCCGAGCACCGCGGGAGCCGCACGGCGACCGCTGAGAGCCTCGGCGTGAGCCGCAAGACGCTGTTCAACAAGATGCGTCAATATGGGCTCACCGGCGGCGAAAACGAAGACGCGGACGCATAGCGTTTCACCGCGCGATCAATCCACCGCGGGTGTAGTCGAGATAGAGGCGCTCCAGATCTTCATAGCGCAGCTCTTCGCGGGTGCGCGCCAGCACCTGCCGGCCTTCCTGGAGGAAGCCGGCACGGTCGGCGAGCTGGCGCACCCAGATGAGCTCCTGCAGGGTGACGAGCAGGGCCTTGCCCCGGTCGCGGAGCCTCTCGATGATCTCGACGAGCTCCGCGGCGGCCTTGGGATCGACGCCCGAAAACGGCTCATCCAGCAAGAGCGCGGGGGCGTCCTTGGCCAGCACCACGGCGAGCCCGAGCTTGCGGATCGCGCCGGGACCGAAGTCCATCACCTTCTGATCGAAAGACTCTTCCGGCAGACCGACCTCGCGCAGGATCATTTCGTAATCGTCGCGCGTCATCCGCGGCCCGCCGCCCACACGGGTGAAGAACTCGAGGTTTTTCCTTACGCTGAGGCGGTCGTAGAAGATCGTGCCTTCGGCGAGGAATGCCAGGAGCCGCCGGGCTTGCAGCGGATCGGTCGCGACATCGGCTCCGTTGATCAGGGCGCGGCCGGCCGTGGGCTCGGTGAGGCCGAGGAAAAGGTTGATGACTGTGGTCTTTCCGGCGCCCTTCGGCCCGAGCAGGCAATAGATCTCGCCCGGCTCGACCCGCAGGTTGAGGGCGTCGAGGGCCAGCTTGCCGTTGGGGTAACGTTTGCTGAGGTCAATGGCTTCAATCATGGGGTCACCCGGCGTTGTAACGGGTAAACGCGAGCAAGGCCGAGGCCGCGAGCAGAAGAGTCTCGAGGGCGAAAGCCAGGATGACCAGTTGGGCGGAGCTGACACCCTCCCCAAGGGTCTGCTCGCGGAACGCAAAGCGTGGGAGAGGATCCGGCCCAAGAGGCCGCGGTGACATGTACTCACGGAAGAACAGGATGTGCGGGCTCGCGGGGTCCGCGGCGTCCAGCCGCCGCACCCGCTCTTCCAGAGCGGCACGGAAAGCCCACGCCTGGTCGAGGAACGCCTGGTCGCGCGCCAGCCCCGTGCCGGTCAACCGTTCCGCGATGTCCTGCACGAGGGACGGCGGCGAGAGGGAGGCCAGGGTGCGCGCCAGGAAGGCTTGCCGCATTTTGCCGCCGAGGAGCTGGCGCCGGATCTCCTCCTGCAAGGCCGCGCGCCGGATCTCCACGCGGGCGGAGAGCTTTTCCCATGCATAGCCGTCGACCACGGCCCATCTGGGTTGCCGCCATCGTTCCCCCTCGCCCGCGAATTCCCGCCCCGCGGTGAGCCGTGCGGCGGCCATCTGTTGATTGATCTCGGCGTCCGTCGGCAGCGGCTGCAGCCTGCGGGCGAGCAGGACGCTCAGCGCCGGCACCACCACCACGGCCGCCACCCAGAGCAGAGCGAGGACCCCGAGGCTGCTGGAGGGGTCCCGGGTCAGCGACGAGACGAGCAGGGCGAGGAGGACGAAGAAAGCCGCCGCCCAGAGCCCCGCCAGGGCACCCAGGGCGGCGCGCAGGAGGTTCTCTCCAGTGAGCTGGAGATCACCCAGGCTGGCCGCAATGAGCAGGCTGACGACGGCCCCGGCGAGGAAAGGAACCGCAAGGCAGGTCCAGGCGGCCAGGAATTTGCCGGCCAGGATCTTCCAGTGGGAGATCGGAAGAGAGAAGAGCAGCTTCAAGGTGCCGCCCCGCTGCTCCCCGCACACGGCACCGTGGCAGAGGAGAAAGGCGCCGATCGAAAGGACGATCCGGATGCCGAACAGCCAGTCCAGGGGCTCGCCGGCGGGCAGGCGGGGGTTCTCCTCGGCAGCCCGGCGGAGCGCCGGCTCTTCGAGCGCGCTCAGCGGCTGGCTCAAGGTGTCAGGAGTCGCGGCCTGCCCGCCGTCGACGACCAGGGCTAGGCGCCAGGGCGGTTTGAGGGCCGGATGAGAGATCTCGGCGGCGTCCGCGACCGTGGCCCCCGCGAGACGCCGGGCATACGCCTGCTCGATGTCCGCCTGCCCCGTGGCATCCCGCCGGTGGCGAGCGGCGGAGGTCACCGCGCCAAGCAGCATCAAGGCGAGAAGGAGGAAGGCGGCCGCCCAGAACCGAAAGCTCCTCGCGGCCAATCCCACCTCGTGCCGAAACACCGTGGCGACCACATCGCCGGACCTGGTCTCCGGGACCGAGGACGCGAAGCCTCGGCCGTCATCGCGGAGCGAGCGCACCGGTGCCGAAAGACCGCTCATCTGGAAGACCATCGCCGGAAGCGCGTCACGACCGCGGTACACGCCAGCCCATTGAGGAACAGCAGGCCGAGCGCGTCGGGTGCGGCCCGGCGCAGGTGATCGAGAGGGCTGGCATCCGGGTTGGTGAAACGAGGCATGTCGTCGATGTGCAGCCGGCGTGCCGGATCTCTCTCGGCGAGGTCCTGCTCCCGCCGCAGGCGGCTTCCGGTTTCAGGGTCGCCGAACCGCTCGAAAATCCGCCGCACTTCTCCCGGCTTCACCTCCTCAGGCGCGAGGCCGAGGAAGCGCGTCCACGGTTGGAGCCGGCCGGGAGAGTCATCGGTGAACCAGCGCCAGGACGCGAAGGCGTTCTTGCCCTCGAGATAGCGGATCATGTCGAGCCGGTAGCTTCGGCAGGCGGCGAGAAAGCGGTCGTAATCCGCGGTCGAAGTCCCAGCCAGCTCTTCAGAAGCCTCGTCGAGGAGGGAGGCCGGCGAGGCCATCGCCAACGCCCGGGCCAGGTGCTCGGCGGCGCGCAGCCGTGCCGCGGAGCGCTGCTGTTCCGCGAAGACGGCTTCGGCGTACCGCCGGCCGACCGCAACCTCGGTGCGGTAGTAGGCGCTCAGCGCGTCATAATAAGCGGCCGAGCCAAAACGGTAGCGCACGGCCCGGTTCTCGCCGCTCCCGAAGGAGAGGGCGTAGTCCCCGCTGAACTCCGTGCGCAGCGGATCGCGCCGGAGCTCCTCACCGAGGCGCCGGTCCCGTTCGGCGAGGAGCGCCGCGGCGCTCCTCTCGGAGGTCCGCCGCGTCTCCCGCGCTCCGGAGAGGTCCGCGGCGAGCGTCTGTACCGCACGCGGGAGGACGAGGATGGCGGTGAGCCAGGCGACCACCGCGACCGCCAGGGCCTGCGACCGCCGGTGCAGGCTCAGGGAGATGAACAGGCCGAGCAACAACATGAAAGAAAGATAGACAAGATAGGACGCAGCGAGCCCGGCCGTGCGCAGCCACTGCGACGAAGAGAACGTCACCTCCAACTGCAGGACGAAGATCGCCAGACTGACCAGCAGCGCGCCGGCGAGCGGCAGCGCCAGGGTCAGCAACCCGCCCAGGATCTTGCCGGCGAGCAGCACACCGCGCGGGACGCCGTGAGCGAGCATGGCGGGGAACGAGCCGCCCTTCCGTTCGGACTGGATCGCATCGTGCGCCACCAGGAGGGCGAGCAGGCCGAGAATCACCGCCACGATCGCGGTCAAATCGGCGGCAGGCGGGGTGATCAGGAACTCGTTGCCCCGGTAGCCGCCGGTCGCCTCCGCGGGGATGGCGAAGAGGTGGATCGCGACATCGCTTCCCAGGCGCGCGTCGGACCCCTGGTTGAGGACGCTGAGCGGCTCCGGCCGGCGGACCACCACCGGGTGCAGGAAGGAGTACACCGTCTGCTCGCGCAAGACGCGGGCGTGCGTCGCGACACCGTCTTGATAGGCGTGCAGGCGAAGATTGTAGTCCTGCACCGCGATCAGAGTGGATGCGGCGGCGAGCACGAGCGTCAGGAGCATGCCCACCCGCAACAGTGGGTTGGACAGGTGATACTGAAATTCCTTTCGCACAATGGCGCGTAGCATGATCGTCTCGTCCCGGGCTCGGGGCCTCGGAGTATACCTTCCTCCCGCTGCAGCCCGCGTGCCATCCAAAGGCCCTAGGCCCCTCCCCAGTGTCTCCCGAAACGATCGAGTATCCGCTTACTCGCCATGGGTAGCGCGTTACCCAAAGAACAGCCGCCGGAGGCCGTTTTCCCCTGGCCTGTGCCTTGCAGTACGCCGAGTCTCGGATCGAAGAGTCTTCCCCGCAGTGCTTCACAAGGCTTCCGGAGGGCCAATGCTTCGCACGAGCAGCTTTACGATCTTTGTGAACCTTTCTGAGAATGAGCACGAAGCCCTGCTGGTCCACGGCTATACGGGGGCCTATGACAAGGTCTCCCGTCCGATCGCGGACTTCCTGCGCTCCCGCGGCGGGAAGACGGCGGCGAAGCCCCTTTATGGATCGTGGAGCGAAGAGCCCGGCACCCGGGAGCCGGCGGAGGCTCCGCCGGACACCGTGATCGACCACCTGTACGCACAAGGATATCTCACCGAGCTGAGCCAGGAACAGGAAGAAGCCTTTTTCGAGCGGCTCGCCACCCGCCTTCACCAGAGGGCGCGGCAGCAGCCCCCGAGCTACATCTTCATGCCGACATACGACTGCAATCTCCGCTGCTCGTATTGCTACCAGGATCACATGCGATCCGACTGCAGCCTGCACCACCTGCTGCGTGCGATGAAGCGGCCGATGGTGGACCGCATCTTTGCCGCGCTGCCGAAGATCGAAGCCCTGCATGGAGGGGAGCAGGGGGCGCGGCGGCGCCGCAGCTTCGGCTTTTTCGGCGGCGAGCCGCTGCTCGCGGCGAACCGTCCGATCGTCGAATACATCCTGGCCCGCGCTCTTGAGATGGGCGAGGCCGACGTCTGGGCCGTGAGCAACGGCACCGAGCTCGGCGCCTACCGCGGCCTGCTCGGGCAGGCGGGGATCTCAATGGTCCAGATCACGCTCGACGGCACACCGCGCCAGCACGACCAGCGGCGCATCTACGCCGACGGATCGGGCTCATTCGAAAAGATCGCGGCGGGGATCGACGTCACTCTCGAGCAGGGCGCGGCGGTGAGCCTCCGGATCAACGTGGACCGGAACAATCTGGAAGATCTGCCGGCGGTGGCCCGCGAGCTCGAAGCGCGCGGCTGGGCCTCCCACCCCTGCTTTTCAGCCTACACCTCGCCGGTGCGCGCCGGAAACGAAAAGACCGACCCGCGGGGCACGCTCAGCACCTGGGACCTGGACCGCGAGCTGACGCGGATGCGGACCGAGCACCCGGAGATCGAGATCCTGTCCCGTCCCGACGAGGGGCTCCGCGTGCGTGCCCGCCGGATCTTCGATGTCGGCGGCGAAATCCTCCCGAGCCTGCGACCGAGCTTCTGCGGTGCCCACGACCGCATGTACATCTTCGATCCGTTCGGCGACATCTATGCCTGCTGGGAGCGGACCGGCGATCCCGAGGTGCGCATCGGTCAGGTCCTGCCGGGGGGCGAGGTGGAGCTGCGGGAAGAGCAACTCGCGATCTGGCGGGAGAGGACCGTGGCGAGCAACCCTGTCTGCCGCCGGTGCCGTTACGCGCTCCACTGCGGCGGTGGCTGCGCCGTGCTCGCGCTCGGCCGCAACGGCTCCTTCAACTCAAATTATTGCGACGGTTTCGCCGCGCGGTTCAAGGCGAGCCTCGCCGAGTCGTATCGCGAGCACGTGGCCGGAAACGCTCCGGCCATGCTGCGCGACAAGGTCTGCGACCTTTGATGGTTTTCAAGATGAGGAGGAAGCGATGAGAACGTCTCGTGTTTCCGGAGAGATCGTCCGCCTGAACGGCGCCGCCTTCCGCTTGAATGCCGCAGAAGCCCGGGCGGGGCGACTGGACTCGTTGGTCGACGAGGCATTGGCCCGCGTCTTCGGTGGCGAGTTGCAGAGCCCGAGCTGCGTCCAATACAACTGTAATGTTTATGCTCCCCCCCCGCCGCCAGCCGGCTGAGATGGCCATGGCGACGGTGCCAGGAAGAGCCCACTGAAGAGGCATCTCGAAAGGAGATCCAATGGGCAGTCTCGTCAGAGTCCTCACGTTCCTCTCCCGCCGTTCCGGGAGCTACCGCCCTTCGCGCGGAGCGCTCGCCACGGTGGTGCTGGCCGGCATGATCAGCGGCGCCGCGAGCGCCGGCTTCATCGCCCTGATCAATACCATCATCAAGAGCGGAAATCATCGCCCGGCCGCGTTGGCGTGGACCTTCGTGGCCCTTTGCCTGGCGCTGCCGGTCTTCCGCTTCCTGGCCAGCTTCCTTCTCCTGCGGCTGTCGAACCGCGCGGTGATGGAGCTGCGCCTGGAACTGAGCCGCGGCATCCTCTCGGCCCCCTTGCGCAAGCTCGAAGAGCTTGGAGCGCCGCGGTTGCTGGCCTCGCTCACTGATGACGTAGGCGCCCTGGTCGGCGCGGTCAGCGCGACCCCGACCCTGGTCATCCAGATTACCATTGTCCTCGGCTGTCTCCTCTACCTCGGATGGCTCTCCTGGTCGCTCCTCCTGCTCGTCGTGCTCACCGCCGCGGTCGGTGTCGCCACCTACGAACTCCCGATGCTCAAGGCCCAGCGGTATTTCGGCAAGAGCCGGCGTGATTGGGATCACCTTTTCCAGCACTTCCGGAGCCTCACCCAGGGGACGAAAGAGCTCAAGATCCACCGGGCGCGCCGCGATGCGTTCGTGCGCGAGAGTCTCCAGGGAGCGTCGGAGTCGCTGATGCGCAACAGCATCTCCGGGAGCGTCATCTATGACGCCGTCAACAGTTGGGGGCAGGCGCTCTTCTTCGTCCTCATCGGAGTCGTGCTGTTCGTCCTGCCGCAGGTCCGGCCGGTCGATCAAGCGACCCTGACCGGCTACACCCTGGCGATCCTTTTCATGGTGACGCCGCTCGACACCATCCTGCACTCGCTGCCGACACTCGGCCGGGCGAGCGTGGCAATCGGACGGATCGAGGAGCTCTCCCGGACTCTGGCCCCCGAGGCTCAAGACGGCGGAGCCGCTGCCCCTCCGGCGCCATGGAAGAGCCTCCAGCTCATGGGGGTGACCCACGCCTACCATCGCGAGAATGAAGACGAGGTCTTCGCTCTGGGACCGATCGACCTAACCCTGCGTCCGGGCGAGCTCGTCTTCCTGGTGGGAGGAAATGGGAGCGGCAAGACCACCCTGGCAAAGTTGCTGATCGGCCTCTACGCGCCGGAAGAGGGGCGCGTCCTTCTCGACGGCGAGCCAGTCCGCGATGGCAATCTGGAAAGCTACCGCCAGATGTTCTCGGTGGTGTTCTCGGACTTCTACCTTTTCGAAAGCCTGCTCGGCCTCGGTGAGGTGGCGTTGGACGAACGGGCACGCCACTACTTGGCGCAGCTCCACCTGGACCGCAAGGTGAAGGTGACGAACGGCAGTCTCTCGACGCTCGACCTCTCGCAGGGGCAACGCAAGCGCCTGGCTCTGCTGACCGCCTATCTGGAGGACCGGCCGATCTATCTTTTCGACGAATGGGCCGCGGACCAGGACCCCTCGTTCAAGGAAGTCTTCTACCGCCAGATCCTGCCCGATCTCAAGCGGCGAGGGAAGACCGTCGTGGTGATCAGCCACGACGACCGGTATTTCCCGGTGGCCGACCGAATCATCAAGCTGGCGGACGGCAGAATCGCAACCGGCGAGCTCGCAGAGCTGGCCGCAACGTCTTACGAGATTGAGCTCTCCGAGGTGAACGTATGACAAACATTTTGCAAGACATGGCCTATGCGCTCAGGCGCCTCGCGAAGGCGCCTGGGTTCTCCGCGCTGATCGTGGTCACCCTGGGTCTGGGGATTGGAGTCAACGCAGCCGTGTTCACGGTGGTCAATTCGCTCTTGATCCGTCCCCTGCCCTACGCGGACCCAGACCACTTGGTAGTGCTCTGGGAGACGCAGAAAGACAAGCCTCAGATCCCTGTCTCCGTCCCGAATTTCAAGGACTGGCAGGAGCAGGCCACCTCTTTGTCACGGGTGGCGTTCTATGGCCCCGAGATGTACACGTTCCGGAGCCCCGCCGGGTCGGAGAAAGTCGCGGGCGAGTGGGCTTCCGGTAGCTATTTCCCGACCCTCGGGGTCGGCGCTGCTGTGGGCCGCGTATTCACCGACGAGGAGGTCGGCCGGGGCGCTCCCGTGGCGGTGCTCGGCCATGCTCTCTGGCAGAGACGCTTCGGCGCCGACCGCGCGGCGGTGGGCAAGACGATCGAATTGAACAAGGTCCCGCTCACCATCGTGGGCGTCATGCCGCGCGGCTTCCGCGGCTTCTCCGGGGACGCCGAGGTGTTCGTTCCGGTCACGCAGTTCGAGAAGCTGCTCCCCTTCCTGGCCCAGTACCACATCCTGGAAGACCGCAATACGCACTGGGGGAGCGCCGTCGCGCGCCTGAAGCCCGGCGTGAGCATCGACAAAGCACGCGCCGATCTGCAAACCATCGCGGCGCGCCTGGCGAGCGCGTATCCCCAGTTCAACAAGGGGCAGGGCATCGAG
>DATARD010000021.1:0-5031 GCA_036264355.1 Thermoanaerobaculia bacterium
CCTGGCTTGAGTGGCTTCTGCCAAGATCTTGCCGAGTTCATTGAGCTAGCCTGGGCTGGACCTCATGAGAGTGAACAACAGCAATCTTAGCACCGCCGGCCCGGAGTACCACGCTGGAGTTTGCTCGGCATGCCCGCTCGTGGCATGCCCCTTGCTTTTGTGTCCCGCGAGGCAAGGACACGCACATTACAGAGAGTCACCCTCCATGGAGCCCAGCATGAAGATTCTCGAAACCCGGGTCTATCGCGGTCCCAACCAATATGCGCTCTGGCCGATGATCCGCCTGACGGTGGATCTGGAGGAGCTGGAAGACTATCCGACCGGCAGGCTGCCCGGTTTTGCGCATGGCCTGCTCGTGCTGATCCCAACTCTGCAAGAGCACACCTGCTCCTATGGCGAGCCGGGTGGCTTCGTGCGGCGGATGACGGAGGACAAGGGCACCTGGCTCGGCCACGTGCTGGAGCATGTCGCGATCGAGCTGCAAGGGCTGGTGGGCACGCCGGTGTCGTTCGGCAAGACGCGCGGCGAAGAGCTGCCGCGCGGCCACTATCATGTGGTCTTCAGCTACGTCGAGGAGGCGGTCGGCCTCGCCGCCGCGGATCTCGCGTTGCGGCTGATCCGCCACTTGCTGCCACCCGAGCGGGCCGATCACGATCCGGCGCCGTTCGATTTCCACGCGGAATTCGAGCGTCTGGTGCGCCTCGCCCAGCGGCGCGCCCTGGGACCGTCGACCGCCGCTCTGGTCGAGGCCGCGGAGGAGCGCGGCATTCCCTGGCTGCGTTTGAACGACGCTTCCCTGGTGCAGCTCGGGCATGGCAAATACCAGCGCCGCATCCAGGCGACCCTCACCAGCGACAGCGGCGCGATCGCGGTCGAGATCGCTTCGGACAAGAAGCTGACCCGCCAGATTCTCGACGACCTCGGGCTGCCGGTGCCCAAGCAGGCGCTGGTCTATGAGCCGGAGGAGGCGGTGGAGGAGGCCGAGCGGCTCGGCTATCCGGTGGTGGTGAAGCCGCGCGACGGCAACCACGGCCGGGCGGTCGCCATCGGTCTCAAGACCGCGGAGCAGGTGCGCGAGGCGTTTGAAAAAGCTGCCGAGGTGTCGCGCGGCGTGCTGGTCGAATCATGCCTGGAAGGGAACGACTACCGCATCCTGGTCGTCGACGGCCGGGTGGTCGCGGTGGCGCAGCGGGTGCCCGGACACGTGGTGGGCGACGGCGTCCATACGATTGCCGAGCTGGTCGAGATCGTCAATGCCGATCCGCGGCGCGGCGTCGGCCATGAGAAGGCGCTCACCCGCCTCGCTCTCGACAACCAGGCGCGGCGCCTGCTCAGCCTTGCGGGACTCACGGAGGAGAGCGTGCTCCCGCGCGGCACGACCTGCTTCCTGCGCTCGACCGGCAACCTGTCGACCGGCGGCACGGCGATCGACAAGACCGACGTCATCCACCACGACAACCGGGTGATGGCCGAGCGCGCGGTGAAGGCGGTCGGCCTCGACGTGGGCGGCGTCGATTTCGTCTCGCCCGACATCACGCGCAGCTACAGCGAGACCGGCGGCGGTATCGGCGGCATTGTCGAGATCAACGCGGCGCCCGGCTTCCGCATGCACCTGGCGCCCACCGAAGGCAAGCCGCGCGACGTCGCCGGCCCGGTGATCGACCTACTCTTTCCGCGCGGCACGCCGTACCGCATCCCGATCGCCGCCATCACCGGCACCAACGGCAAGACCACGACGACGCGGATGGTGGGGCACATGCTCAAGCTCGCCGGCTACACGGTGGGCATGGCCACCACCGACGGCGTCTACATCGACGGCGTGCTCTCGGTGCGCGGCGACATGACCGGACCGGCGGCGAGCCGCATCGTGCTGCGCGATCCGAGCGTCGACGCCGCGGTGCTGGAGACGGCACGCGGCGGCATCGTCCGCGCCGGTCTCGGCTGGAAGCATTGCAACGTGGGCGCGGTGCTCAACATCGCCGCCGATCACCTCGGCATGGGCGGCATCAACAGCCTGGACGACCTGGCGAAGATCAAGCAGGTGGTGGCCGAGGTGGCGACCGACTTCTGCGTGCTGAACGCTGACGACGAACGGGTGGCGCGGATGGCCGCGCACAGCCCGGGCACGCCGATCTTCGTCACCATGGACGGCCGCAACGAGGGAGCGCGCCGCCGGGTGCGCTGGAATCTGCGGCAGCGCGGCCGGGCGCTGGCGCTCGAAGAGGGGCTGACCGGCCCCAACCTCGTGCTCTACCGCGGCGACGAGCAGATCCACCTCCTCGCCGCCCGGCAGATTCCCGCCACGCTCGACGGCAAGGCGAGTCACAACGTGCAGAACGCCATGTTCGCCGCCGCCATCGCGGTCGGCCTCGGCCTCGGCGTCGACGACATCCGCCAGGGCCTGCGCACCTTCAGCCTCGACTTCTTCCAGGCCCCCGGGCGGATGAATTTTTACAACGAGCACCCGTTCCGCGTCGTCCTCGACTACGCGCACAACGCGCACGGCATGCAGGCGGTCACCCGCACCATCCGCGAGCTCGCCGTGCACGGCCGCCGCCTCGGCGTCATCGCCGCGCCCGGCGACCGCCGCGACGAGGACATCCTCGCCCTCGCCGCCGCCGCGGTGCCCGCCTTCGACCTCCTGATGATCCGCGAAGATGACGACCTGCGCGGCCGGCGCCGCGGCGAAACCGGCGAGATCCTCCGCCGCGGCCTGATCTCCGCCGGTTTCCCGGCCGACCGCATCGTCGACGGCGTCTTCGACGAGGAGACCGCCGTCCGCAAGAGCCTCGATCTCGCCCGGGCCGGCGACCTGCTGGTCATCTTCGGCGACAAGCTGCAACGGGACTGGGATCTGATCGTCAACTACAAGCCGGGGGACGGGAAAGCGGAGACGGTGGCGACGGTAACGACCGGGACATCGACCGCGACAAAATGGGGGCCGGTGCTGGTGGGGGCTCAGTCGAGGCCGGTGCTGCAGCGTCCTGCCGCGGTCCGGGAGCGGGGCGCCGCGGGCGGGTAGGGGGGCGGTGATCCTTTACCGCGAATCGCCGATGAGGACCCACGGTGCCCAGACTTGAGCCGGGTCGCCGCGCTCGCGGGACAGTCGTCGTGCGGCGGCTAACGCTGTGTCTTTTCGCAAGCGTTTCTGCCCGTGATCACCATAACGGTAGAACCTGAAGAAATCGCTCAAGAGGTGACTGGTCGCTAGGTCCTCGGGGACCTTCCAGCGGGTCGCCAGTACAGCCGCGGCGCCGGCCACCAGGAACGACCGGGTCAGGGTAAGGCGCTCGTCGCTGTATGGAACCTCGCCATGAGATGTGTCGCAGGCGGCGAGGGTAACCAATTCCGTCTGGAGTGGTATCGCTGCGATCTCTGCCGCCGTCAGCCGGCCATCGTGCACGTTCTCGGTGCGGAGGATCTCCAGGTAGGTCTCGGTTCGACTGCCCTCGGTGTGGACTCCGCGGCTTGCGATCAGAAGCTGCCGAGCCCGGGGCGCCAACTGTTCGTAGCTCTTGAGATCGGCAGCCGTGCTCCGGAAAGTGGCCTGATTCTTCCCGAAGAACCGAGCGATCTCGGCCACCTCGGAATCCGGGAGGCTCAGGCCGTGGCCCGAAGAGAAGGCGACGAATGAGTCCGCCGGCCGGGCTTCGTGATGTCGATGGCGTGCAAAAGCCAGTGCCGAGACCGAAGGAGAGTAGCTCAGGTCCCAGCGCGAGGAAAGTGACACATCCGCGGGATCGAGCAAGGCTTCAAATGCTACCTCATGAAGAGGACCGTGAGGAATGATGACGAGGGGGCCGCTGGCGGGGAGCCACCTCGCCAAAGGGGCAATCAAGACGTCATAGAGCTCGTGCCCAAGACGTGAAGCTTTGGCCTCATGGAGCGGATTGGCGAGATCGTAGGCGAGCTCGTGGGCTCGCGTATGGAGCTGGTGCCAACCGAGATCGATTTCTTTGACGCGGATCCGCGAAAATCCGGGCCGCACCAGAAAAGCCCAGAGCTTCGAGTCGCCCGAATAATAGAGAAGGATCGGCCCGGTCCTCCGGGCAAGCGCCTGGATCCTCTTGCTGTCCAAAGGCTCGGCAGACCGCAAGATGCCTGCCTGAGTGGCAAGAATTTGATAGCGGTTCCATTCCAGTCTGCGGTCGAGGCGCCGCCGCTCTCCCTTCTCGTTCGGCTTTCCTTCCACATCTGCCAGAGCGGTTTCGATCCTCTTTTGCTCGGATTGGATGCTCTCTATCGATCGGTGCGGTGCCGCCGATGGCCCGGCAGCGAGGAGATCCAGCATGGCACGCGAGCGTGCTTTTTCGGCCCAGTTGAGGGCTTCTGCGGATCGGCCGGGTTGCCGGGCCAGGATTTCGATGAGAACCTCGTAGGCACCCACGATGTCCAGATCAGAAAACGCGCGATGCGCCTCCTCCACGCTGGCGTCACGCCAGTTGGAGTGCCGTCGAATGGCCTCTTTTGCCGAGGCGACAGCCGCCGCGAGCTGTTTGGTGCCCTCTTGGGCGAATGCCCGGGTGACCAGGGCCAGGCTCTTGCCTCGATCGGCATCATAGGGCTTCATCAATTTCAACGCCTGGTTTGCATCGCGTATCGCCGTTCTCCACTCCTGGAATTCGAGCCGAGCCTGGGCTTCTCCGCGGTAGGTATCTCCCATGTCGAGCTCGTCGCCAGCGGCTGAGAACTGAGCGCGCGCTTTGGGATAGACGGCGAGTGCCTCGCGATATCGTCCGGAGAGGCGGAGGGCTTCTGCTTCTCCTCGCCAGCAATTTCCTTGACCGAGAGGGTCTTCCGGTCCGGCGAAGAGAGCGCGCGATTGCCGGTAGGAGCTGATCGCCTCCTCGTATCGCTCGAGCCGTACGAGCGCATCGGCCTCAGAGGCATAAGCCGTCCTTTCGCCCAGCAAGGAGCCGGCCTGCCGGTACGCTGAGCGGGCCAGCCGGTATGCGTCGAGAGCGGCCTCGAAGTCGCCCTGATTTGATTGGATATCGCCTTCGAGATCGAAAGCATTTGCCTCTTCGAGCT
>DATARD010000050.1:0-114496 GCA_036264355.1 Thermoanaerobaculia bacterium
GAGAGGGACGGGCGATCAAGCCAGGTGGACGCCCGATCAAGTGAGAGGGACGGGCGATCAAGCCAGGTGGACGCCCGATCAAGTGAGAGGGACACTCGATCAAGCCAGGTGGACGCTCGATCAAATGAGAGGGACGCTCGATCAAGCCAGGGGGACGCTCGATCAAATGAGAGGGACGGGCGATCAAGCCAGGCGGACGCCCGATCAAGTGGAAGGGACGGGCGATCAAGTTCAGGCGGACGCCGAGGTCGCCGGAGGAGAGGTGAGGGTCGTTCCCGCTTGGGATTTCCCCATTCTTCTCTGGACTCTGCGTTCTCTGATCTCTGTTGTGCGGAGGGGGGTCCAGTACGCGTTAACTTTGAGCGGTGGGCTTTTTGTCGGCTGGACTTCACACCAAGTCCCTGCGACCCCTTGTGCGGATCGGAGCGGAGGAGGCTTGCGCACCGTTGAGGGCGGCCACGCGGGGTGCCTGGCTGCATCCCCGCGGACCGCCCCTACGACAAACGCGCGAATTCCGGCGGGCGTTCAGAGAGGGCCTCAGAACAACCCAACCACCCTCCCATCCTCCGTGATGTCGATCGCGTGCGCCGACGGCACCTTGGGAAGGCCCGGCATGGTCATGATGTCGCCGCAGATCATCACCACGAACTCGGCGCCGGCGGAGAGGCGCACCTCGCGGACGTTGAGCACGTGGTTCTCCGGCGCGCCGCGGAGCTGCGGATCAGTCGAGAACGAGTACTGCGTCTTCGCCACGCAGACGGGATAGCTCCCGTAGCCCTCCTCCTGCAGGCGGGCGATCTGCTCGCGCACCTTGGTGTCCGCGGTGACCTCGGAGGCGCGGTAGACCTTGCGGGCGATCTTGCCGATCTTCTTCCACAGCGGATCGGCGTCCTCGTAGACGAACTGGACTCCTGCGCCCGGCTTGCTATCACAGACCGCGACCACCGCGTGCGCCAGGTCCTCGGCGCCGCGCCCGCCGTCCGCCCAATGCGAGGCGACCACGGCGGAGACGCCCTTGGCCGCCATCCGCGCCTTGACCAGATCGAGCTCGGCAGCGGTGTCCGAGGAGAAGCGGTTGATCGCCACCACGCACGGGATGCCGTAATGCTGCTGCACGTTCTCCACGTGGCGGTCCAGATTGGCAAGCCCCTTCTCCAGGGCGGCCAGATCCTCTTTCGTGAGGCTCTTCAGGTCCACGCCGCCGTGGTACTTGAGCGCGCGGACCGTGGCGACGACCACCGCGGCGGACGGATTCAGTCCGGCCTTGCGGCATTTGATGTCGACGAACTTCTCGCCGCCCAGGTCGGCGCCGAAACCGGCCTCGGTCACCACGTAGTCCGCCAGCTTGAGCGCCGAGCGCGTGGCGATCACCGTGTTGCAGCAGTGCGCGATGTTGGCGAACGGTCCGCCATGGATGAACGCCGGATTGTTTTCGAGCGTCTGCACCAGGTTCGGCTTGAGCGCGTCCTTGAGCAGCACGGTCATCGCGCCCTGCGCCTTGAGGTCGCGCGCGTGCACCGGCTTGCGGTCGCGCGTCGATCCGACCACGATGTTCCCCAGCCGCTTCTTGAGGTCGGCGAGCGAGGTCGAGAGGCAGAGGATCGCCATCACCTCGGAGGCCGCCACGATGTCGAAGCCGTCCTCGCGCGAGAAGCCGTTGCCGACGCCACCCAATCCGATGACGATGTCGCGTAGCGCCCGGTCGTTCATGTCCATCACCCGCCGCCAGGTGATCCGCCGCGTGTCCAGCGCCGGCTCGTAGCCGTAGTGGATGTGATTGTCGAGCAGCGCCGCGAGGAGATTGTTGGCCAGCGCGATGGCGTTGAAGTCACCGGTGAAATGGAGGTTGATGTCCTCCATCGGCACCACCTGCGCATAGCCGCCGCCGGCCGCGCCGCCCTTCATGCCGAAGACCGGTCCGAGCGACGGCTCGCGCAGGCAGATCATCGCCTTCTTGCCGATCCGATTGAGCGCGTCGCCGAGACCTACCGTCGTCGTGGTCTTCCCCTCGCCGGCCGGCGTCGGCGTCATCGCTGTCACCAGGATCAGCTTGCCATCCGGCCGGTCGCCGAGGCTTTGCAGATAGTCGAGAGAGATTTTTGCTTTGGTGTGCCCGTAGGGTTCGAGGTGATCCGTGGGGATACCCAGCTTGTCGAGCGCGATCGTCGCGATGCGCTCGAGCTTTGCCTGTTGTGCGATGTCGATGTCAGACGCCATGGATGGCTTCCCCTCCTGAGGCTCCCCGCGGCGAGGTCCGCGGACGGGCCGCGCGATAGAGTACCGGAAGCCGGGCTATCATGGGTGCCTTATGCCCAAGCCCGAGATCCAGATCCTGGTCTGCACCAACGAGCGCTCCCCCGAAAGCCCGAAGCCGAGCTGCGGCCTCCGTGGCTCGATGGAGGTCTACCACCGCTTCAAGGACCGGGTAAAAGAGCTCGGCGTCCGCGACCGTGTCATGGTCGTCCGCACCGGCTGCCTCAAGCACTGCAGCCAGGGGATCACCGTCGCCGTCTGGCCCTACAACCTCTGGTACCGCGGCGTGACGGTGGACGACGTCGAAGAGATCCTCGACCGCTCCGTCCTCGGCAACGGTCAGGAGGTCGAACGGCTGCGGATGCCGGACATCAAGTGGGAGTGACCGCCAGCTCCAGCAACGGCAGCTCCCGCGGAGTCCCCAGAACCGGCGCCGGGACGGTGCCGACCTGGCGGGCGCCGCAGCGCTCGTAGAAGCCGAGCGCGAAGGGCTCGGCTTCGATGCGCAGCACGCCGGGCCGGCGCGCCCGCACCACCCCCAGCGCCGCGTCGAACAGCCGGCTCCCCAGGCCGTGGCCCTGGTGCTCCGGCAGCACCCAGAGGTGGTCGAGCTGCCAGTAGGTGCTACCGTCGACCAGTCCGACGAAGGCCACGGGCAGGCCGTCCCGCTCGGCGACGAACACAGTGTTGCCTTGCACGTACTCCGGCGTGATGGTGAGCACCGCCGCCCAGGCCTCCAGCCAGGGCTCGGGGTAGCCCCAATGGCGCTTGGCGGTCTGGGCGATGACCGTGAGCGCCGCTGCGTCAGACGTGGAGGCCGGGCGGATGGTGGTCATGGCGATCCTATTTTCCTTTCGTCTCCTCTTCGAGCTTCTGGATCATCCCCGCGAGAGACTTTTTGTTCGGCTCGTCGGGAGCCTGCGGCAGGGCGAGGCGTGCTTCCGCCAGGGCTTCCTTCTTCTTGCCGACTCCAGCATAGCCGCGGGCGAGACCGACGTGCACCGGCCATTGGTTCGGGAAGCGCTTGGCGTTCGCTTCGAAGACCTTCAGGGCCTCTTCGTTCTGGCCCTGCGCCTGAAGCTGGCGGGCGTAGAGATGGATCTCGATGGGGTTCGCCAAGGGGTTCTGGATCGCGAGCTGGCGGTTCTTCGCGGCGTCCTCGGGCTTGCCGTTCGCGGCCTGGAGGTCGGCGAGCGTTGTCAGCGTGGTGAAGTTCTCCTGGCCGATGCCGTCGGGACCGTGCGCGGCCATCTCGGCAAAGCGGAGCCCCTTGTCCAGATGCGTCTTGTGGTCGCGGCAGTACTGCGCCGCCAGGCTCCAGCCCTGCCAGGTGAACCCGGCGGTGCTGCGCAGCTCGCGCGTCATGTTCTCGACATAGAGATCGTCCATGTTGTCGACCGTAATGGTGAACGGCACCTGCAGGTCCTCCCAGGCCAGGGCGAGCGTGGCGCGGTCCGTCTGGCGGTCGGTGAACTCGTAGGTCAGCCACTCGTGGTAGGCGCTCTTCTCGGGCTTGGCCTGGACGCGGAGCGCATCCTCCTTGGGGTCGTAGGTGAAGCTCCCCCAGGAGGTGTGGTTCTTCGAGAAGATGACCGTCCACTCGTCCTTGCCCGGAACGAAGTGGAGACCGTAGGAGCCGGCCGGCAGCGGCTGGCCCTGGATCTTGACGTCATGCGAGGTGGTGAACATGGTGTTCTCGTTGGCGCCGCCGCGCCACGGGCACTCGGCGCCACAGGTGCTGGTGCCGAGATTCGTCATGCCGTAGGGGACGAGGCCGCCCCAGATCTTGCCGCGCCGGTCCTGGCCCTTGGGGCGCTGCACCTGCGGGCTGTGGTATTCGACGCTCACGCGCACCAGGCCGATGCCCTGGATCGCGGAGGAGTATTGGTTGTCGCCGCTCGGCGGGATGGTGAGGCCGTTGAGCTGGGCGAGGGCGGGCAGGGCGGAGACGGCGGTCAACAGGGTGGCCGCCGCGAGCACGGGCAGAAAACGGGCACTATCGGAAAAAGCCATGCGCACGATGGGTCTCCTCCAAAGGAAGGGGGAACGAACGTCCCCACGACTGAGTACGTACGAATGCACCCGAGGTTCAGTCCGCGGCGCGGTCCGCCAGATCCCACAGCCGGATCGTGTGATCGAGACTGGACGAGGCGATCCGCTTGCCGTCCTCCAGGAAGGCGACGCCGGTCACCGTCATCGTGTGGCCGGTGAGGGTCTCCAGCAGCGTTCCGCTGTCGACGTTCCACAGACGGACGGCGCGGTCGGTGCCGCCGGTGACGAGGCGCTTGCCGTCGGGCGAGAACGCCACCGCGAGGACCGGGAGACGGACCGGATCGCCGGTGATGCCATGCCGGGCCGGCAGGGCGACCCCTTCGGAGCGCAGCGTCCAGGTCCGTTCCCCGGTGTCGACCCGCCACAGGCGCACCGTGGTGTCGATGCTGGCGGTCGCCAGGCGGCTGCCGTCGGGAGAGAAGGCCAGGCCGCGGATCTCGCCGGCATGGCCGCCGAGGGTCTTCGCCTTGTGCCAGGTCGCCGTGTCCCACAGGTCGATGACCGTGGACCCCGCGGCGAGGAAACGGCCGTCCGGAGACCAGGCGAGGACGCCGGACCAGGTGGTGAGAGACTGCACCTGATGACCGCTCTCGACGTCCCACACCGAGAGCTTCCCTGTGCTCGAGCACGCCGCCAGCTTGCCGTCGGGCGACAGCGCCAGGCCCAGGCACCAGAACGTGGAGGCGGTGAACGTATGGATCGTCCGTCCGCTCTGCGGATCGAACACCGTGATGCGGCCGTCGTGTCCCGCCGTGGCAAGCCGGCGGCCGTCGCCGGAGAACGCCACCGCATCGACCGGCTCGCCCTTGTCCACCAGAGTGCGGACCGCATCTCCGGTGCGCGTGTTCCACAGCCGCACGGAGCCGTCATCCCCCGACGAGGCGAGAAGATGGTCCACCGGCGAGAAGGCCATGCTGAGGACCGGAGTCCCAGGACCGCGAATCACTTCAGTCTGAGGTGATAGGAACGATGGAGACGCTGCGCTCAACGGAGCGACCGCAGCCAGGACAAGGAAAGCACCGGAACCGAAACGCCGCAGGATCGCAAGCATACTGACCTCCCGGAAGCCGCCGCCCCTGCCGGGCGGCCTCGCCTCCTGGCGAAGATTAGCACGGGCTGGGTAACAGCTCGTCGTGGAAGTCCAACGGCGCGTTGTGGAGGTGGAACGGCCCGTTGTCCGGCGCGGCTCCTATTCTGGAAAGGTGAGCCGGCCCGTCTCCTCGTCGAATTCCGGAGGAAACGCCTCCCGGCCATAGCCGAAGGCTTCGTAGACGCGCTCCAGGAGCCGTGCGCCGCATCGGTCCGGCTCCTGGACGATGTCCTTGCTGGAAAAGACGAGAGGCTTCTCGAGAAGGAGGTCGTCGGCTTCGACAAACTCCTTCGGTCTCGGGTTGAAGTTGATGGTGCCGGATCTGGGTGAGCCCGCCCTCAGCTTCCATCCCTTGACGCCAATGACAGACAGGTCGGCAACGATCGAGGCGTCCGCGCCCAGGTGGTCAGAATAGATTTTTCCGGCCAGGCGCAAGGCGGAGAGCGGGTACTCCCAAAGAGCGGGTGGCCAGATCTCCGAGGCATCTCCCTTCCACCAGAGGCCCTTTAGGAGGACCGAGAAGGATATAAAGCCGTCTCTCCGGATCTCGACAGCTCGTGCATCGTCCTCACAGCCGGTCACGAGCCTGCCTTGCCGCACACGCGGCTCCTCCCCAAAGGTGGAGAAGTTCCAGCCAGACCGGCGATTGTCTGTCAAGGCCGGATCGAGCAGGAGGGCTTTCAGTCGGCGGTCCTGGAGGTCGAGCTCGATGGCCGGCACCGGCTTCAGCGCGAGCCAGAGCCTTTCTCCCGCCGTTTCCTGGATGCGCTTCCTCTCCTTCAGGACCTCCAGGATCGCGGCATCGCGGGCAGTATCCGTCTCTCGCGGGACATGCTGCGAGTGGAAGATCTCCTCCCTCGTCATGGGGCGCGTACGATCCGAGATCCGGACCACAAACCAGCGTCCGCTCTCTTTGAGGTGAGCATAGGGCAGGCGATCCGGCTTGGGGTGCGTCTCGATACGCAGAATTTCGCCCCTGTCGGCGGCCACGACATCGACCTCGACTTCGTCGCCCGCTGGCGAAGGTTCGATGGTGTCCAACAGGTAGTCCCGAAGCCGGCGCCGCTCCCGCTCTGCCCCCGAAATCGGCTCAACCTCTACCGCCCGGTCACCTTCGTCGCGCAGCCCGACCCAAACTACACCGCCCTTCGCATTCAGCATGGCCACGACCTCACGGGCGATCAACTCGGGTCTTTTCAAAGCCTCACGGCTCTTGAATTCTCGATGAAGACTCTCTCTTTCTCCCAGGGGGATGTTCTCGGTCATGATGACGCCTCCAAGACGGCAAGCGGGTCTAGAAGGAAGCGCGCCAATGAAGCCGTCTGAATATCCTGGATGGCCTCCTGGACGACACCGCCGTGGATGAGAAGCAGAAGGTCTGCACCGAGGACACCTCCAGCGCTCCGCAAACGCCCGACCTTCTCCGGTCGCACCCGGGCTCCGCTCGTCACTTCAATACCGATCTTCCGGCCCGCCACATGGAGCACGAAGTCGATCTCCAGATCGTCCTTGTGGCGGAAATAGCTAAGCTCGCCACCCAACCCGCGCGCCACCTCTCGGAGATGACGGAACACCGCAGACTCGAAGGCGCGAGCCCGGACCTCGGAATCATGGGCTGGCAGGGTGGCAAAGGCCTGGACGATGCCGGGGTCCGCCGCGTAAATCTTCGGCCGCGCGCGCAGTCCGGCCGCGGCGTGCTCGGTGAAACGCTCCAGCGGGATCACGAGCAGAGTTTCGGCGAGCAGGCGGTTCCATTCCCGGATCGAGCGGGGATCGGCTTCCAGGTCCCGCCCTCGGGCTTCGGCGTTGAGCTCGCCTCCCGATTCCCTCGCCAAGAAGACGAAAAGGTCCTTGACGCGCTGAACATCCACGCCAAGCCCCGTCAAGTCGCGAAGAATCGCCCTTTCCGCGATGTCACTCCGTAGCCGCCGCCGGACTTCCGGAAAGTCTTCGCTCAAGGCATGCTCGGGGTAGCCGCCGAGGGCCAAGTAGCGCTCGTGGAGACCGGGAATCCGCCGCGTTACATCCTCTGGAGGTTCCCCAGGCTGGCCATGCAGACGAGCAAATTCCCGTAGATTCAACCCCTCCAGAAGCAGCTCGTCCCAGCGGCCCTGACCGGACTCCCGGCTCCCATCCCGCAGCAGGCTGGCGGCCGAATCGGTGGCCACGATGCGGTCCCGCCCATGGTCCACCGCCTGCTTGAGCCAGCGGTCCCACAGTGGTGCCTGCCGGATTTCGTCGAAGAGAAACACCCGTGGGCGGTCCGGTTCCAGCCCCTCGGGCAAGGCGTTCACCACGTCGCGGGCAGCCACCTTTTCCGTGAGGCGGTCATCGGAAAAGTCGAAATAGGTGAGGCTTCGGGGAGGCCAGCCTGCTTCCAACAGATCGTCCGCAAGTTGAAGCAGGAGGACCGTCTTACCGACCTGACGCGGCCCCAGGAGAACGACGGCCCGGCGGTCCTCGATGCGGACCACCCGGGAGAGGAGCTGCGGCTGGAGATCCCGGCGAACCGGATAGGTCCGAGCCCGGCGGATCGCGCCATCCCGCCACCACGGGTTCTGGTCCTGAAGAATGTCCGCGAGGATCATCCTGATGTCCCTCGCGGATCATTCTACATGCATTGGGCTGCCTTTGGCGTCGGAGCTGCGCCAAGCCCGGCCGGCGGCGCGAGCGACGCCGTGCCTTGGAGCCGTCAAGCGTTCCGCCGCTTGGCGCTGGCGCCCAGCGATCACGACGGAGCTGCAGGCGTTGGTCGCGGAGATCAGGGCAGGGGAACCCGGGCGAGGATGTCGGCGACATAGGCCTTCGTGGTCTTGAGCTTCGTGTCGACTCCCTCGGGATACGAGCTCTTGTGCTTCTCAAGGCCTTGCTGGAGAGGAGACGCCCCATCCCCGTCGATCAGCTCCGCCCATGTCGTGCCGGCGCGCCCCATGGCAATGGCCGCCTGCTGCGCGTCGGCGATGGCGAAGACCCCCGCATTGTAGGCGGCGAGGAGGAAGCGCTTCCACTCCATGCCGCCGGGCACCTTTTTGAGCGTGCTCTTCAGATCGTCAGCTTTGTTCTTCAGAACGTGCGCGAGCAAATGGATCGCCCGCTTGGGATTCTTCCGGTCGTCAGGCTTGCCGCCGGCGCGCTTCTCTTCCTTGATGCCGATCTGTGCGATCCCGGCGATGTCGCCCGAGGTGTTGTTCTTGAAGTTGCTCTCCTTCCAGATGGTCGCCTTCAGATCGGCGGGCGTGAGGCCGATCGACGCGAGCGTGCTTTTGACGTCGGAGCTCAGGAACACGTCGTCGAGCTCGGCCCATTTGGCCGCCGCCGTCGCCAGCGATCCCTTGGACGCCTTGAGATGCTGGAACGAGTCCTTGATGTCCTTGCGGTGGGTCCTGTCCACCAAGCTCGAGTCCTTCTTGGCGATGATCTCCGCCACGGACTTGTCGAGGTCCTTCTGGAGCTGCGCCTTGCGGTCGGCGCTCTTGGTCTCCTTCATGAGCGTTTCGATCTCTGCCCGCCGCTTCGCCAAGCGGGTGGCGAGCTGGCTTTCCAGCTTGTCGACCTCATCCTGGCGCATCTGGACATCGTCGCTCTGGACCGCCTTCAGAAGATCGGCGTCGGCGTCGCACTGTACGATCGCCGGCCCGCCCGCGCGCTCCTGCTGCACGGCGTGGGTGAGCTCGTGCGCCAGGAGGCGGTTCCCTTCGAGGGTGCCCGGCGCGAAGCGGCCTTCAGCGAACGCGATGTGGGGATATACGGTGAAGGCCCTGGCGCCCAGGTCCTCCGCCGCCCGCGCCGCGGCCGGATCCGCATGTACGCGGATCTGGCTGAAGTCGTGCCCGAACCGGCCAGCGAGATCGGCCTGCATCGATCCGGAGAGCGGCTCGCCGGGTCCGCCGAGGTCGATGTCGTGCGCCGCCGATGCCGCGGAGGGCAGAGCCCTTATGGAGACCGGCAGCACGCCACCGCGAGACATCGCCTCGGCTGTGCGGTGGGCCTCTGCCTCGGCGCTATCGCCGCGCCGGCCCAGCGCGGCGCGGAGATGCGTCGACGAGAGCTCGTGTGGGTAGGGACGGCGCGTTCGGGCAAGCATGCTTCGACTGTATCCTCATCGCTTCCAAAAATCTCACTTCAATGTCACGTACACCGCCCCCCCCGGTCCCTGAAGCTTCACACGCTGCGCTTCGATCGCGACGACGGTAAAGCCGCCGATGCTCTCCCCGGGAGCGACCACCTTGTCACCGAACAGCGCGACAGGCTGTGCCGAAAACGCGATGCCGTTGAGCCGGATCGTGGTGCCGTCGCCGGCCGGCACTTCGCGGACGTAGGATCGGATATCGGCCGACGGCGCAGGCGCTGGAGTGGGAGAAGGCTGCGGTAGCGCGACGACGGGAGAGGGTGGTGGCGACGGTGGCGGCGGCGCCGGCTGTGGCAAGGCGACGACTGGCGAGGGCGTCGGCTCGGCCACGAGCTTTGGCGGCGCGGGCTTCGGCGGAGGAAGCGGAGCGGTCGCTTCCGGGGAGGTGGGCTCGGATTGTTCCTCGATGACCGGTTTTTCAACGACCGCTTTCTCAGCCGGTTTTTCCGCAAGCGGCTTCTTCGTCTCCGTGGTCTCCGGCGCCACTGGAGGCGTGGGAGCTGGCGGATTCGCGGGAACGGGGGTCGCGGGGTGAGGGCTCCTGAGCAGCAACCCGCCCGCCACGCCTGCCGCCAGGCAGACCGCCACGACGACCGGCAGGAGCCAGGGACGCGAACGGCGCGACGGCGGCAGGTAGACCGGCACCCGGGCGTAGCGTTTCTCGCGTTCGGCGGCCTCCTGGCGGGATGCCTCTTGACGGGCTCGTTTCAACGCTTCGTCGATGAGGCTCATCCAGTCTCTCCTTCGAGCTCGCGGATCGCGCGGCGGACGTGGCGCCAGGTGAGGTGGTCGGCGCCGGTCACGTAGCCGCAGAGGAGCGCCTTGTCGCAGACCGCGTTGACCAGGCGCGGCACGCCTCCCGAGTAACGGTAGATCGCGCCGAGCGCGAAACGGTTGAAGGTCGGCAGGCCGTTGCCTCCCGCGACGTGCAGCCGGTGCTGGATGTAGTGCTCCATCTCTTCGCGCGACAGCGGCTTCAGGTGGTAGCGCACGGTGATGCGCTGGCGGAGCTGGCGCAGGCGTCTCTCGTCCAGCTTCTCGCGCAGCTCCGGCTGGCCGAGGAGGACGATCTGCAACAGCTTGCGCTGATCGGTCTCCAGGTTCGAGAGGAGGCGCACCTGCTCGAGCAGATCGAAGTCCAGGTCCTGCGCCTCGTCGATGAACAGCACCACGTCGTGGCCCGCCGCGAGCTCGGCGAGGAGGAACTGGTTGAGCACATGCAGGCAGGCCACCTTGTCGTTTTTCGACTCCAGGCCCAGCTCGGCGAGGATGGCGCGCAGGAGCTGCGTGCTGGTGAGGCACGGATTGAGGATCAGCGCCGTCCGCACCTGGTCGCCGAGCTCTTCGAGAACGGCGCGGCAGACCGTCGTCTTGCCCGCTCCGACCTCGCCGGTGATCTGGATGAAGCCCTTGCGCTCGCGGATGCCGAACAGGATGTGGTTGAACGCCTCGCGATGGCGGTCGCTGAAGAAGAGGAAACGCGGATCGGGAGTGATGTTGAAGGGCGATTCCCGAAAGCCGTAGAACTCGTTGTACATCGCAGTGGCTCGCAGTGACCCAGTGTCTCACATCCCGGTTTCGGCCGCCTGCCGCGCTCTACGAACCCGGTCGCGCCGTTCGAAGAGCGTCGCGAGCCCCTCCTGCCGGATCAGCCGGTAGCGGCGGTCCAGCCAGTGGGCCGCGTCCGAGTCCGGCTGCAGGCTCCAACAATAGAAGTAGTCGATCTCTCCGCCCAGGCTGCGCGGATCGACGCGCTTCGGGTCCGTCATGATCTGGTCGGTCGGAATGTCGGCGACAGACTCCTGGAAGCGAACCGGAAAGTATCCGGTCCACGCCTCGTAGAGCGCCAGCCGGAGCTTGAGCAGCGAGCCGCCAGCCATTCTGTCGGGCGCACAGAGGTAGACGATGACGAGGCAGGCGGCGAGGATCAGCCAGCCGTCCTCCTCCCGCCAGCGCCGGGCGTTCTCCGTCCGCGAACGCCGCCACAGCGTGAGCAGGAGCAGCAGGAGGAAGGCGAAGATCAGGATCAGTCGCTGCGGCCAGCCGCCGAAGGCATAGACCGCCGGATCGAGAAAGAGGTTCGACCAGGTGGCGAAGCTCTTGGGATGGATCAGCCGGTGGGGCTGCCCGGCCAGAAACCAGAGCGGCAGGATGATCTGCGGAAGCAGGATCAGCGGATGCAAAAAATGCCGCCAGCCAGCGCCGGGTTGGATCGACCGTTCCCGCGAAAAACCGCGCGGCCAGCGCGAACAGCAGGACATATCCGCTCACCAGCACCTTTTCCGCGGCGGCGGGCGGCAGGACGGCGAGGAGAGCCCGCAGCAGGGCCTGCGCGGTTCAGTTCGGCAGCGGCCGGTGGTCGATCTCGAAATACTCGCGGAGCGCCGGAAAGCGCTCGGTGTCGCCGAGATGGGTCTGCACCCAGGCGTTGTAGACATGGCTCGGCCCGTCGACGGTCGGCACGGCGGTGACCACCCAGAACGGCACCAGATGGAGCACGGCCAGAGCGAAGAAGAGGGTCCGTTCGTTCATCCAGCTTCTCCTTGGGCTCATTGGAGGGTGCGCCGTTGATACAGCCGCGCCTCGCCCACCTGCCGCACCAGGTCGTATTGTTGCGTCAGCCGGCCGGCCAGATCGGAGTCCGGGGGCATCTTGAAGCAGTAGACGTAGTCGGTCGCGGCGGCGTAGCGATCGATGTCGATGCGGTCCGGATCGCGCTGGATCTCCCACAGCGGCGGCACGCTCACCCCCTCCCGGAACCGGACCGGAAAGACACCGCTCACCGCTTCGTAGTCGGACCAGTCGACCAGCCCTTTCTCGGTGTCAACGCGGTTGAAGGTGTGGATCCGCATCACCGGCCCCGGGGTGTCCGGGAACTGATCGAACATCAGGGAGAGGACGGTCGCGCCCGGCTCGATTCCGTCCGCCGCGGCGATCACCTGTCCGGCGTCCTGATCCAGGCTCCGCCAGGCCTGCTCGACGTTGACCAGGTTCCACACCGCGAGCGCCGTCAGGACGGCGATGGCGCCGCGCCGCAGCCCATCGCCAGGAGCCGCCGGAGCCGGCGCGAGCCAGACGATCAGCACGAGAACGGGGAAGAGCGTCAGCCGCGGCTGGAGCAGCGAGCCGCCGGCCATCTTCTCCGGGCTGAAGAAATAGATGCCCACCAGCGCAATGGCGAGGAACAGAAAGGCGTCTTCTTCCTGCCAGCGGATTCCATCCCGTGCAGAGACCCGTCGCCGCACGGTGAAGAAGCCCAGCACGGCGATCACGAGCACCAGAGCGAGGCGCGGCGGCCAGTCGCCGAACGTGAACAGCATCTGCAATCCGGCAAGATCTTCCACCAGGAGCCGCGGCGAGGAGGCCGTCTTGGCGACCGCTTCGCCGCTCTGCGACACGACGAACCAGAGCGGCAGCAGAGCCTGCGGAGCCAGGATCACCGGATGCCAGAGATGCCGGCGCCACCGGTTCTCGCGGATCGCCGCCGGCAGCAGGGCGAGCCACAGCACGCCGAGCGAGAAGAGCGCCAGGACGACCGCCACGATGTGCGAGAAGTAGCAGAGCAGGAGGAGCGCCGTCATCTCCGCCGCCAGCCGCAGATCCGGCCGGGCGCGCCGGCGCCACCAGCAGGCGAGGGCGAGGAGATAGAACGCGAGGCTCAGACAGAAGTTGTAGAAGCCGAAGTGGAAGCTCCAGTTGAAGACGAAAGGGAAGGCGAGAAAGGCGAGCCAGCGCCGGTCCGGATCGACCGCGCCGGCGAAAAAGCGGGCGGCGGCGAGGAACAGGAACACGTACAGGCTCACCAGCACCTTCTCGGCCACGCCGGGCGAAAACACCGCCACCAGCGGCACCAGCGCCGCCTGGCTCAGCCAGTTCGGCAACGGGCGCGGATCGATCTCGAACGTCTGGCCGAAGAGCGGATAGGCCGGATCATGAAGGTGGAGATGCACGAACGCGTTGTAGACGTGACTGGGGCCGTCGGTCGTGGGGATGTAGGTCACCAGCCAGACCGGCACGAGATGGAGCACGGCCAGCGCGGCGAAGAGCCAGCGCTCGGTGAGGAATCTTCGATAAGCTCTCTCCATCATGTCCCTGCCGACTTCTCTCTTCGCCGGAATCCTCCTGATGAGCCAAACCGCGTCTGCCGTTCCTCTAGACAATCGACTCGACTATGGGGCCCTCGCCGAACGCCTCGTCCATCAGATGGCGCTTCAGCCCGGCGAGAGAGTGCTCCTGCTCTCCCAGCCGGGCGAATTCGCGCCGATCATCCCCCTGCTGCGCCAGGCCGTGGTCCGCGCCGGCGGTGTCGATCTCGGGTCGTGGCAGGTGCTGGGCGTCTACGATACGACGACCGACCGCAAGAGCGCCGAAGCGTCGCGCGCGGCGTTGCTCTCCCTGCTGCAGAACGTCGACCTCGCCGTGATGCTGCCCGGCGCGTCGCCGATCGATCCGGAGTATGCCGCGATGCAGGACGTGCTGCGCGGCGGGCACGGCCGCACCATCCATTTCCATTGGACGGCCGCCGGCACTCCGAGCGCCTATCCCGTTCCCGGGCATCCGATCCCGCCGCGCGAGGTGATCGACGCCACCTACCAGAACGCCGTTCTGCACTCCGACTGCCGCGCGATCGGTGAGGTCCAGCGCCGTTTCGCGGCGGCCCTGCGGAGCGGCGAGGCACATGTCACCACCCCGAACGGCACCGACCTGCGCTTCCGCATCGGCGACCGCCCGGTCAACTTCCAGGACGGCGACGCCTCCGCCGCCCGTGCCCGCGAAGCCCGCGTCCTCATCGACCGCGAGATCGAGATCCCCTGCGGCGCGATCCGCGTGGCGCCGCTCGAAGAGACGGTCGAGGGTACCATCGCTTTCCCGCCCGGCCAGTGGGGCAATCAGGACGTCGACGGCCTGGTGATGCGTTTTGTGAAGGGCAAAGTGGTCGAAATCCGCGCCCGTTCCGGCAGGGAAGGCGTCGAGGCCGAGCTCAAAGAGGGGGGAGACGCCGCGCGCGCCTTCCGCGAGCTCGCCCTCGGCTTCAATCCCGAGCTGGCCGTTCCCGCGGACCCTCCCTGGATTCCTTATTTCGGCTACGGAGCCGGCGTCGTCCGTCTCTCGCTGGGCGACAACAGCGAGCTGGGAGGAAACGTCCGCGGCGGCTATGTGCGGTGGAATCTGTTCACGGACGCGACGGTGACGGCGGGAAACCACGTCTGGGTACGCGACGGCAAGCTGTCGGTGCCCTGATTCCCAAACAAAAACCTGTGTGGGGGAGAGGGCCGAAGGCTCGGGGTTTCCTCAGCCCGGGGCATCGCCGGCATCGCCCCGGGATTGGGCGGACGGGTGATCTCTCAGCGGCTGGTCACCATCACCGGAGTCTCCTTGTAAAGCTCCGGGTAGACCCGCTTCAGGGCGGCGATCTTGGGGAGGTCGTTGCGCACGATGTAGCCGTGGTTGGGGTTGTGGATCAGGAAGTCCTGATGGTAGCCCTCGGCTTCGTAGAAGCCTTTCATGGGCTCGATCTTGGTGACGATCGGTCCCCGGAAGATGTTCGCCTGGGACAGTTGCGCCACGTAGGCCCTGGCGATGCGCTCCTGGGTGGGGGTCAGGAAGAAGATCTCCGAGCGGTAGCTGGGACCGGAGTCCGGACCCTGGCGGTTGAGCTCCGTGGGGTCGTGCGCGACGGAGAAATAGAGCCGCAGGAGCTGGCCGTAGGAGATCCGCTTGGGATCGAAGGTGATCTCCACCGACTCGGCGTGGCCCGTCCGCTCGGTGCCCACCATCTCATAGTGAGCGGTCTCTTTGGTGCCTCCCGAATAGCCGGCGACGACCCTGGTGACCCCTTGCACGTGCTCGAACATGCCCTGCAGGCCCCAGAAACAGCCTCCCGCGAGCACCGCGGTCTGCAGCCCGGTCGCCTCGGCGGCCGGCGTGTCGAGCGCCGGCGCGGGAATCGCTTTGTCGATCGCGTCAGCTCCCACCCGGCAGGCAAATCCGCACGCCGCGAGCAGCAGGGCCGCGACAGTCATCTTGATCTTGGTGTGCATCATGGTCTTCCTCTGAAGAGCGCGGCAGGCGCGCGAGTGCGTCTGCCTACTCGTTCATACGTCTCCGCGCGAGCCGTGGATTCGGGCGGTGGCCCGGGCTTCAATAGATCGGCTGGAAGACAATCGAAACGAGCTCGGCGAGGCGTTGCTCGACACCGCGCTTCCGCCAACTGTCGTAGGTGACCTCGTGGCAGTCCTTCTCGTCGGCGGCGTAGCTCGCCTCCATGCGCGCCGCGAAGTCGCGGTCGTAGAAGGCGAAGCTGTCCTCGGCGTTCTGGCGCAGCGAGCGGGAGTCGAAGTTGATCGAGCCGACGATGCTGAAGATGCCGTCGATGACCGCGTTCTTGTTGTGCATCATCGTGTGCTTGTACTCGAAGATCTTCACGCCCCCTTGGAGCAGCTCACCGTAGTGCAGGCGCGAGGCCATGCGCACGAGCGGTATGTCGATGTGCCGCCCGGGAACCATGACGCGCACGTCGACGCCGCGCCGCGCCGCCTGCACCAGCGCCTCGCGGATCTGCTGGTCGGGGACGAAGTAGGCGTTCTGGATGTAGATCGACTTCTCGGCCGACTTGATCGCCACGTAGTAGAGCATCTTGGCGAGCGAGGACGAATCGCCGCGCGTCACCTTGATCGCCTGCCCCTGGATTCCGCCGGTTGCGGCGATCTGCGGGTAGAACTTGTCGCCGGCCAGGATCTCGCCGGTGGTGTACGTCCAGTCTTCGCTGAAGATCGCCTGCATCTGCGATGAGACCGGCCCGGTGGCCCGCACCATGTTGTCCCGCCACTCCTTGGGGTTGCGGGCGTTGCCGAGCCAGTTGTCGGCGATGCAGAAGCCGCCTGCGAAGCTCGTCGTGCCGTCGACGACCAGGATCTTGCGGTGTGTGCGCCGGCCGATCTTATAGATGCTCCACAGCCGGATGGGGTGAAAGACGTACACCTTGGCGCCGGCTTTCTTCATGCGGTTGAGGATCGGCCAGGAGTGGCTGCTGCCGGTGCCGTCGACAAGCACGCGCACCTCGACGCCGCGCCGCGCAGCATCCATCAGGGCCGCGGCGACGATCTCGCCGGCGCGGTCGTTTTTGAAGATGTACTCCTCGAGGTCGACCGTGGACTTGGCGCCCTCGATCGCCGCGGTCATCGCGGGGAGGACCTCGTCGCCGTTGTTCAGGATCTCCGCGTGGTTGCCGCCCACCATCGTATTGCCGAAGGTGTCGAGCGAGCGGCGAAAGGCGTCATTGGTTACCGCAAAAGGATGATCGAATTGATACGAGCTCCGCTTGTCGGGCGAGATCATGGTGCAGCCTGAGGTCAAGGCGAAAAGCACCACAAGGCACCGCCAAGAGAGGAACCGCGATTCTCCTGCCATTGCTGTCCTCCAACTTCTATAGATGGCGTTCCGTCCGCCGGCTCGTAGCGGATGCACGGAACATGCCGGAGCCGGGCGGGACCGGACGCCTTCAGGGGCGGGCGCCAGGCAGGAGAGGGGGCAGCACTCCTTCCAGCTCGAGGAGAACGCGCTTCATGGGGAGGCCGCCGCCGTAGCCGGTGAGCGAGCCGTTGGCGCCGATCACCCGGTGGCAAGGGACGATGACGCCGATCGGATTGTTGTGGTTGGCCTGCCCCACGGCGCGGACGGCGGCCGGGCGGCCGATCCGCTGTGCCAGCTCACCGTAGGTGCGGGTCGTGCCGAAGGGGATGCGCAGCAGCTCCTGCCAGCAGGCCTGCTGGAACTCGGTGCCCGCAAGATCGAGGGGCAGGTCGAACTCGCGCCGCCGGCCGGCCAGGTATTCGGCGAGCTGCGCGCGAACCGCCGGCAGAGGCTCGGCTTCCGGCGCGAAGAGAGCCCGCGGCCAGTGCCTTTCGCGGTACTCCTCCGACAGCTCCCGTGTCGCATGATGTCCGAGACCGACGAGACAGCCACCCCGGGCCACGGACACGGCAAAGCCCAGGGCGTCCTCGAAAAGGTCGTAGCAGAACGCCGGATCGGTCATGGCGCAGGGCGGACGATCAGAATTTCCGCATCAACCCGACGACGACGCCCTGCACCCGCACGTTGCTCGCCGGGACCATGATCGGCTCCATGGTCGGATGCGCGGGCTGGAGGCGGACCATCTTTCCTTCCGGAAAGAAGCGCTTGAGCGTCGCGTCGTCGCCGACCAGGGCCACCACCATCTCCCCCGGCTCGGCCGCCTCGCGGCGCAGCACGATGACGAAGTCGCCGTCGTGGATCCCCTCCTCGATCATCGAGTCGCCGACCACGCGCAGCACATAGTGGTCGCCCGGCCGGCCGCTCAGCAAGTGACCGGGAACCGCCACCCGCTCGTTGCCGGTCAGCGCCTCGATGGGCCGGCCCGCCGCGATCCGGCCATAGAACGGCAGCTCCTTCTCCACCGTCCCCCCCTCGCCACCGGGGATCGCGCGGAGCAGCTCGATGCCCCGCTTCTGGTTCCAGTCGCGCCGGAGGAATCCCTTCTCCTGCAGCAGCTTCAGGTGTTTGTAGGCGGTGCCATAGGAGGAGAACCCGAACTTCTCGCAGATTTCGCGATGCGTCGGAGCGATCCCCCGGTCCCGCCGGTACTCCTGGATGAACTCCAGAATCTCTTTTTGCCGCTCGGTCAGGTAGGTCATGCAGAAAGTATAGGCGGTAACTCAGCGGAAAGGCAAGATGAAACCTGAACCGATATGGAGCAAACCCGGAACCGGATTATTTCTTGTTTGAACGCCAGAAAAAAGAGAAGGGGCCAACCCAAGGGTCTGAGCGGGCCCCTTCAGAGGGAAATCAAGAACTTTTACGCCATGGCCAGGGCGAGCTCGTCACGGTGGCTGCGTTGTCTGGAGACCAGGGGCGCGGGGACGTGCTCCTGGTCGGACATGCCGCCCAGCACGGCCATGTTGAAGTCGAACATGCGATCGCGCAGCTCGGCCGGGGCTTCGGTCTTGCCCCAGCCGATCATCCGCATCAGCTTTTCAGGGGTGAAATCGAGATGGAGCTGCTCCGGATCGCCCCAGCCGTGCACCGGCGGCAGCGGCGCGAGCTGCAACAGCTCGAAGATACGGTCCGCGGCAGCGTCCGCCGAGAGCAGTCCCTCCTCGACGGCGGCGAGGAGCGCCTCGCCGGCGTCGAGCAGGTCCTCGGCCAGGTTGACCCCCGGTTTCGAGGTGCGCGGCAGCGGATCCAACTGCAAGCTCTCGAAGACCGAGGTATCCCGGCTCTCCAGGTATTTGAGGCAGATCCGGAACAGGCGCAGATCGCCGAACAGGGTCGAGCTCAACCACAGGCGCACCCACGCGTTCCACAGCGGGAAGTGGGCGAAGGCCTGGTAGGAGCTGTTGACCATGCGGTCGTTGGCGTCGAGGAGGGCCGATTGCAGATGGTCCGCATAGGCGAAGCGGGTGACGGAGAACCGGTCGTCGGCGAGCGACTGGAGCAGCGGATCGACCAGCGCGAGGATGGTCTCGAAGGTGCTGATCAGACCGCGCGAGTAGAGGGCGTCGACGAAGCCCGCGGCATGCGCGAGGAGGAACCAGCGGTCGCCCGCCGCATGGGTCGAGGAGTACTGGAGGCGGCCGGTGGACACCCACGGACGCACCGCCTCGGCGCCTTCGAAGTGCGCCGCGACGCTCGGGAAGCGGCTCACGATCTCGCGGAACTCCTGCTCCGGCGACAAGCCGCGGTCCGGGAACTTGCGCATGTCGAGGGTGAGGCCGACGCTGCACAGCGGATTTCCCGCGTCGCTGTGGTTGTCGAACGGGATCACCCAGAACCAGCCGCCGTCGAAGACGTGATGCAAGGTCCCCTCGTACCAACGGGCCGAGAGGCCGAGCTGCTCGTCGTCCCGCAGCGTGTCGTCATAGGCGCGGACGCCCTTGAGATGGGTGAAGATGGAGCGCGACTGCGTTTGGAGCCGAGTGGGCGTCTCGCGCAACGAGAGCTTGTCGGCCAGCAGCGAGCGGTGGCCGGTGCCGTCGACCAGGAAGCGGGCGTGGAGCTCTTCGTGGCGGCTGGAGCGCAGGACGACGCCGTCGTCGCGGATCTCGAGATCGGTGATGTCGACCTTGTCGCGATAGACCGCGCCGTGACGGATGGCGGCATTGACCATGTAGAGGTCGACGTCCTGGCGGAAGAGGTGGCTCTCCGAGAACAGTGGCGTGGCCGGCGGGACGAGAAGGTGCGACTTCGCCGGGTTCTGGCGCTGGCCGTCCTCATGGTAGAGGAAGCCGATAGTGCGCTTGACCCCGCACGACGCCGAGACGTGCTGCCGGATGGACAGGGAATTGCTGAGGTTCTGGATCTCCGGAACGCCGAAGCGCTCGCCCAGAATCCACATCAACATCGAGCTCTGCGGGAGCATCGCTTCGCCGATGGCGAAGCGGGGATGGGTCCCTTTCTCGAGCAGCAGGACACTCTGTCCCTGCTTGGCGAGAATGGCGGCGAGCATTGCGCCACCGAGACCGGATCCCAGGATGGCTACATCGTACCTCTCCTCCGAACGGATGGATTCCATGACCCTTGACCCTCCAGGATTTGCGGCTGGTGAAGCCGCGCGATAAGAAATGAGACCTTCATGTCCGTAGAGTGTAGCCCTGGGACGAAACCGGGACAGTCCGCGCTCTCGCACCGCGAGCCGTTGGAGAAGCTGGTCGCCGTGTTAAAATACGAGAGTCCCGGGAGGATTCCATGAGCACCCGCCGTCCCACCTTTCTTGCGCAAACGGGGCGGGACGAAATGTTTTGGGCGTTTCCGACGTATATAGGTGAGGGACTCCTCTGCCCATGACCCCGATCTACCCCAAAGTCCGCGTCACCCTCCGCAGCCGCAACCGGTTTGCGCTGGTGAGCGCGATTCGCCAAGCTCTCCGCCGGGCCGGCACCTCCCCCGGCGACATCGAGACGTTCAGCCGCGAGGCCCTGACCACCCAGGACCCCGGCCGTTTCGAAGAGCTCTGCCGCCGCTGGGTGGTGATGGACCGCCCGCAAACGACGCAGCGGGCGGACTAGGAGAGGCGGAGATGGAGGCCGCGCGGGGCTCCATCTCCGCGGTCCTGCTCAGGGGAAGCAGGCACAGAAGGCGTTGTTGGGGCAGCAGAACGAGTAGGTCGGGCAGGTGAACAGGTGCGAGCCCTTCGGACAGGTGTCCGCCGACGCAGGGGAGATGGCGATGGTGGCTGCAGTGGCGGCCAGGGCGAAGACCAGGAGAGCAAGCTTCTTCCGCATTGGAAAACCTCCTCGGAAAGTGTCCCCGTGGCCTTCGGGCCTCCGTGCCCTAGCGCCCCGGGGAGGATGGCTTATTCCATCCCATGCATATCTTACGCCGCCTTTCCCGATGGGCCTACCGGTGCCGCGACGCTTCAGTGGCGAGCCTTCTGCCCCGCCACCCACTCCTTGACATTCTTCTCCAGCACATCGAGCGGCACCGCGCCGTGGCCGAGAATCTGGTCGTGGAAGGTGCGGATATCGAAGGCGGGGCCGAGCTCTTTTTCGGCGTCGGCGCGCAGCTCTTTGATCTTCAGCTCGCCGATCTTGTAGGCCACGGCTTGGCCGGGGGTGGTGATGTAGCGGTCCACCTCGACTTCGATGTCGTGCTCGGTCTTGGCGGCGTTGGCCTTGAAATAGTCGAGCGCCTGCTCGCGGGTCCACCCCTTGGCGTGGAGGCCGGTGTCGACGACCAGGCGGATGGCCCGCCACATCTCGTAGGTGAGCTGGCCGAACTTCGAGTAGGGGTCTTTGTAGAAGCCCATCTCGGTGCCGAGGCTCTCGGCGTAGAGGCCCCAGCCTTCGACGAAGGCGGTGTAGTTGTTGTGCTTGCGCCACTCGGAGAGGTTCGGCAGCTCCTGGGCGAGTGAGATCTGGAGGTGATGGCCGGGGACGGATTCGTGCAGCGTCAGCGCCTCCATCTCCCACTTCGGCCGTGACTTCAGATCGTAGATGTTGACGAAGTAGGTGCCGGGCCGGCCGGCGGCTTCCGAGCCGCCGTCGTAGTAGGCGGTAGTCTGCGATTTCGCCTCGTAGTCCGGGATCGGGGTCACGCCGTAGGGCAGGCGCGGCAGGGTGCGGAAGAGGTGGGCGAGCTCGGGGTCCGCTCGCTTGGCGATGACGCGGTAGGCGTCGACGAGGTCTTCGGGTTTGTCGTAGAAGAAGCGCGGATCGGTGCGCAGGAAGTGCGAGAACTCTTCGAACGTCCCCTTGAAACCGACCGCGGCGATGACCTTGTCCATCTCCGCCCGGATGCGTTTGACCTCGGAAAGACCCAGCTCGTGGATCTGCTGCGGCGTCATGTCGGTGGTGGTGTACTGCCGCACCAGGTGGGCATACCAGTCGGCGCCGTCGGGCAGCGCTGAGAGGCCGATGGTGGTGCGGGCGCGCGGCACGTAGGTCTCGGCGAGGTATTGATGCAGCTTGCGGAAGGCCGGCGCGGCCCTCTCCTCGTAGGCGTGCAGCGCGTCGCGGGTGATGCGCACGCGGTCGTCGGGCGGCACGCTCGCCGGGATCTCCCGGAACGGCTTGAGCAGAGCGCTTTGCAACGGATCGTCGGTGAGCAGGGCGCGCACCTGGTTCGGCACGTCGCGCAGGGTGACCTTGGGCGGCGTGACGCCGGCGGCAAGTCCCTTGTCGAGCAGCGCGATGGTCTGATCCACCAGGGCCGGCAGGGCGCGCAGGCGGGCGAGCAGGTCGTCGTAGCCGCGGGTGGTCGTCGCGGGCGCGATCGACAGCGTGCGCGGCACCTCCTGCTGGATCCCCTTCCGCTGGTCGATCGCCAGCAACTCGCTCGGGAAGCGGTAGCCGTCGATCGTGCGCCGCAACCGGTTGATCAAGAGGTCGAGGTCGAACCGCTCGGCGTCGGAGAGCTTGAGGCGGTCGATCGACTCGGCGGCGGAGAGGATCTTGCGGCTGGTGTCGTGGCGGCGGTCGATGGCCGCCTGCGAAAGGTCTTCCCAGCGGTCGTTCTCGCCCGGCGCGCCGACCTCGGTGGCCAGCTCCGGCGACTCCGCGAGACGGTGCTCCCAGGCGAGGTCGAAGAGGCGGTGCAGGCGCTCGCTGTCGGAGACCGTGCGCAGGGCGGCGAGGTCCTGGAAGCGCTGGCCGTAGTCGGACGGCGGCGCGGCGGCGAGCGGAGAGAAAGAAAGGACCAAAAGGACTGCAAGGACACAAAGGACCGGGGACAGTTTCATGGCGGCTCCTTACCGGCCCTTACCGGCGCGGCGCTTCGAAGGTGATGGCGAGGGTGACCCGCGAGCCGCCCCGGTCGACGATGGCGAGGGCCTTCTCGCCCGGCTTGGCGCGGCGCAGCACGAACATCAGGTCGTGGATCTCGCGGATCGGCGTGCCGGCCAGCTCCACCAGGAGGTCGCCGCGTTGCAGGCCGCCTTTCTCGGCGGCGCTGCCGGCGCGGACGCCGGCCAGGAGGACGCCCGGCCGGCCGTCTCCGGCGTAGTCGGGCACCGTGCCGAGGCCGGCACCGGCGGAGCGCGAGTCGCCCTGCGGCGCAGGGGCCGGCGCGCTCTTGAAGGTGAGGCGGCCCGGCCGGTCGGCGACGGCGGCGGTGAGGTCGGCCATCAGGGAGGCGACACGCGCGCCGCCTTCGGCGTTGATCTTGTCCGCGTCGTCGGACGGCTTGTGGTAGTCCTCGTGGACGCCGGTGAAGAATTGCAGCACCGGCGCACCGGCGGCGTAGAACGGGTTCTGGTCGGAGGCGCCGAAGCCGTCGCCGCCGAGCGAGCAGACGAGGTGGTGCTTCAGGCAGAGCGGCGGCACCAGCTCGTTCCACTCCGGCGCCGTCTCGCTGCCCAGCGCCGCGAGCGCGTCGTTGCGCAGCCGGCCCACCATGTCCATGTTGAGCATGGCGGTGAGATCGGCGAGCGCCAGGCCGGACGGCGGATGGCGGGTGAAGGCGGTGGAGCCGAGCGCGCCCTCTTCCTCGCCGGAAAAGGAGACCAGCCAGACGTCGCGGCGCAGCTCGGCGCGGCGGGCGGCGAGCTGGCGGCCGACGGCGAGGAGGGCGGCGGTGCCCGAGGCGTTGTCGTCGGCGCCGTTGTGGACGTCGTGCGAGTCGGGGGCGAGCGACGCGGCGCCGCCATGGCCGATGTGGTCATAGTGAGCGCCGACCAGCACAGCACCCGGCAGGCGGTCGGCCGCGCCGGCGCGCAGGATGCCGACGACGTTCGCGGCGGCGCTCTTGCGCAGGGTCAGGGCGACAGAGAGGGTCGCCTGGTGGCCGGTCCCCTGAATCCGATCGAAAAGCACACCGCCGCTGGCGCGGGTCAAATAAACGACCGGCAGGCCGGCATCCCCGCCCACCGTCGCGGCGATGCTGGTGTCCACCTTCGGCTCCGGTAGCGGCGCCTCGGCCGGCAGCTCGGTCGCTCCCGCGGGCTTGTCCGCCGGCACATCGACGATGATCAACCCCAGCGCGCCATGCTCGCGGGCGTTCCATGCCTTGAGACGGGTGTCGCTGTAGCGCCGCTCGACCTCTTCCTTGTCGAACGGCGCGCCCGCCGGTGTGAAACGGCGGACGACGGCGAGCTTCCCCTTCACATCGACATTCTTATAGTCGTCGACTCCCAGCTCCGGGGCGGTGATGCCATAGCCGGCCGCCACCACCGCGGTCTCGCCGAGGTGGGCCGAGCCGGAGAAGGCGGCGGGCTGGAAGTCGGCGTGGGCGAGCGGCTTGCCGTCCACCGCGACCGCCGCTTCCTCCTCCTGAATCGCCACCGGCACGTCGAAGGCTTGCAGCCAGGTGCCGCCATCGCCACCGGGGGCGAGGCCGATCTCCTTGAATCGCTCCACCAGCCAGTCGCGGGCGGCGTCGAGGCCGGCGGTTCCGACACCGCGCCCCTCGCGCGCGTCGTCGGCCAGCCAGGCGACGTCGTCGTGGTAGCGCACCGCGTCCTCCACCGCCGCCGGATGCTCCACCCAGCGGGCGATGAAGACGTCGGTCTCGCCGGGAGCGCTGCCGCGGCGGTTGGAGGAGAAGGCGAGCCGCTTGCCGTCGGGCGAGAAGAGCGGGAAGCCGTCGAAGCCGGGCATCCAGGTGATGCGCTCCAGATGGCTGCCGTCGAGGTCCACCGCCCAGATGTCGAACTCCCGCCCCTTGGGGTCGCCGTAGTTCGAAGAGAAGAGGAGGCGCTTGCCGTCCGGGAAGAAGGACGGCGCGAAGGAAGCCGCCCCGAGGCGCGTCACCTGGTGGACGTCGGTGCCGTCGGCCTTGGCGACGTAGATCTCGAGCTGGGTGGGCCGGATCAGACCGCGGGCGAGCAGGTCGCGGTATTCCTTCATCTCCTGGCCCGGCTTCGGCCGCGACGCCCGCCAGACGATGTGCGAGCAGTCGGGCGAGAAGAACGCGCCGCCGTCGTAGCCCGGCGTCGAGGTCAGGCGGCGGACGTGCGAGCCGTCGGCGTCCATCCGGTAGAGATCGAGGTCGCCGTCGCGCGTCGAGGTGAAGACCACTGAGCCGTCCAGCGGACAGACGGTCGACTCGGCGTCGTAGGCATGGTTGTTGGTCAATCGCTTCAGGTCGCTGCCGTCGGGCTTGGCGGAGTAGATCTCATAGTTGGGATCGATCGACCAGACGTAGCCGTGCGAACGGTCCGGCGGCGGCGGACAGGCGTCGCCGGAGGCGTGGGTGGAAGAAAACAGGATGCGTGCCCCGTCCTTGGTGAAATACGAGCACGTCGTCTTCCCCTTGCCGGTCGACACCAGAGACATCGCGTCCTTGCCGGTCTTCCTGCCGTCGGTGGGCATGCGGAAGATCTGGTCGCAGTCGTAGGGCGGATGGGTCGACTGCATCGTCAGCTCACGGCCGTCGGGCGACCAGTAGGCTTCGGCGTTCTCGCCCTGGAAGGTGAGCTGGACGAGATCGGCCAGGTGGATCTCGCGCGGGTCGAGCGGCGGCGGTCCGGTCTGGGCCGGCGTCTGAGCCAGGCAGGGCCGGGCGAGCGCAACGAGCGCAACGAGGAGGAGCAGGAGCGGCAGGGCAGACGCGGTCCGTGATTTCATGGGGTCCCTCGGGGCTGGTCAGCGATCCGGCCGCCAAGCTTAGCGGGCCGGGATGTAAAAAAGAAGCCGTCCGGGGTCGCGCGCGCGGCTCTGTCCTGGTACTCTCGCTGCAATGGAGCAAGCCCGTCTGACAGGGGGTCCCATCTTCCCAGGCGCGCATGATAGTTTCCACCGGTTAAACGCCCGGGGCGGGGCGAAGCCAGACGATCTGGACCGCGATGCGCCCGGCACGCAGGAGTGAACACGACATGAAGGAACAGGAAACGCAGGAAACCTCGGACTTCGGCCAGATCCTCGCCGAGTTCGAGCACAAGGAGAACGGCGAGGAGACCCGCAAGGCTCTCGCTGTCGGCGAGAAGGTCAAGGGGATCATCACCCAGATCGGCGACACGGCGGCGTTCGTCGACCTCGGCGGCAAGTCGGAAGGCATGATCGATCTCGCGCAGTTGAAGGACGCCAGCGGCAATCTCACCGTCAACGTCGGCGAAACCCTCGAGGCCACGGTCACCGGCAACGACCCGGAGACCGGCAGCCTGGTGTTGCGGCGCAAGGCCGCCCGCGGCCAGGAAGTCGCCGCCGAGCTGCGCCAGGCGCACGAGACCGGCATCCCGGTCGAAGGCGTCGTCACCGCCATCAACAAGGGTGGCGCGGAGGTCCAGGTCTCCGGGATGCGGGCCTTCTGTCCCCTCTCCCAGCTCGACCTGCGCTACGTCGAAGACCCGCAGCAGTTCGTCGGCCAGCGCCTCGCCTTCCGCGTCATGCGGATCGAGCAGGGCAAGACCCGGCCGAACATCGTGCTCTCGCGCCGCGCCCTCCTCGAGGAAGAGGCCGAGACGAAAGCCACGGAGACGCGCTCCAAGCTGGAGGTCGGCTCGGTGCTCCGGGGGAAGGTCACGTCGCTCGCCAGCTATGGCGCCTTCGTCGACCTGGGCGGCCTCGAAGGGATGTTGCACGTCAGCGAGATCGGCTATTCGCGCCTGGCCCACCCCAACGAGGTGCTGAAGGTCGGCGAGGAAGTCGAAGTCCAGGTGATCAAGATCGAGAAGGGGAAGGACGAGAACCGGCCGCGCATCTCCCTGTCGCGCCGGGCGCTCGAACGGGATCCGTGGAAAGACGTCGCGGAGCGTTTCGCGGAGGGGACCGAGCTGAACGGCCGCGTGATGCGGACGGAGTCGTTCGGCGCCTTCGTGGAGATCGCGCCGGGCATCGAGGGCCTGGTGCACATCAGCGAGATGGGCTCCGGCCGGCGGTTGAACCACGCCAAGGAAGCCGTGCAGCTCGGCCAGGACGTGAAGGTGCGCGTCCTCAGCGTCGATCCTGCCAAGCGCCGCATCTCCCTCTCCATGGGGAGCGGCGCCGAAGGCGGCGGCGGTGGCGGTGGCGGCCGGGAGCGCAGCAGCGCTCCCCGCGGCGGTGGTGGCGACCGCGGCGATCATCGCGGCGGCGGCGGCGGCCGGGGACGCGACCGGGACCGCGATCGGGGACGCGACGAGGATTACGAAGCGTACGCCGCGAAGAACGCCAACACGGCCGGCTCAGGATTCGGCTCGATGGCGGACTTCTTCAAGAATCTGAAGCAGAAGTAATCCGTCGAGCCGTCGAGAACGCCCGGCGCGTCAGCGCCGGGCGCCGTTCCACCAGAGAAACGCCAGGACGAGCAGCACGGCGACGCCGAGCACCGCCGCCAGCGTCAAAGGATTCCTGCCGCCGGGAGCCAGCGCGCCTTCGATCCACGGTTTCGGCAGCCGGCTCGTCGCATTGAGCCCGCGCGCGGCCCAGAGCCAGGGCCGGTGGCGTCGCTTGAGGTAGCGCGGCAGCAGCTTGGCGTCGTTGCGCACCTCGGCGACGATCCGGTCGGCCTCTTCCTTCTGCCCCTTCGCATAGAGGATGCGCGCCAGGCGGACCTGCGCCTCGACGACCGTCCGCTTCTCCAGCACCTTCCGCAGGACCGCTTCCGCTTCATCCCGCCGGCCGCTCTCGTCCAAAGCCCGGCCGAGATGGAGCGGGCCCTCGCCGAGATGGGAGTCGGGCTCCGCCGCGACCAGCGCTTCGAGGAGCGCCGCGGCCTCGGGCCACCGGCCCTGCATCTCGAGCGTCTGAGCCAGTCCGAAGTTGACGTCCTCGACGCCGGCGCCGTTCTGCTGCGCCTCGCGGAACCGCGCCTCCGCCTCGCGGTAGTTGCCGAGGACGAGCAGTTCCTCCCCCGCCTCGGCCAGGACACCCGGACCCCGCCAGTGCGCGAGCTGCACCTGCAGCTCCCGCAACCGGCGGCGAGCCTGCTGGCGGCGCGCGACGTGCGGCGGCACCAACCCCGCCGAGCCGCCTGCGAAGAGCGGGCTGCGCACCACGACGAAGTAGGCGATCGGACCGACGAACGGAAACATGAAGATGATCCAGTACCAATACCAGCCCGCCCCGGTGCGGGCGCAGTCGATCAGGGCGACGACCGCGAGAGTCAGCGGCACCAGGTTGAACAGCCCACCGCTCAGGAGCCCGGCTATGAGTCCTCCCACGCGATCTCCCTCCCGGTCGGAATCGGCGATCGGAATCGACGGCCTGACGTTCACCTATGATGTTAGCAGGCCGTCCCCTGGAAGACTGCAGCAGATCGAGAAAACAAGACGCCGCCGAGCAGCAGAGGATGCCAACAAGCCTTTGCTCGGTTAAAGTAATGACGGAGATTGTAAGTGGGAACCGTCGCGCCGAGATCCTCATTCGACCGCATGCGGGATGCTATCGCTCGCGTCTTCATCGGCGATGACTTGTTCATCTCCTACAGCCACATGGATGGAGGAGATTATGCAACTGCCCTTGCGGCCGGGCTCAAGGGCTATTCGTGCTTCCTCGATCATCTAGGTACAGATGCCGGCGGCGAGATCCCGGATCGGGTGTGGCGGAAATTGTGGCGAAGCACCGCGCTCGTCGTAGTCGGCACTAAAGCAGCCGCGAAGTCGGACAACGTGCGGCTCGAGATCGAGTCCTTCTTCCTGGAGACCCGCCGGCAGGTCATCCCCCTCACCTTCTCGGGCTCCCTCCAAAAGGCGCAATGGTACGAACGGGTGCTGGGTGGCGTCCCCATGGTGCGGGAGTCGAGGCAGGCGCTCTGTCGAGCCGTTCCTTCACCCAAGGTCAAGCGGCGGATCATCAACTCATTCCGGTACTGGCGACGCGCGACCTGTCTCAAAGCCGCCTTTGTCGCCACGGTCTGCTTCGTCGCTGTCTCAATCGTCGGAGTGACCGAGTGGAGCCGCCGGACAGTCGACGCCGCCGAACAGCGCAGAGACGTGGCGCTGGATAGCCAGATCGAAGCCGAGCGGAAGAGACAGCAGGCAGACAAAGCGGCCACCGATGCGGAAGCGCGGAAGCTCGCCGCCGAAACGCGGGAGCGTCAGGCCGTCCGCGGTCGCCAGGAGGCACTGGCGGAACGGGCTCTCATACTTGCAGCTCGTCCAGGGCAGGAACTCGAAGCTCTGCGCGCCGCCCTGGCCTCAATCGAGCCCGACGCAGGCTCTCTGGAGCAGGCTCCTCCCAGGGCTCTCCTTGGCCTTACCGAGGCTGTCACCGCCGCGGTCAGCTTCCTGCCGATTCCACGCGAAGATATACAGGCAGCCTCTTTCAGCCGCCAGGGTGACAAGGTCCTGACCCTAAACGGTCGCAATTACAGCGACTACAACGACTGGCGTGTCTGCCGTTGGCGGCGAAACGACGGCCAGAGCCTCGGATGTTACGATCCCGCAGCGGGCATGCCTCCGGTTGCCAAGGCGGACTTCGTCCCCTCCTCACAGGGCTGCCTTCTAGTCACTCTCCACGGCCAGGTTCATTTCGAGCACGGTTCCATCGTTGTTCGTGACGCGGAAACAGGGAAGATTCGCGCGGTCAAGAACCTCTCTGCTCGGCCAGATCTTTTCCAGGTGTCTCCGGACGCAGAGCGCCTCGTTGTGATGGATGCACTGTGGGACCTCAAAAGCGGAAGGCGCGTGGTCGATTTGAGGCCCGCCGGCATCGAGCAAGCCGTATTCTCGGACGAATCGGACCGGTTGCTCACGTTCGGGAGCGGCGCCGATTGTGGCGAGCCGACAGTCTGGGACACCCGGGACGGCAAGAAGATCTCCGTTCTGCGCGAGTGCACAGGAAAGATCGAGCACGCTCGGTTCTCTCCTAAGAGCGGGCTTCTGGCTGCGGCGATGGCCGACGGCCAAGTGACTCTCTGGGATGCTTCCGACGGGTCACGATGGTCCTCCTTGAAGGGCCATGCGCAGGCAGACTTCTGGTTGGAGCCTATTCCTCTCAGCGCGGGAGTCGCTGATTTTCAGAAGACCGGCGGCAAGATTTTGCAGCATAAAAATCTCGGAGTGAACGACCTGGCGTTCTCTCCGGACGGTCGGAGACTGGCGACCGCGGGAAACGACAGGATCGCCGATCTCTGGCGTTTGGACTTCACAGACTCTCCTATCGAGCCGCTCGCCGGCCACTCTCAGGAAGTCAAGTTGGTGGTCTTTTCTGCGGATTCCGGAGGGGAATGGTTGCTCACCGCCGGCCGTGACGGAAGGGCCCTCCTGTGGGACGGCCACGACGGCCGCCTGCTCGACCGGATCGAGGGGACCGGCGCCGACCTCCGCTCCGCGATGATCGCACCGGACCGGCAACGCCTGCTGACTCTGACGGACGGCGGCGCCGCACACATCGCGATCCCATACCGGGATCTCTCGCTGCGCACCTTTCCCAGCGTGAAAGGGCCTCACGCCGCGGCAGTCTTCTTCCCCAACGGCAGGTGGGTGGCGACGACGACCGCGGGGGACAGCGTTACGGTGTGGGACCGCGGCAGCGGAGAGCGGCGTGGCGAATCTCTCCCCCCTCCACCGCCACCTCCTACCATCGACGACGTTTTGCGGGCCACACAGGACAAAACGGAAGAGCAACTCCGGAGGCCCCGGAAGAGCGAATTTGCCTCACCGGGATACGCACGGCTCCTGACCTTGGTGGTCTCCCCAGACGGGAAACGGCTGCTCGCGGCCCATAAGGAGAGCGAAGCCATCGTCTGGGACGTCGGCGCGCCGCAGCGCCCTCCCGTCCTGTTCAAGCGCCATACCAACCAGATCGCCGTGGGAGCTTTCTCTCCTGATGGTCAGCGGATCGTCACCGGTGATCACGACGGATCGATCTTTCTCTGGCGCGCCGACTCTGGAAAGGTGATCGCAGACCTCCACGGTGGCCACGGATCTCTCGACGCGGTCGCGTTCTCCCCCGACGGCTCCCGGGTGGCTCTCGTCGTCTATGGCCGGAAGGAGATAGAGATCCGCAACGCAAGAACTGGCAGGCATCTGTTCGATCTCGAGGGGCACGACAGACCCGCGACCAGTGTCCAATTCTCCGCCGACGGGACGCTGATCCTCGCAGCTTTCGGAGATTGCTGGTATCTGGCGGACAGCCAGACAGGAAAGCTGCGCCAACAGGTCGCTGCCGGGGCAGGAGGAGATCTCGAGCTCGCCCGCCTCTCCCCGGACGGCCGTCTCGTCGTGACAGCGAGAGCCGTTCAAGCGCAGCTCTGGGATGCGCAGACGGGGAGCCTGATCGCCGGGCTCGACCACAAGGCGGCGATCGCATCAGCGGCCTTCTCACCAGATGGACGGCGTTTGCTCACCGCGAGTTGGGATGAGATGGCGCGGTTGTGGGACGCGAAGACGGGCGCGCGGCTCGCAACGTTTCACGGACACACTGACCGGCTCAAGTCTGCCGCCTTCTCGCCGGACGGCTCCTTCTTTCTCACCGCCAGCGAGGACGGAGCGGCAAAGCTTTATCCGGCGACGCTCAGCTTCTTTCACGAAACAGGGTTGCGTCTGCTTCACCTGCATGAAGCCGCGATGGCGACGGCTGGCCCCCGTTAGGGCCCGAGACAGGGGGCGCCGTCCGCTCTCACTCCCACTCGATCGTCGCGGGCGGTTTGCTGGTCACGTCGTAGACGACGCGGTTGATGCCCCGGATCTCGTTGACGATGCGGTTGGCGACCCGGCCCAGCAGCTCGTACGGGAGATGACTCCAGTCGGCGGTCATGAAGTCGTGGGTCTCGACCGAGCGCAGGGCGACGACGCTCTCGTAGGTGCGGAAGTCGCCCATCACGCCCACGCTCTTGACCGGCAGGAGCACGGCGAACGCCTGGCTCACCTTGTCGTACCAGCCGCTCTCGCGCAGCTCCTCAAGGAAGATGGCGTCCGCCTTCTGGAGCAGCGCGACCCGTTCGGCGGTGACCTCGCCGAGGATGCGCACCGCCAGGCCCGGCCCCGGGAACGGATGGCGGCCGAGGATCTGCTCCGGCAGCCCGAGCTCGCGGCCGAGTTGGCGCACCTCGTCCTTGAACAGGAAGCGCAGCGGCTCGATCAGCTCGAAGCCCAGCTCCTTGGGCAAGCCGCCGACGTTGTGGTGCGTCTTGATCACCGCCGACGGTCCCTTCACTGACACCGACTCGATGACGTCCGGATAGAGCGTCCCCTGCGCGAGGAATCCCACGCCAGTGATCTTTTTCGCTTCGTCCTTGAACACGTCGATGAAGACGCGGCCGATGATCTTCCGTTTCGTCTCGGGCTCCGCGACGCCCGCGAGGTCGCTCAGGAAGCGCTCGCGGGCGTCGATCGCCAGGATCGGAATCCCCAATCCGTCGCGCAGGCTGTGCGTCACCTGCAGGGCCTCATCCTTCCGCAGCAGGCCGTTGTCGACGAAGATCGCGGTCGACCGGTCGCCCACCGCGCGTTTCAGCAGAGCCGCGACGACCGATGAGTCGACGCCGCCGGAGAGGGCGCAGATCACCTTCCCCTCACCGACCTTCTCGCGCACCGTCTGCACCGCCTCTTCGAGATACGAGGCCATGCGCCAATCGCCGCGCGCGCCGCAGACGCCATAGAGGAAGTTGCGCAGCATCTCGCCGCCGGAGACAGTGTGCGACACCTCCGGGTGGAACTGGATCGCATACAGTCGGCGCTCCGGGTCCTCGAACGCCGAGATGGGCACGCTCGTGCTGCTCGCGATCGGCCGGCACCCCGGCGGCACCGCTTCCACCCGGTCGCCATGGCTCATCCACACTGTCTCGGTGGTCGACAGCCCGTCGAACAGACGGCCAGGGGATTGGATGGAGATCTCCGCCCGGCCATACTCGCGATGCGCGCCCGGCTCGACTCTGCCACCCAGACGGTGCGCCATGACCTGCATGCCGTAGCAGATGCCGAGCACCGGAATGCCGAGCTCGAAGAGCGGCGGCTCGGCGCTCGCGGCACCTTCTTCATAGACGCTCTGCGGTCCGCCCGAGAGGATCAGGCCGATCGGCCGGCGGCGGCGGATCTCGTCGAGCGAGAGGTTGAACAGATGCACTTCGCAGTAGACCCGATTCTCGCGCACCCGGCGGGCGATGAGCTGGGTGAACTGGCTGCCGAAATCGAGAATGAGGACGGTCTGATGGCCGGCCTCGGGAGAGGATGAGTCGGTGGATGGGGTGTCCATGGGTTAGCAGATCTCGGAACGCGGGCGGTTGTCAAGGCGACAGGCGCGCCGGCGACGGAACCCCGGAGCGGGTCTCGGCGGGCCACGGCTCGTTTTCGCCGGCAGAGAGCCCCTCTCCTCCACCCAGACAGCCTCTCGACCGGCACGATGACTCTCCGCGCTGGCCGTCGAGCCACTTCCGCCGCCCAGAGAGTCTATCGGCCGGCCGGAGACCGTCCGGACCTCCCGCCAAGCCATTTTCCGCTTCCAGAGAGCCTCTCCGTCATCCAGGGGATCATTTCTACCGGCCAGAGCCTTTCTGGCAGAGCCCGTCGCGCGCTCACAGCTCCGTCTCCGATTTCAACCCCCGCGTCATCAGCTCTCCGACCGCCTGCTTGGGGTTCTTCCCTTCATACATCACCGCCACCATCTGCTCGGTGATTGGCATCTCGACGCCTTTCGCGGCGGCGACGCGGGCGACGGCGACGGAGTTGCGGATGCCTTCGGAGACGAAGTGGGTGCCGCCGGTGATTTCGGCGAGGGTCTTGCCGGCGGCCAGATCCAGGCCGGTGCGGCGGTTGCGCGACAGGCTGCCGGTGCAGGTGAGCACCAAGTCGCCCAAGCCCGCGAGGCCGGCGAAGGTGCGCGGCTGGCCGCCGTAGGCGATGCCCAGGCGGGTGATCTCGTGCAGGCCACGGGTGATCAGCGCCGCCAGGGTGTTGGCGCCCAGGCCGAGGCCCGAGACGGCGCCCGCCGCGATGGCGATGACGTTCTTCACCGCGCCACCCAGCTCGACCCCCACGACGTCGGAGGAGGAGTAGAGACGGAAAGTCGACGTCGAGAGCGCCTCGCGGAGCAGGGTGGCATAGGCCGCCTCCTCGGAAGCGATGACCGCCGTGGTCGGCATGTTGCGCGCCAGCTCGACGGCGAAGGTCGGTCCGGAGAGAGCGGCGAAGCGCAATTCGCGGTCGGCCGCCATGGCTTCTTCAAAGGCCACCTGGCTCATCCGCGCCAGCGTCTCGGTCTCGATCCCCTTGGTCGCCGACACCAGATGCACCGGCCGGTCGCCGGAATGGGCTTTGAGGAACAGCCGCAGCACGTCGCGGAAGCCGTGCGACGGCGGCGCGAGGAGGATGACGTCGCAGCCCACGACCGAGCTGATGTCCGCCGTCGGCTCGCAGCCCGGCGGCAGCGGCACGTCCAGGTATTCGCGGTTGATCCGCTCTTCGGCCATCCGCCGGGCCAGCTCGGCGTCGCGTGCCCACAGCCGCACGCGATGGCCGGCCGACGCCAGATGGATCGCGAGCGCGGTGCCGAACGAGCCGGCTCCCAGCACCGCCAGGTTCTTCGCCTCTCCGTTCATTCTCTTCTCATTTTCAGTCGGCTTTCCGTTCCCCGAGCCGCGGCTCGACGCCTTGCAGCAGCCGTCGCAGGTTGGTCTGGTGCTTGACCACCACGATGAGAGCGATCGCCGCCGACGAAGCGATCAGCCAGGGATCCTCGTTCGCGACCCAGCCCAGGCGCTGGCCGGTCCAGGCGAAAAGCGGGAACGCCGCCGCCGCCGTCATCGAGCCGAGGGAGACATAGCGCTTCCAATAGACCAGGATGACGAAGAGCAGCAGGCTGAACAGCATGGCCGCCGGCGCGAGAGCGCCCATCGCTCCCGCCGACGTCGCCACTCCCTTGCCGCCGCGGAAGCCGAGGAAGACCGGGAAGACATGTCCCAGGACCACGGCCACAGCCGCCGCGCCGACCACCACCGGCGCCGCCGCCAGCAGCCGCGCGCCCACCACCGCCACGACGCCTTTGAAGACATCGAGAAGGAGCACCAGCCCGGCGGCTCCCTTGCCGGCGGCGCGCAGCACGTTGGTGGCGCCGGCATTGCCGCTGCCGACGGTGCGCACGTCCATCCCCTCTCTCGCCTTCACAATGAGATAGCTGAAGGAGACGGAGCCCAGCAGGTAGGCGGCGACCACGATGCCGGCGGCGAGACCGGTCATGCTTCCGCCTCCCCCAAGTCTCCGGCGAACGGCAGCAGCTCGACCGGCCGGTAGCGCGGGCCCTTGGGGCTGAGCTTGCTCTCGAAGAGGACGCCGTGATCGGCCAGCCACGGTTGCCCGACGGCGCCGGGGAACGCGGCGGCGAATTTCTCCGCGGCGTCGCGCGGCCAGAACGGCTCGCAGCGGGCGAGGGTGACGTGCGGATGGAACGGCCGGTCCTCGGGCGTGAAGCCGATCGACTCGACCGCGGCGGCCGTGGCGTCCGCCTGGAGCGCCGCGAGCCCATCCTCTGTCATCTCCTCCGTCGTCTCCATGCCGACCCAGGCCACCCGCGCCGGGCGGCGGGGAGGAAAGGTGCCGCCGCCGGCCAGCCGCAGCTCCATGGGCAGATGCCGCGCGAACGCGTCGCGCAGAGCGGCGCCGAGAGCCGGGACCTTGGCCTCGTCGACCTGGCCGAAAAACAGCAAAGTCAGATGGAGGATCTCCGGATCGACCCAGCGCGCCCGCGGCAGGCGGTCGCGCAGACCGGCGATCCGCCGCGCTACCTCGCGCCGGACCGCCGGCGGGATCTCGATCGCCAGGAAGAGCCTCATGACGAGAACGGAATCCCCAGCAGCCGGCGGCGCAGCATCTCCAGCGCGAGCTGGCTCGAATGCTGGCGCACCCGCTCGCGGTCGCCGGGGAAGCGGATCTTGCGGTGATCGGTGTGGATCTCGCCTCCGGATTCACCGCCGGTCCGCGGGCCGGCGACGGCGATGTGCACCGTGCCCACCGGCTTCGCCTCGCTGCCGCCGCCCGGGCCGGCGACGCCGGTGACGCCAATCCCGAAATCGCTTCCCAGGGCACGGCGCACCCCTTCGGCCATGGCGCGGGCGACCGGCTCGGAGACCGCGCCGTGCTCCGCGATCAATTCCGCCGGTACGCCGATCAGCTTGACCTTGAGCTCGTTGGTGTAGGTCACCGCGCCGCCCAGGAAGTAGTCGCTGCTCCCCGGCACGCGGGTGAGGCGCTCGGCGACCAGGCCGCCGGTGCACGACTCGGCGGTGGTGAGGGAGCGGCCGGCCGCGCGCAGCAGGCCGCCGACCACGGACTCCATGGTGTCCTCTTCGCGGAAGGCGTAGACGGCGTCGCCGGCCAGCGCGGCGAGGCGGGAGGTCATCGCGGCGAGCCGCGCGCGGCGCTCTTCGTCCGTCCCCTCCGCGGTCGCCCGCAGCCGGATGTCGCTCGGGCTCGCCAGGATGGTGATGTTTTCGCGGCCGAATTCGGCGTACGCCGGAGAGACGCGCTCCTCCACCGCCGACTCCGGCAGACCGGCGATCTTGAGCGTCGCCGTCTCGCGGCCCACGCCGCCCGAACGCGCGGCGAGCCAGGGGTCGAGAAAGACTTCGATCAGCCCCTCCAGCTCGACCGGCACACCGGGAAAGAGGAACAGCGTCGCGCCGTTCCCGGCCCCTTTCTCAAACGCTATGCGCTGGCCGGGCGCCGTGCCGCGGCGGTTGGCGAGCACTTCGGCGCCGTCGACGATGAGCGCCTGCCGGTTATTGATCGCCGGCATGCGCAGCCCATGCTCGCGGAAGCGGCGCTCGATCGTGGCCTGGACCACCGCGTCGGTGTGCAGCCCGCGGCCGAGCGCGGCGGCGGCGGCCTCGCGGGTGATGTCGTCGGCCGTCGGTCCGAGGCCGCCGGTGACCAGCACGAGGTCGTGCGCCGCGAGAGCGGCGGAAATCGCCGCGGCGACCTCCGCCTCGGAATCGCCGGCGACCGCCTTGGCGCGCAGCTCGACGCCATGGCGTTCGAGCGACCGGGTGATGCGTAGCGAGTTGGTGTCGAGCCGGTCGGTGCCCAGGAGCTCCGAGCCCACGGCGAGGATGGCTGCCCGCATGGGCGGATCATAGCGCAGCGCGGAGCGCGGCCGGCTCGCCTCCACCTGTCCGGACGATCAACGATTCCGGCCGGAAAGGACCCGGAGCAGCGCAATCCCCACACCGGCCCCCAGGGCGATCCCGGCCCATTTCACGATCCGGTCCTGCCGCCGCTCGAGCTCCAGGGCGTCGGCGTAGGGAATCGACGTGTTGGTCACCCGCGCGTGGAGAGGCGCCCAGAGGTCGCCCACGACTCGGGAGAGCGCCGTGTCCAGCGTGTGGCGGGCGCGCTGCAGGGGCGACCGCACGCGGTCGCGCAAGACGAGGAAGTTCTGTTTGGACATCTCCGCCAGGGCGTCGGTGTGCCGTTTGCGGTTCCGCTCGTACTCCTGGAAAGCGGCGCCGCGGTTTCCGGGATGCGCTTCGAGACACCGGTCCAGGAGAGCGCAATCTTCGAAGGCGGCGTTCATCCCCTGCGCATAGAAGGGCACCACGGCATGGGCTGCGTCACCGAGGAGGACGACGCGGTCGCGATAGGACCAGGGAGACGTCCGGATCGAGACGAGCGGGACGATGGGGTTTTTCAGGAACTGCTCGGCCAGATCGGGCACCAGCGGGACCAGGTCCGGATAGGTCCGCGTGAAGAAGTCGCGGACCTGCTCCCCGTCCGCGAGCGACTCGAGGCTCACCGCGCCATGGAACGGCAGGACCAGGGAGCAGGTGAACGAGCCGTCCCGGTTCGGGTGGGCGAACAGAAGGCTCCCGCCGCGCGGCCAGAGATGGAAAGCGTTCTTTTCGAGCGGAAACGTGCCGCCCGGACCGGACGGGATGCGCAGCTCCTTCCAGCCCCAGTCCAGGTACTCCTGCTGGTAGTCGGCGCGCAGCCCGCGCTGCATGGTCTGGCGGATCGTGGAGTGCAAGCCGTCCGCCCCGACCCAGGCGTCCGCCGTTGCCGCCGTCTCGCGGCCGGCGTCGTCGAGAAAGCGGGCGGTTCCGGTGTCGCGGTCGAAACCCGAGCAGCGCGTCTCGAAATGCAGGCGCACGTTGCCGCAGGCCCCCAGCGCCTCGAGCAGCGCCCGGTTGATGTCGTTCCGTTGCAGGGCGTGGATCACCTGGTCACCGTTCCGACCGTAGGGTTGGAAGGTGGTCCGTCCGTCGAGGTCATGGATGATGCGGCCGGCCATGGGGATGCCCATGGCCAGCACGGTCTCGGCCAGGCCGACCCGGCCCAGCGATTCGATGCCCCGGCGCGACAAGCCCAGGTTCATCGAGGGCCCCGGCACATCCAGGGTCCGAAGGTCCGGCCGCCGCTCGAAGACGTCCACCGCGAATCCGCGCCGCGCCAGGTAGATCCCCATCATCGCCCCGCCGAGCCCGGCGCCGACGACACTCACCCGCCGACCGGTCGCGGAGCTCATCGGAAAGCCTCCTCAGACATGTCTTCCTCCTGCCTCTTCTTCATTCACCGCGCAGCGTGATCGCCGGATCGACCTGGACGCCGCGCCGGGCGGCCGCCAGGCTGGCGACCAGGGCGACCGCGGCGAGCAGCAGGGAGATCGCGGCGAAGGTGCGCACGTCGGTGGCGCTGACGCCGTAGAGCAGACCGGCGATCACCCGCGACCCGGCGGAGGCGGCGAGCAGCCCCACCGCGAGGCCGCAGGCGACGATCGTCATCGCCTGCCGCAGGATCAAGCGGAGAACGTCGGCACGGCGGGCGCCGAGGGCCATGCGGATCCCCATCTCCCGGGTGCGCTGGCTCACCGAGTAGGCCATCACGCCGTAGATTCCGGTCGCCGCCAGAACCAGGGCGAGAATGCCGAAAACCGACAGCAGGGCGGCCCCCATCCGGGGTCCCCACAGCGAGACGTCGATCGCCTCGGACATGGTCTCGACGTTGGCCAGGGGCAACGTCCGGTCCAACGACTGCACTTCGCGCCGGATCACCTGCACCAGCCGGGCCGGATCGCCGTCGGTGCGCACTTCCAGGGTCACCTCGGGCAGGTAGAGCTGCCCCATCGAGAGATAGAACAGGGGCTGCGGGGTCTCGCCCAGGGTGACGTAGCGGGAATCGGCGGCGACGCCGACCACCTCGACGTTCAGGTTCTCCTCCGGCATCCGGAAGCGCCGGCCGAGCGGGCTGTGGCCCGGCCAGAACGTGCGCGCCATGGTCTCGTTGACGATGGCCACGAGCGGCGTGTCGGGACGGTCGGAATCGAGGAAGTCGCGCCCCTCGCGGAGCGGGATTCCGAGCGTCCGGAAGTAGTCCTTGCCCACCGTGTTGGTGCGGACCGGCGGACGCTTCTCCGCATCCGGAGTGGCGTCGCCCTCGGCGAGGACGTTGCGGTACAGGGCGCCGCGGTGGAGCGGCCGGTCGCTCGCCACGGTGGCCGAGCGCACCCCGGGCAGGCTTTCCAGGTGCTCGATCACCCGGCGGTGGAAACCGCGCCCCAGCGCCTCGTTGAGCCCTTGCCCGGCGAGGTCGTAGTTGACGTTCACGATGTTCTTCGTGTTGAACCCGGGATCGATCCTCTGGGCGCTGCGCAGGCTGCCCAGGAAGAGGCCGGCGCCGGCCAGGGCGAGGAGCGACAGCGCGACCTGCGAGACGATCAGCAGATGGCGCAACGGCAGCCGGCTGCCGCGCGAGCGCTTCGGCGGCACGGCCACCTGGGACTTGAGCGCCGTCACCAGGTCGGCGTTGAACGCCTGCAGGGCCGGCGCCAGGCCGAACAGCAGGCCGGTGAGCAGCGACAGGACGAGGGTGAACACGAGCACCCGGGCGTTGAGGCCGAGATCGAGTGCCGTCTCGGTGAAGAAGGGAGGGCGGAAACGCCAGAGGAACGCGGGGCCCCACAAGGCCAGGAGCACTCCGACGGCGCCGCCGAGCAAGGAGAGCAGCAGGCTCTCGGTGAGGAGCTGGCGGACCAGGCGGCCGCGCGAAGCGCCCAGCGAGAGGCGGATGGCGACCTCCTTGCGCCGCCCGATGCCGCGCGACAGCAGCAGGCTCGCGACGTTCGCGCAGGCGATCAGGAGGAGGAGGCCGACGATGGCCATCAGCAGGCTGCCGGCGCGCAGGAAGACCTGGCGCTGCTGCGGCTCGATGGAGGCCTGGGCGAGCGGCAGCAAGCGGATGCCCTGCCCCTTGTTGTCCGCCGGGTAGTCCTGCTCCAGCCGGGCGGCGAGAGTGGAAAGAGACGCCTGGGCCTTCTCCACGGTCACCCCCGGCCGCAGGCGGCCGAGCATCTCGTACATCCGCCAGCTCCGGTTCTCGACATAGCCGCGCAGGGGCGACATCTCCTCGAACATGGAGTTGGGAATCCACAGATCGGGGCCGTTCAGCGTGTTGGTCCCCTTGAAGCCGCGCGGCCCGACGCCCACCACCGTGAGCTTCCGGCCGTTGAGGATCAGGTCCTTGCCCAGGATGGCGGGATCGGAGCCGAAACGCCGCTGCCAGAAGGCATCGGCCAGGACGACCACCGGACCCGCGCCGCGGGTGGCGAAATCCCCGGCGTTGAACAGGCGTCCCAGGGCCGGCTTGACGCCCAGCATGGCGAAATAGTTGTCGGTGACGATCTGGCTGAAGATGCGCTCCGGCTGATCGCCCTGGAGCAGGTTGGGGCGCAGCCATTGAAAGGCCGCGAGCCCGGAGAGAGCGTCGTTCTGCTGCCGCAGGTCGCGGTAGTTCGGGTAGGACACCGGCAGGTATCCGAAGGCCGGATTGTCGCGCTCATTGGTGTAGACCACCACCACCCGGTCGGGATCGGCGACCGGGACGGAACTCAGGAAGGCGCCGTTGACCAGGGTGAAGATGGTGGTGTTGGCGCCGATCCCGAGCCCCAGGGAGAGCATGGCCGCCAGGGTGAAACCCGGCCGCTTGAGCAGCGCCCGGAGCGCGTAACGGAAGTCTCTGACAAAGCTTTCCACGTCCATACCTCGCAATGCTTGCTGGATGCTTACTGGATGTAGCCCAGGCTGCGCAGACGCTCCAGCTCTTCGCTGCGCAGCCCCTTGACCGCGTCGGAGTCGGCGGGCAGGCGCTGCGATTCCGCCTTGCGGCGCCAGTCTGCCAGCGGAACGGCAAGGCGCTGCACGACGTCGGGATGCGCCTTCGCCACGTCGACCTGGTCGCGGGGATCTTTCGGGTGCTCGTACAGCTCGTACTCCGGCCTGTCCGCCGGGCGCTTGACGTTGTGGATCAGCTTCCAGCCGTCCATGACGATCGAGACCGACTCGGTGTCGCGGGGAGCCGGCCCGAAAATGTCGCGGGTCGCCGCCTTGACGGAGAACGCCGGCAGCGAGCGCCGGCCTCCTCCCGTGCCGCCGGTGAGCAGGGCCTTGAGCGAGCGTCCCTGCGCCCGCGCGGGCACCGGGAGGCCGCTCAGGTCGAGGAGGGTCGGCAGGATGTCGATCTCCTGCACCGGCTCGCCGACCCGGGTGCCCGGCCGGATGCCGGGCCCGCGGACCACCAGGGGTACGTCCGTGAGCTCGCCGTAGACCGTCTGTCCGTGCGTCATGTGCCCGTGGTCGAAAAACTCTTCCCCATGGTCGGCGGTGAAGACGATCACGACGTCGCGGTCGAGGCCCAGCCGCCGCAGCTCATCCAGCAGGCGCGCCAGCTCGGCGTCCATCGCGCGGATCGAGCCGTCGTACCAATCGATCTCCTGCTGGATGTAACGGTCCGGATCGACGCCCGCCTTCTCCAGGTCGCTCCGCCCAGGCATGCCGAACGCCTGGAGCAGAGGATCGGCGATCAGCGGGCGGACGGCGGCCAGCTCCCTGGCGTGCTCCGCTTTCTTCGCCGGGTCGGCCCAGAGATGGTCGTAGGGCGCGTACGGCTCGTAAGGATCGTGGGGATCGAGGACATGGAGGAAGGCGAAGAAGGGAGTGTCGCGGTGCCTCTCCAGCCAGGGGATCAGCCGGCCGACGTACTCACGCGCCGTCTTGCTCGAACGGCGGTCGGGCAGCGAGCTCGCCTCGTGCAGCTCCTCGAAGCCCTGGTGGAGGTTGGTGAAGCGGCCGGAAAAAATCACCGACGACATCCCCAGGGTGGCGTAGCCCGCGTCGCGGTAGGCCTCGGCCAGGGTCACCGCGGAGCTCGGCAGGCGGTCCTCGAAATCCTTGACGCCGTGCGACAGCGGATACATGCCGGTGAGCAGGGAGGGGACGGAGACCTTGGTCCAGGTCGCCTGGACCTGGCAGTCGGCGAAGAGCGCGCCGTCCTTGGCCAGGCCGCGCACGGCGGGCGCCGTGTCGCGCCGGTAGCCGTAGGCGTCGAGGTGGTCGCGGCGCAGGGTGTCGGCGACGATCAGGATCACCCCACGCGGCTTGGGGAGGCGCGTCCGCACCACGGGAGAGCCCCAGTAGCCCAAGGCGCCGGGGCGGCCGGCGGAGAGCGACAGCGACAGGCTCACCCGCCGCCCGGCGTAGGCGGCGAGGTCCACCGGCACGGCTTCCCACTGCCGCGGCGCCTTGACCGTGTGGTCGAGGACGACCGCCTCGGTCCCTTTGCCGTCCTCCCGCACCCCCACCCGGAAGGTGACCGGGAGCTCCTCCGGAGTCCCCACCGACAGGTCGAGCCACGCCTTTTCCGGCACCTCGACGCTCAGGCGGATCGGATCGGGCGCGTGCGCCACCAGCGTCTCGTGGTAGATCTCCGACAGGCCCTGCCAGCTCACTCCGGCCGGGATGGCCGCCAGGTAGTCCTTCTGGAAGATCAGGCGGACCGATTCGATCTCGAACGTCGCCCCCGGAGCGTCGGTCGGGCGCAGCAGGATGTGGCGGACCGCGGCGGCGTCGGTGGGGAACGGGCTGCCTGCGGCGGAGAGGACGTAGGTGTGCACCTCGCCGCCGGCGACCAGCGGCGACGCGATGCGCCACGGGAAGCTGTGGCCCAGGGCTGCCGCCTCGCCCAGGTCGACCTGCTCCGACCGCACGAAGCTCACGGCCAGATTGGTGCCCGCCGAGGCGCGCAGGCGGACCTCGACGGAGTGCAGCACGTCGTGGGCGTCGAGACCGGCCGTGCGCTCGACGTGAAGCACCGGAAAGTCGTTGGTCGTGCGCCCGGTCAGCCGGCCGCCGTGCACCGCCAGGCCGGTCACCCCCGGCCCGGCTTCCCAGCCGAGCGTGGACGGCGGGCCGCCGCCCGCCGGGGCAGCGCTGAAACGCCACTCGGACAGCGGCGCCGCAGGCGGCGCGGCGGCGGGAGCAGCCGCCGCCGGCCGCTCCCTGGCGAACAGGTCGACCAGGCGGACAGCGGACGGCGGGGCCACCGGCGGCTGCTGGCAGCCGGTGGAGGCGAGGCTGAGGAGCGCGGCCCCCAGGAAGACCCGGAGGGTGGAGCGGCGGAGAGAGATCACGGCGGTCGTCATCGCACAGGGTCCGTGGATCAGGCTCCCACGGCCGCCGTTTCGGCCGCCGGGACGGCCGCCGGCGCGGCGGTGTGGACCGCGTCGGGGATCTCGTCCTCGAGCGAGCGCAGGCGCGGATACAGGAAGCCGCTCAGCGCCGCGGCGATGAGCAGCAGCCCCATCACTCCGAACTGCAGGGCGATCCCGCGGCCGGGGCCGACTCCGAGGACCTGGCCAAGGCTGCCGGCGAGCGCGCCTCCCGGCCGCATCAACGGCTCGAAGAAGCGGTCCGCGAGCGGACCGGCCAGCAGGTAGGCGATCGGCGCGGTGAACGTCGAGACGAGCTGTGCGGTGGCAAAGACCCGCCCCTGCACCTGCGGCTCGACCTTGGCCTGCCAGATCGCATCGTCGCAGCCGTTGATGATCGGCACCACGAAGAAGAGCAGGAAGGCCCCGGCGCCGATCAACGCCACCGAAGGACGCAGGCCGATGACCAGGAAGCTGAGCCCGAGCACCGGGCTGAACAGCAGGATCCCCCAGATGCGCTTCGGCGGACCGCCCCAGATGCTCATGGCGATCGAGCCGGCCAGCATGCCGGCGCTCGCCAGCGAGAGCACGACGCCGAGCTGCGGCGGCTTGGCGAACGACAGCACGAGCGGCGTGGTCAGCACCTGGCTGCACGCGAAGAGCAGGTTGAGGCCGGCGAAGAAAAGGAGCAGGCTGACCAGCCCGGGGCGCTCCTTGATGTAGGTCCAGCCGTACATCGCCTCGCGCAGCAAGCCCTTCTTCACCCGCGCGACAGGGCCCGGCGCCACCTTCGGGATCTTCAGGATGAGCAGCGTGATCGAGGCGAACACGAAGGTGCCCAGATCGAGGGCGATGAGCCCTTGCAGCTTGAGGATCGGCATCAGCAGCCCGGCGAGCAGCGGCGCGATGATGCGCGACGACGCCGGCCCGAGCTGCATCATGCCGCTCGCCCTGCCGAAGTGTTTCTTGGGCAGCAGCAGCGGCACCGTCGCGGAGAAGACCGGGGTCTGCAACGAGATGCAGGAGGCGCCGATCGCCACGATGATGTAGATGTGCCAGAGCTGCAGCATATTCTCGGTCAGCAGGATGACCAGGGCGAGGGTCGAGATCGAGGCGCCGAAATTCGCCAGGATCAATGCCCAGCGGCGGTCCCAGCGATCCACCAGGGTGCCCATCAGAGGCGCCAGGACGAGGCCCGGCAGGGCGCCGAAGACATAGATCAAGGTGAAGTCCGAGACCGAGCCGGTGCGCTGGTAGACCCAGACGCCGAGGCCGAAGCCGGTCAGCCCCGAGCCGAGCATCGAGACCACCTGGCCCAGCCAGAAGATGAAGAAGTTTTTCCAGTCGCCCTCCACCGCACGTTCCGCCATGTCCATCTCTCCTTTACACCAGTAGCGTTTGCAAATTCCGGTCTGCCAGGGCGCTGTTCAGATCCAGATCGTCCATCAGCTCGGAGACCCGCAACAGCGGATCGTTCACCACCGCCGCGGCCAGCCGCCGGACCCGCGCCGCCAGGGCCGCGGCCGTCGCGGCGCTGAACAGCTCGGTCGAGTATTCGAGGAATCCGTCCAGCCCTCCCGCGGCGTCCTGGCTGAAGCCGAGCGTGAGCTCGAAGTCGGAGCCGCCGTGCTGGACCAGGAAGGGGTGCAGCTCCATTGCGCCCAGGCGGAAGTCCGGGAGGGCGATCTCCTGCAGGACGAACGAGACCTGGCACAGCGGCCGGTAGCTGCCGTCCGACCGCACGCCGATCTCCTCGACCATCCGCTCATACGGCAGGTCCTTGTGGGCGTAAGCGCCGAAACATGCCTCGCGGACGCGGCGGAGCAGCGTCCGGAAGGGGAGATCGCCGGTGAGATCGAAGCGCAGGGCCAGGGTATTGAGGAAGCGGCCCATCACCCGCTCGGTCTCGGGAACCCGGTGCGACATCGGCGTCGCCACGACGAAGTCGTCTTCCCCCGACTGCCCGTGCAGCAGGACACCATACAGCGTGAGCAGGACCATGAAAAGGGTGGCTCCCTCGGCCCGCCCCAGGGCCTTCAGGACGTCGGTCTCTCCGGCAGAGATCGGCACGGCGACGCGCGCGCCCCGGAAGGCCGGCACCGCCGGCGGCGGAAAGTCGGTGCGCAGCCGCAGGCGGTCCGGGGCGCCGCGCATCGTCTGCCGCCACCACGCCAGGTGCTCGCGCATCGCCTCCCCCTCCACGGCCTGGCGCTGCCAGGCCGCGAAGTCGGCGTACTGGATCGGCGGCTCCGGCAGCTCCGGCAGGCGGCCGGCCAGGAAGCCGTCGTAGAAGGCCATCAGCTCTTCGATCAGGATCTGGAGCGATCCGCCGTCGGTCACCAGGCGGCCGACCGCCCGCAGCAGGCCGTGGTCGCGCGGCCCGAAGCGCAGGGCGATCACGCGCAGGAGCGGCCCGGCCGCGACGTCGAAGCGCTCCCAATAGGCCGCCACGGCGATCCGGTGCGCCTCCGCCTCGCGCCGGCTCCCGGGGAGGCCGCTCAAGTCCACCAGCGGCAGCGTCAGACCGGCCGCGGCGGCGATCACCTGGACCGGCCGGCCGGCCACCTCGGGGAAGGTGGTGCGCAGGATCTCGTGCCGGCGCGCCACTTCGTTCAGGCTGCTCTCCAGGGCCTCGCGGTGCAGCGTCCCGGTGCCGCGGTAGGCGGCCGAGGCGTTGTGCTGGAGCAGCCCGGACGGCCGGCGCAGGTTGTGCCAGGTGTCCTCCTGCACGAAGGACAGCGGCAGGAGCCGGTCGCGGCCGGCGCGCGGAATGGCCCCTGGCGCGCCGGCGTTTTTCGCAATATTCTCCGGGACGGTCTCCGGCACCAGCCCGGCCAGGCCGGCGACGGTCGGCGCCGCCAGGAAGCTCTGCAGCGAGACCTCGATCCCCAACTCCTGCCGCAGGCGGGACAGCAGGCGGATGGCGAGGAGAGAGTCCCCACCGAGCTCGAAGTAGTCGTCTGCGGCGCCGATCCGGTCGATTCCCAGCAGATCCTCCCAGAGCGCGGCGATCCGCCGCTCCAGGGAGCCCTCCGCAACGGCATCGCCCGGACCGGACGGCGGCACGGCGGCCTGTCCGGCTCCCTCCCACCAGCGGGACGGGACGTCCGCCGAGACGAAGACGAGAGCGCCGGCCTCCAGGCTCAGCGCGCGGCGGAGCGCATCCAGGGTCTCGCCGGCCGCCGCCAGGATGGAGCCCGGCCGGTCGTCCCACACCAGACCCCACACCGCGAGGTCCCGCTCCCCGGCGCGGTTGCCCAGCCAGGCCGCGGTGACCTCGCGCGCCACCTCCGGCCAGGCCCCCTCCGTGCCGCCGCCGGTCAGCGGCACGACGATCACCAGCGAGCCGGCGCCGCGCTGCCGCGCCGTCTCCGCGGCCCGGGTCAGCTCCGCCGTGACGGCGGCGGGAGAAGCCTGCCGCCCCGCGTCGCCCAGGACGTGGACCAGGACGTGGACCAGGACGCCGGGAGGCCCCCCGGCCGGCCGGCCGCCGGCCAGCTCCAGCGCCGTGGCGATCCGGTCGCGCAGCGCGCCGGCCGCGCCGGAGACGGCGAACACCCCGCCCGCCGGCAACATGCCGCCCGCGGCCGGAGCCGGGAGGCGCACCGCCGCGAAGGTCCGCACCCAGCGCCGTCCGCCGCGCCAGACGACCTCGTCGCAGCCCGCGGCGGCTTCCGCGGTCAGGCGGTCCACCAAGCTCTCGTCCAGGACCGCCCCGGGGGCCAGGTCCACGGCGCCACAGGGGATACCGCGCCGGCGCAGAGCCGCGGCCAGCCCGAAGAGAGCGGCGCGGCCGGGATCGACCGCCTCGCCGGCCACCTCCTGCCCGCCGGAGACGGCGAGGGTGACGCGGCACTTTCTGCCCGCCTCGCCGAGCGATTCCGCCAGAGAGAGCAGCGCCGTCCCGGCGTCGCCGTCCAGGCTCCGGAGGTCGACGATGGGGCCCACGGCAGCCTCGGCCGGCGAAGCCCCGGGGGGGCTCGGCGGCAGCCGCTGCCAGGAGAGGACATGGAACCGGTCCGCGGCGTCCGTCCGGGAGAGGGCTTCCGGAGCCGGCACCGCCGTCTCGGAGGCCGGCGCGATCCAGTAGCTGCGCCCGGCGAAGGGGTAGGCAGGCAGCGGCACGCGGCGCGGGCGCTGCGGATGCAGAGCCTCCCAGCGGGGCTCCACGCCCGCCATCCAGAGCCGGCCACAGGCGGTCAGCAGATCCGCCAGCTCCGAGCCTCCCTCGGTGCCCGGCAGCGACGCCAGAGAGCGCTGCCCGGGGCTGCGGCCGGGATGGCGCTTGGCGAAGCTGCTCAGCACACGCCCGGGACCGGCCTCGAGCAGAATGAAGCGCGCCGGCAGCAGCAGCTTGTCCAGGGCGGCGGCGAAGCGGACCTCCTCGCGCAGGTGGCGCACCCAGTATTCCGGGCTCACCGCCTCGCCAGGCGTGATCCAATCGCCGGTGCGGCTGGACACGAAGGGGATCTGCGGCGGCCGCAGCGCGATCCGCTCGAAAGCCCGCCGCATCTCGCCGAGGATCGGGTCCATGGCGGCGGAATGGAAGGCGTGGGAGACGCGCAGCCGGCGCCCCTCGATCCCCAGGCCCCGCAGGTGCTCGCCAAAGGCTTCGATCTCGGGCGGAGGGCCGGAGACCGTGCAGGCCGCCGGGCCGTTGACCGCGGAGAGCTCGAGCCCCCCGGAGAGCAGCCAGCGCAGCTCCGCCTCGGGCAGCAGCACGCTGAGCATGGCGCCGGCCGGCAGCGCCTGCATCAGGCGCCCCCGCAGGGCCACGAGCTCCAGGGCGTCCTCCAGGCCGAACACCCCGGAACGGCAGGCCGCCACGTAGTCCCCGAGACTGTGGCCGAGCATGGCGGCGGGCTCGACGCCCCAGCTCCGCCAGAGCTCGGCGAGAGCCCAGGAGACCGTGAACAGAGCCGGCTGGGTGATCTCCGTCCGGGTGAGACGCACCTCCGCCTCCGCCTCGCCGCCCGGCGTAGGGAACAGGACGTGGCGCAGATCCAGCCCGAGGTGAGGAGCGAGCAGCTCGCTGCAACGATCGACGGCGGCGGCGAAGACCGGCAGGGAGGCGAACAGCTCGCGGCCGATTCCCACCGCGTGCGCTCCCTGCCCCGGGAAGAGGAATGCCACCGGGAGGCGCTCCTCCAGCCGCGCCACCGGCGACAGCCGGCCGGGGTCCGCTCCCGCCAGCACGGCGACCGCATCCGCGGTGTCGCGGCAGACGGCGAACCGGCGGTGCGCGAAGCCGCGCCGGCCGGTCTGGAGGGTCCAGGCGGTGTCGGAGAGCTGCACGTCCGATCGCTCCGCGAGAGCGGAGGCAAGGCGGCGGGTGGCGGCCTGGACCTCCTCCTCGCCGCGCGCCGACAGCGGCAGGAGCTGCCAGGGAGCGCCCGGCGCCGGCGATACCGGTGCCGGGGCCTCCTCCACGATCACGTGGGCGTTGGTGCCACCGATGCCGAAGGAGCTCACCCCGGCGCGCCGCGGCCCTGCCCGCTGCGGCCAGTCGCGCAGCTCGGCGTTGACGTAGAACGGTCCGCCGTCCAGCCCGAGACGCGGATCGGGCATGCGGAAATGCAGCGTCGGCGGAATCCGGCCATGGCGCAGGGCCAGGAGAGCCTTGATCAGGCCACCCACACCGGCGGCGTCGTCCATGTGGCCGACGTTGGGCTTCAAGGCGCCGAGAGCGCAGGAGGCGGACGGCAGGCCGGCAAAGACCTCGCGGAGAGCCGAGATCTCGATGAGGTCGCCCAGTTGCGTGCCGGTCCCATGGGTTTCGACATAGCCGATCGAGCCTGCCGGGACCCCGGCGCGGGAGAGCGCCTCGCGCAGCACGCGCACCTGGCCCTCCGGGCTGGGCGCCGTGTAGCCGACCTTGAGGCTGCCGTCGTTGTTGATCGCCGATCCCTTGATGACGCCGTGGATGAAGTCGCCGTCGGCGACGGCGTCGGCCAGGCGCTTCAGAACGACGATCCCGACCCCGCTGCCGGGCACCGTGCCGCGCGCCGCGGCGTCGAAGGCCCGGCAGTGCCCGTCGGGAGAGAAGATCCCTCCTTCTTCATAGACATAACCGGCCGCCTGCGGCACGGGGATGGTCACCCCGCCGGCCAGCGCGGCGTCGCACTCTCCGTCCAGCAGGCTGCGGCAGGCCAGATGGACCGCCACCAGCGAGGTCGAGCACGCGGTCTGGACGGCGACGCTCGGCCCGCGCAGGTCCAGCTTGTACGACGCCCGGGTGGGCAGGAAGTCTTTTTCGTTGCCCAGCACCGCCTGCGCCACGCCGGCGGCCTGGAGGCGTTGCGGCCAGGTCAAAAGATTGTTGACGAAATAACTGTTCCGCCCCACTCCCGCGAAGACGCCGACGGGACCGGGAAACCGCTCCGGATCGCAGCCGGCGCTCTCCAGCGCCTCCCAGGCGCACTCCAGGAAGAACCTGTGCTGCGGATCGAGCAGCTCGGCCTCGCGCGGGCTGAAGCCGAAGAACGCGGCGTCGAAGCGGTCTGCGCCGTCGAGCGCTCCCTTCGCCCGCACGTACTCCGGAGCGGCGAGGAGCTCCGGGGCCACCCCGGCCGCCAGCAGCTCCGCCGCGGAGAAGAAGGTGATCGACTCCACGCCGCCGCACAGGTTCCGCCAGAGCTGATCGACGTCCCGCGCACCCGGGAAGCGGCCGGCCATGCCGATCACCGCGATCTCGCGGCCGGGAGCCTTCCCCTGGGTGGCCGCCGGCGCGACGGCGGGCGCCGTGCCGATCGCCTCCAGGTGGCTGGCGAGGGAAGCGATCGTCGGATGGCGAAACAGGTCGATCACCTCGACCGGGCGCCCCAGGGCATCGCGCAGCAACCCCTCCATGCGGATGAGGAGCAGTGAGTGGCCGCCGAGGTCGAAGAAGTTGTCGTGCAGGCCGGCGCGCTCGATGCCCAGAAGCTCGCGCCAGACCGCGGCGATCTTCTGCTGCACGGGGCTCTCGGGAGCCGCGAACGGCTCGCCTTCGGCGCGCTCGAGGACCGGCCGCGGCAGGGCTTTCCTGTCCACCTTGCCGCTGGTGTTGACCGGGAAGCGCTCCAGGGTGACGAAGGCCTCGGGCACCATGTGCGCCGGCAGCTTCGTCTTGAGGAAGGTCCGCAGCTCCGCCGCGCCGGGCGCCGGATCGATCGCGGGGACCACGTAGGCCACCAGGCGCTGCGGCCCGGGCCCGTCCGCCCGCGCCATGACCATCACCTCACGGACCGCCGGATGCCCGGCCAGGGCCGCCTCGACCTCCCCGGGCTCGACGCGGTAGCCGCGGATCTTCACCTGATGATCGACGCGGCCCAGGAAGTCGAGATCGCCGCCGGGGAGCCAGCGCGCCAGGTCGCCGGTGCGGTAGAGGCGGTCGCCCGGAGCGCCGAACGGATCGGGGACGAACCTCTCCGCGGTGGCGTCCGGACGCCCCAGGTAGCCGCGGGCGATGCCGGAGCCGCCGATGCAGATCTCGCCGCCGGCGCCGACCGGCACCAGGCGCAGGTCCGAGCCGAGAAGATGGACGCGGACGTTCGGCAGCGGCCGGCCGATCGGCAGACGGGCGTAGTCCAGGACCGCCGCGCCCTCGACCTGGAAGGCGGTGGCGCAGACCGTGGCCTCGGTGGGGCCGTAGTGGTTGCGGAAGCGGAAAGGCCGGCCGCCCAGGAGGTGGAACCAGGTGCGGACCTTGTCGAGCGTCACCGCCTCGCCGCCGGCGATCAGGGTGCGCAGGGAAGCCGGCGGCGCCTGGCCGCGCGCCGCCAGGGCCTCGGCCCACTGCTGCCAGAAGGCGGTCGCCAGCTCGATGCAGGTGATGCGCTGCCGGTCCAGATAGACGCCGAGGTCGCGGCCCAGCAGCGACTGCGGGTCGCGGTGCAGGACGAGGGCCGCGCCGCTCACCAGCGGCGGGAAGAGATCGCCCACCGAGGCGTCGAACGCCAGGGAGAGGAGCTGAAGCATCCGTTCGCCGGGGCCGAGCCGGAAGCTCGCCGCGAAGGAGAGCACCAGGTTCACCAGGCCGCCGTGCGGCACCATGACGCCTTTCGGACGCCCGGTCGAGCCCGAGGTGTAGATCAGATAGGCCAGGCTCGCCGGCAAAGCCCGGGCCTCCACAGGGCCGGTGGGAAGCTCGGCCAACGACTCCCGCTCGGCGTCGATCCGCAGCACCGCCACCGCTGTCGCCGGCAGGCGATCCGCCAGGGCGTTTTCGGTGACGACGACGCGCAGCCCGGTGTCCTCCAGGATCCACGCCAGGCGCTCGGCCGGCTGCCCGGGATCGAGCGGCACGTAGGCGCCGCCCGCGGTGAGGATGCCCAGCACCGCGACCATCAGGTCCGGCGACGGCTGGAGACAGAGGCCGACGAGATCGTCGGTGCGCACGCCGAGGGCGCGCAGCCGGCGGGCGAACCGGCGCGCCGCGTCGATGAGCTCGCGGTACGACAGAGTCCGCTCCTCCGCGATCACCGCCGCGGCGTCCGGCGTGCGCAGGGCCTGCCGCGCGACGAGCTCGTGGACCCCGGCCTCCCAGGGCCGTTCGACCCGCGGGCCCTGCCAATCCCCGAGGTTCTGCCGCCGCTCCTCGGTGGTCAGCAGCTCCAGGTCGGACAGGCGGACCTCGGGGTCCGCGACCACCGCCTCCAGGAGCACCCGGTAGCGTTCCAGGAAGCGGGCCATGGTGGCCGCCAGGAACAGATCGCTGTCGTACTCCACCCCGCAGACGATCTCCTCCCCGCTGTCCCGGGCGAGGAAGGTCAGCTCGAACTTGGCGGTCGCCGTCGCGATGCGGCGCATGGAGAAATCGAGGTCCGCGCCGGTCTCCAGGCGCACTCCCGGCTTCTGCAGCAGGAAAAGGACCTGGACCAGCGGCGCATGGCTCGCCGCGCGCTCCGGCCGCATCTCCTCGACCAGGCGGCCGAACGGGACGTCCTGATGGTCGTAGGCCGCGGCGACCGTCCGGCGGACGCGCCCGAGGACCTCGCGGAAGGTCGGATCGCCCGCGAGGTCGGCGCGGATGGCCAGGGTGTTGACGAAAAAGCCCAGCATCTCCCGGACCTCGGGCCGCGTGCGGCCGGCGATCGGCGAGCCGAGGAGGAAGTCGAGGCGGCCGGTCGACTTGGCGACCAGGACCTGGAAGGCGGCGAGCAGGGTCATGAAGAGAGTGGCCTGCTCGGCCTGGGCGAGGGCCTTGACCGCGCGCGACAGCGGGGCGGGGAGGGGCGCCGAGAGCGCTGCTCCGTGGCCGCTCCGGCCGTCGGTCCGCGGGCGGTCCGCCGGCAGCTCGAGGACGGTCGGCGCTCCCGCCAGCCGCTCCTTCCAGGCGGCGAGCTGCCGCGCGAGGACCGGCGCCTGCCGTTCGCGCTGCCAGGCGGCGAAGTCGGCGTACTGAAGCTGCGGCGCGGGCAGGGGAGATCCCGCACCGCGGGCGAACGCGGAGTGGAGAGCCACCAGCTCGCCGACCAGGATCTCGATCGACGTCGCGTCGCAGATGATGTGATGGAGCACCAGGATCAGGCGGTGCTCCTGGCCGCCGCAGCGCAGCAGGAGCGCGCGGACGAGCGGGCCGCGCTGCAGGTCGAAAGGCCGCTCGGCCATCTCGCGCTCGCAGCGGCCGGCAGCGGCCTCGCGCTCTGCCGGCGCCAGGGCGGCGAGGTCGGTCACCGGCAGAGAGAGGACCGCCGCCGGAGAGATCACCTGGACCGGCTGGCCGCCGTGGCTGGCGAAACCGGTGCGCAGCGCGTCGTGGCGCCGCGCGGTCTCCCGCAAGGCGGCTGCCAACGCCGCCGGGGAGAGCGCCCCCGTGAAGCAGATCGCATAGGCCTCGTTGTAGGTGGGCCGCCCCGGCTCGAGCCGTTCCGCCACCCAGAGCCGTTCCTGCGCCAGAGAGAGCGGCGCGGTGCCGTCCGGGCACTCGGGCCGCGGGAGGATGGGCAGGCTCGCGGGGTCCACGCCGCGCTGGCGGAGGACGGCGTCGAGGAGCTCGCGCTTCTTGGCGTCCATGGTCATCCTTCTGATCCTTCCAGGCTGCTGTCGTTGTTCGCGTGGTCGGCAGCCTGGGAAACCAGCAGCGCCTCCAGCTCTTCGGTGGACAGGCTCTCCAGGTGGGCCAGAAGCGCGCCGGCGTCGGCAACCGGCGGCGCCGCCGGAACGGAGTCGCAGAGCGCCGCCAGCCTGGCGATGGTTCCCGCTTCGAGGAAGGCCGAGAGGGTGATCTCACGGCCGAGAGCGGCGCGCATGCGGGCGACGATCTGGGTCGCCAGCAGGGAGTCGCCGCCGAGCGCGTAGAAGCCGTCGTGGACGCCGATCCGCTGCAGGCCGAACAGCTCCCGCCAGATCGCCGCGATGGCGCTCTCGATCTCGCCCCGCGGCGCGTCCGCCGGCGGTCGCGCATTCCGCCTCTCCTCCGGACCGGAGGGCGCCGCGCCGAGGACGATGACGCGGGCGCCGGTTCGCGCGAGGGCCTCCTCGGCTTCGGGAGCCAGGGCTCCGGCGACGACGACGACGGGCTGCCCCGGGTCCGCGGCGGCGGCCGCCAGGGCGTCCAGCGCGGTCTCCCAAGCCGGCAGATCCACCTTCCGGCCCGCCGCCGGGCGGTCGGGAGCTTCGATCCCTTCGATCCAATACCGCTTCCGCTCGAAGGGATAGGTCGGCAGCGCCACGCGGCGCCGGCGCTCGCCGGCATGGAACGCCTCCCAATCCGGCTCGACGCCGGCCTCCCACAGGCGGCCGAGCGCTTCGAGAGCCGAACGCTGGTCGCCGCCGCCGTCCCGCCGCTGCGGCAGCGAGGCGATCACCGGCCGCTCTCCACAGCCCGCGTGGCGGCGGGCGAAACGGCCGAGGGTTTCGCCAGGGCCGACCTCCAGGAGCACCAGGTTGGGCTCGGCGGCCAGGGTGGTCAGGGCGTCGTCGAAACGCACCGTCTGCCGCAGGTGGCGCGCCCAGTAGGCAGGGTCCACGGCCTCGTCCGCGCCGATCCAGGTGCCGCTGACGTTCGACACCCAGGGGAGCGACGGCGGCCGGCGCTCGACGGCGGCGACCGCGGCGGTGAAACGGTCGAGGACCGGGTCCATCATCGCCGAGTGGAAGGCGTGGGAGACGCGCAGGCGTTTGCCCTCGATCCCTTCGGCGAGCAGGCTCCCGTGGAACGCCTCCACCGCCGCGGTCTCCCCCGACACCACGCAGGAAGCCGCACTGTTGACAGCGGCGACCGCCGCCGGGAAGACGCCGCTGCTCAGCCGGGCGCCGACCCCGGCCGCGGACAGCGGCACGGCGAGCATGGCGCCCGGCGGCAGCTCGCCGATCAGCCGGCCGCGCTCGGCCACCAGGCGCAGGGCGTCCTCGACCGAGAAGACGCCGGCGAGGCAGGCGGCCACGTACTCGCCGACGCTGTGGCCGAGCATCGCCGCCGGGCGGACTCCCCACGCCATCCAGAGGCGGGCCAGGGCGTGCTCCATCGCGAAAAGCGCCGGCTGGGTCAGCTCGGTCCGCTCCAGCAGGTGGCCGGCCGCCGCTTCCCCGCCGGCGGGCGGAGCCAGCAGCTCCCGGAGGTCGACGCCGAGGAGCGGATGCAACAAGCCGGCGGCGCGGTCGATCTCGGCGCGGAAGACGGCCTCCCGGAGATAGAGATCCCGCGCCATGCCGGCACGCTGCGCTCCCTGCCCGGGAAAGAGGAAAGCGACCGCCGGCTCCGCCGCGGCGAGGGTCGCGCCGGAGCCATCCGAGCCGGCGATCAGGGCGCGGCGCCAGGAGAAGGCCCGCCGGCCTGCGTGGAGCGTCCACGCGATGTCTGCGACGTCTTCCGCCACATGCTCTCCGAGCCCTTCCAGATGACCATTCAACGCCGTGGCGGCTTGCTCCAGCGCGATTTCCGAGCGGGCAGAGACGGTGAGCAGTTGCCAGGGGCGGGAAGGGGGGTCCGCAGGCGGCAGGGGCGGCGCCTCTTCGAGCACCACGTGCGCGTTGGTGCCGCCGATGCCGAAGGAGCTGACCCCCGCCCGCCGCGGCCCCGCCGAGTCCCAGGGCAGGAGCGACGCGTTGACGAAGAACGGGCTCTCCTCCAGACCCAGCTCGGGGTTGGGCCGCCGGAAGTGCAGCGTCGGCGGAATCTGCCGATGATGCAGGGCGAGGACCGTCTTGATCAGTCCCGCCACGCCGGCGGCGGCGTCCAGGTGGCCGATGTTGGTCTTGATCGAGCCCAGGGCGCAGACACCGCGTCCGCCGGCGCCGGCGAAAGCCTGCTTGAGCGCGGCGACCTCGATGGGGTCGCCCAGCGCCGTGCCGGTGCCGTGCGCCTCGACGTAGGAGATGCTGTCCGCGCTGACTCCGGCGGCGGCGTGCGCCGCGGCGATCACCCGTGCCTGCCCGTCGACGCCCGGCGCCGTGTAGCCGATCTTGCCGGAGCCGTCGTTGTTGACCGCCGAGCCCTTGATCACCGCCAGCACCGGGTCGCCGTCGGCCAGGGCGTCGGCGAGCCGCTTGAGCAGCACGACGCCGACTCCATTGCCGGGGACGACGCCTCCGGCCTCGGCGTCGAAAGCGCGGCAGTGACCGTCCGGAGAGGCGATCCCCCCCTCCTCGTAGACGTAGCCCTGCTCCTGCGGAACGACCACGCGCGCGCCACCCGCGAGAGCCATGTCGCACTCCCCGGCCGCCAGGCTGCGGCAGGCGAGGTGAACGGCGACCAGCGAGCTGGAGCACGAGGTCTGTACCGACAGGCTCGGACCGCGCAGGCCCAGCTTGTAGGAGACCCGGGTGGGCAGGAAGTCCTTGTCGTTGCCGAAGTGCGCCTCGGGCTCCTCGGCGCCCGGCCCGCCGTGGATGCGGCTCAGGTAGTACCAGCTCTTCCCCACTCCGGCCCAGACCCCGATGGCACCGCCGTAGCGGCCGGGGTCGTAGCCGGCGCTCTCCACCGCCTCCCAGGCGCATTCGAGGAACAGCCGGTGCTGCGGATCGAGCAGCTCCGCCTCGCGCGGACGGATGCCGAAGAAGCCGGCGTCGAACAGGCCGGCATCGGCGAGGACGCCGCGCGCCGGCACGTGGCGCTGCCCCGGCGCGTCCCCGGGGCTCGCCGCACCGAAGAAAGTGATCCCCTCGACGCCCCGGCAGAGGTTGTCCCACAGCTCTCGCGCGCTCGCGGCGCCGGGGAAGCGGCCGGAGAGGCCGATCACCGCGATATCACCATGCCCGCCTCCGAGCGAGCGGGGGCCGGCAACGGCTCGACTGTCCGCCTCTCCGCCCAGGTGACCAGCGAGGGCGGCGACCGTGGGAAAACGGAACAGGTCGACGACCGGGATCTCGCGGCCGAGCGCCGCGCGCAGGCGCCCCTGCACCCGGATGAGCAGCAGGGAGTGGCCGCCCAGATCGAAAAAGTTGTCGTGCAGACCGACCCGGTCCACCCCCAGCACGTCCCGCCAGACCGCGGCGATCTGCCGCGCGGTGTTCGAGCCGAGGGCGAGGACCTCCGGAGCGGCCTCCTCGGCCCGTGGCGTCCCGGGCGCCGGCAGCGCCCGGCGGTCGAGCTTGCCGTTGGGCGTCAGCGGCAAGGCGTCGAGGACCACGAAGGCGGCGGGGATCATGTGCGGCGGCAGCTCGCCGCGCAACCTTTCCCGTAGATCGGCCGTGCCGAGCGACCGGTCGGCGGCCAGCCAGGCCACCAGCTCGCCGCCGCCGGCAGCGGCCGCCACCACCGCCTCGCGCACACCCGCGCAGCGCTTGAGCGCCGCCTCGACCTCTCCCGGCTCCACCCGGAAGCCGCGGATCTTGACCTGCAGATCGATGCGGCCCAGGAACTCCACGGCGCCGCCGGGCAGGCAGCGCACGCGGTCGCCGGTGCGGTACATCCGCGCCCCGGGCCGGACCGCGAACGGATCGGGAACGAAGCGCTCGGCGGTCAGCCCGGGCCGCGCGAGATACCCGCGGGCCAGGCTGCCGCCGCCGATGCACAGCTCGCCCGGCACTCCCGCCGGCAGCAGCTCACACCGCGGCCCGAGAACGTAGGTGCGCACGTTGGGCAGCGGCCGGCCGAGCGGTATTCCGGTCGTGGTCCCCACACCGTCCAGCCGTCCGCCCACCGGCCAGGTGAGGACGCCGACGGTGGTTTCGGTGGGCCCGTAGTGGTTGAGGATGCCCAGCTCCGGAGCGAGGGCGCGCAGGCCGGCGATCAGCTCCCAGGACGACGCCTCGCCGCCCAGCACCAGCCGGCGGACGGGGAGGATCCCCGCCGGGTCCGGACCGCTCAGCAAGGCCGCGAGATGGGACGGAACGATCTTCAGGCAGTCGATCCGCTCGCGCCGGAAGTATTCGGCGAACAGGACCGGATCGGTCGCGCGGCGCTCGGAGACGACGTGCAGGCAGCCGCCGGTGCAGAGAGCGGGGAACAGCGCCGTGTTGCCGAGGTCCGCCGACAGCGTGGAGACGGTGGCGAAGGATGAGCCCTCCGGCAGGCCGAGGCGGGCGAGCACGCCGTCGACGTAGCCGGCGAGTTGGCGATGCCCGATGGCAACGCCCTTCGGCCGGCCGGTGGAGCCGGAGGTGAAGAGGACATAGGCGAGATGATCGAGATGATCGAGATCGGGCGGGCCGCCCCCTCCGGACACCTCCGGTGACGCGGCGGCGATCTCCGCCGCATCGCGGTCGAGGCAGACCACCGTGGCCGCCATCTCCGGCAGCCGCGCCAGGAGCGCCTCCAGGGTCACCACGGCCGAGACCCCGGCGTCGGCCATCGAGCCGGCAAGGCGCTCCCTGGGATGGGACGGATCGAGGGGGACATAGGCGCCGCCGGCCGCGAGCACCGCGAGCAGGGCGAGAACGGCTTCCGCCGAGCGCTCCAGGCAGAGCCCGACGCGCGATTCCGGCCCCACGCCGAGAGACCGCAGGTGGCCGGCGAGACGATCGACCCGGCCGGCCAGCTCCGCATAGGTCCACCGCTGCTCCTCGCGGACGAGGGCGGGCGCCGCCGGCCGGCGGACCGCCCACGCCGCGAACCGCTCGTGCACGCAGGCCGCGGGCTCCGGCGCCCGGGTGTCGTTCCACTCCACCAGGAGCTGGCGCTTCTCCGCGTCGTCGAGAATCTCCAGCTCCTCCACCCGCTCTTCGGGAGAGGCCAGCGCCGCCGCGAGAAGCCGCCGGAAGCACCCGGCCAGCCGCTCGGCCGTGACCGCGTCGAACAGGTCGGCGTTGTGCTCGACATACCCTTCGAGCCCACCCGGGCCGTCGCCCAGGGCCAGCGTGAGATCGAATTTGGCGGTGTCGAGCGCCAGCCCCTGCAGGCGGAGCGTGCGGCCCGGCAGATCGCGGGCCGGCACCTCGTTCTGAAAGGTGAGGAGGACCTGGAACAGCGGCGGATGGCTCAGGTCACGGCGCGGCACCAGCTCTTCGACCAGGCGCTCGAAGGGCACGTCCTGATGGGCGTAGGCGCCGAGAGACACCTCGCGCACCCGCCGGAGGAGCTCGCGGAACGCCGGCGAGCCCGCGAGGTCGGCGCGCAGCGCCAGGGTGTTGACGAAGAAGCCGATGAGCCCTTCGATCCACGGCTGGTTGCGGTTGGCGATGGGAGTGCCGACAGCGAAGTCGGTCTGGCCGCTGAGGCGCTGGAGGAGCGCCTGAAAGGCCGCCAGGAGGACCATGAAGCGGGTGACTCCCGCGCCGCGGGCGACGGTCCCCAGCCGGGCGCTCAGCGCGGCCGGCAGCACGAAGGGGCGGCTGGCGCCGCGGAAGGTGCGTTGCGCCGGCCGCGGCCGGTCCGCCGGCAGATCGAGCTGCGGCACGCCGGCCAGGCTCCGGCGCCAGTGATCGAGCTGCGCCTCCAGCCGCGCGCCGCTCAGCCACCGGCGCTGCCAGAGCGCGAAGTCGGCGTACTGCACCGGCAGCGGCGGCAGGGGCTCCTCTGCGGCGCCAAGCTCGCGGAGGAAGACGCCCAGCGACCACCAATCGGCCACGATGTGATGGAAGACCACCAGCAGCCGGTGGTCCCGCTCACCCAACCGGAAGAGGTGGAAGCGCACCAGCGGCCCCCGGGCGAGATCGAACGGGCGCCGGGCCATCGCGGTGGCGAGCTCCTCGACCTCGCGTTCGCGGCGCTCGCGCGGCAGGCCGCTCAGGTCGGCCGTCGCGAGGCGGCAGGCAGGCGCCGGCCCGATCACCTGCACCGGCTCGCCGTCCACCGCGTCGAACGTGGTGCGCAAAGCCTCGTGGCGCTCCAGGATCGCCGCCAGGCTCCGTTCGAGGAGCGGCGCCTCCAGGGGTCCTTCCCAGCGCACCAGGGCCGGGATGGTGTACGCCGGATTGCCCGGCTCGAGGCGGTCCAGGAACCAGAGGCGCTGCTGCGAAAAGGACAGCGGCAGGGGCGCGCCGCGGTCGGCGCGCGGCGGCACGGGAAGCGCTTCCGGCAGCTCCTCCCGGCGCAGGAGGATGGTTTCCAGGCGGGCGGCGAGAGCGGCCGGGGTCGGGGCCTCGAACAGAGCGCGCAGCGGCAGCTCGATGCCGAGGGCGGCGCGCAGCCGCGAGACCACCTGGGTGGCTTTCAAGGAGTGGCCGCCGAGCGCGAAGAAGTCGTCCGCCGCGCCGACGTCGTCCACGCCCAGCACCTCGGCCCACACCGCCGCCACGATCTCCGCGAGCGGCGAGCGCGGCCCGGGGTCTCCCACGCCGCCGCCGCGCGGCGCATCCGGCTCCGGCAGCGCCTTGCGGTCCACCTTCCCGGACGGGCTCAACGGCAGCTCCGCGATCTCCTGGAACACGGCCGGGATCAGGGCCTCCGGCAGCCGTTGCAGCAGGAAGCGGCGCAGCTCCGCCGGTGCCGGCAGGACTGTCGCAGGTACCGGATAGGCCACCAGGTAGGCCACCAGGGCGGCCCCGCTCCCCGTGCCATGCAGCGCGACCGCGGCCTCGCGCACGTCCGGATGCTCGCGCAGCGCCGCCTCGATCTCCCCCAGCTCGACGCGCAAGCCGCGGATCTTGACCTGGTGGTCGATGCGGCCCAGGTACTCGACCGCGCCGTCCGGCCGCCAGCGGCAGAGGTCGCCGGTCTTGTAGAGGCGCGACCCGGGCTCCCCCCAGGCATCGGGGATGAACCTCTCCGCCGTCAGCCCGGCGCGGCGCCAGTAGCCGCGCGCCGGCTGCACGCCGCCGATGCACAGCTCGCCGGGAACGCCGGCGGGCACCGGGCGGAGCCGCCGGTCGAGCAGGCGGACCGCGGTGTTGGCGATCGGGCGCCCGATCGGCACCGCGGCGGCGCGGCTGCCACGCTCGCACGGCCACCAGGTGACGTCCACCGCCGCCTCGGTGGGGCCGTAGAGGTTGTGCAGCTCCGCGCCGGAGCGCGCCCAGAAAAGCTGTTCGAGGTCGGCCGGCAGCGCCTCGCCACTGCAGACGACCCGGCGGAGCGAAGAGCAGCGGTCCCCCCCGCGGGTCTCCGGATCCACCTCCAGGAAAGCGCGCAGCATCGACGGGACGAAATGCAGGGTGGTGATCCCCTCGCGGACGATCAGGTCGGCCAGGTAGTCGGGGTCCTGGTGGCCGCCGGGCTTCGCCACCACCAGCCGGGCGCCCACCAGCAGCGGCCAGAAGAATTCCCACACCGAGACGTCGAAGCTGAACGGCGTCTTCTGGAGCACGCGGTCGCCGGCGCTCAGCCCGAACGCCTCCTGCATCCAGAGCAGCCGGTTGCGCACCGCGCGATGGGAATTCATCGCCCCCTTGGGCCGGCCGGTGGAGCCCGAGGTGTAGATCATGTAGGCCAGGCTGTCGGCGGGCACCCGCGGCGCGGCGGCGGGCTCGATCGTCTCGTCGCGCGCCTGCGTCTCCGGCCGCCGCGCGTTCAGGGCGCTCTGGGTCAGCAGGACGGACACCGCGGAATCGGCCAGCATGTACGCCTGCCGTTCGGCGGGATAGCCGGGATCGATCGGCACGTAGGCGGCTCCCGCCTGGAGAATCCCCAGCAGCCCGACCACCAGCTCCAGCGACCGCTCGGCGCAGATCCCCACCAGCGCGCCGGGCGCGACGCCGAGCCGGCGCAACCGCGCCGCCAGACGGCCGGCGCGGAGGTCCAGCTCGCGATAGCTCAGCGCCTCGCCCTCGAAGGTGACGGCCACCGCGTCCGGGGTGCGCGCCGCCTGGGCGGCGATCAGCTCGTGCAGACACTCCTCTCCCGGATAATCGCGGCCGGTAGCGTTCCATTCGGCGATCTGCCGCCGCTCCTCCGGGCTCAGCAGCGGCAGCTCTTCGATCCGCGACGCGGGGCTCGCGGCGGCCGCCTGCGCCAGGCTCAGCCAATGGCCGAGCATGCGCTCGATCGTGGCGGCTTCGAACAGCTCGCTCGCGTATTCGATCTCCGCCGCCGGCGCGTCCCCGTCCACCACGGAGAAGCCGAGATCGAGCTTGACCCTGCCGGTCGCCAGGACGCGCGCGGCCGTGGTCAGCCCGGCCAGGCGCGGCCCCTCGCCTCGGCTCTCCAGGTTGAGCATGACCTGGAACAGCGGCGCGTGATGCAGGTCCCGCTCGGGCTGGAGCTCCTGGACGAGCAGCTCGAACGGCACGTCCTGGTGCGCGTACGCCCCGAGCGCCGCCTCGCGCACGGCGGCCAGCAGCTCCGAGAAGCCGGCGCCGCCGTCCACGCTGGCGCGGAAGACGAGGGTGTTGACGAAGAAGCCGATCAGCCCCTCGATCTCGGACAACCCACGGTTGGCGACCGGCGAGCCGACCGCCAGGTCCGCTTGCCCGGTATAGCGGTGGAGCAGCGCCTGGAGGGACGCGAGCACCGTCATGAACAAGGTCGCCCCCTGGCGGCGCGAGACGTCCCGCAACGCGGCGAGGCACTGCGGGGAGAGCGGCCGGGAGCGCCCGGCGCCGCGCCGGCTGCGGACGGCCGGACGGGGGTGGTCGGCGGCGATCTCCAGCACCGGAATCCCCTCCAGCCGCGGTCGCCACCAGGCGACCTGGCTCTCCAGCAGCTCGCCGCAGAGCCATCCGCGCTGCCAGAGCGCGGCGTCCGCGGCCTGGACCGGCAGCACCGGCAGCGCCGGCGGCTCCCGCCGCAGGCAGGCGGCGTAGGCGATGCCGAGCTCTCGCCAGAGCACCTCCAGCGACCAGCCGTCCGCGACGATGTGGTGGATCACCAGCACCAGCGTGTGCCCGGCGGCGCCCGCGCGCAGCAGGAGCGCGCGCAGGAGCGGCCCGCGGGCGAGATCGAACGGCGCGCCGGCCGCGGCGGCTTCGAGCCGGGCGGCGGTGGCGGTCCGCAAGGGCTCCGGGAGCGCCGCGAGATCGACGCGGGGCAGCGTGAATCCGGCACCGCCGCCGGCGATCGCCTGCACCGGCTCCCCGGCGACGGCGGGAAACCCCGTCCGCAGGCTCTCATGGCGATCGACCAGGCAGCGGAACGCGGCCTCCAGGGCGCCGGAATCGAGCGGACCCCGCAACGCGACCACCAGCGGAATGTTGTAGGTCGGCTGTCCGGGCTCCAACTGGTCCAGGAACCAGAGGCGGCTCTGCGCGAAGGAGAGTGGCAGCCGGTCCGGGCGGGTCGAGCGGGACGCCGGCCGGAGCGGCGGCAGCCGGTCCGGACCGCCGTCCGCGAACCGGGCCGCCAGGGCGCCCAGGGTCGCCTCCTCGAAGAACGTGCGCAGCGGCAGCTCCACCCCGAACGTGTCGCGCACCCGCGACGCCACCTGCATCATCGCCAACGAATGGCCGCCGAGGGAAAAGAAGTCGTCGCCCACCTCCACGCGCGCCACGCCGAGCACGTCCATCCAGATGCCGGCGAGCAGCTCTTCGGCCGGGGTGCGCGAAGCGGTCGTCCCCGTCTCCCCCGCCGCGCTCTCCACCGGCGCCGGCAGGGCGCGGCGGTCGATCTTGCCGTTCGGATTCAGCGGCAGGGCGGCGAGACGCACGAAGGCGGTGGGGATCATCGCCGCCGGCAGCGTCCGTTCCAGGAAGGCGCGCAGCTCGGCGTCCGCCACCGCCGGCGCGGCGACGACGTACGCCACCAGCCGCTTGTCCCCCGTCCGGTCGTCGCGCACCGCCACGGCGCAGGAGGCCACACCCGGATGGAGGCCCAGGGTCTGCTCCACCTCGCCAGGCTCGACGCGGAAGCCGCGGATCTTGACCTGGCTGTCGAGACGGCCGAGGAATTCGACCGCTCCGTCCGGCCGCCGGCGCACCAGGTCGCCGGTGCGGTAGAGCCGGGCTCCGGGCTGGGCCGCGAACGGATCGGGCACGAACCGCTCGGCGGTCAGGCCGGGCCGGCCGAGATAGCCGCGCGCGAGGCCGTCGCCGCCGGCGCACAGCTCGCCGGCGACCCCCACCGCCACCGCACCGAGCGCGCGGTCGACGACGTGGATCCAGGTGTTCGCAATCGAGCGGCCGAGCGGCACCGGCCCGTCCGGCCGTCCGGACACCGTGTGGCAGCAGGTGAAGGTGGTGTTCTCGGTGGGGCCGTAGCCGTTGACCAGCCGCGTTCCCGGCAGCCCGTCGAAGGCGCGCGCGACATGCGCCGGCGAGAGGACGTCGCCGCCCGCCAGGAGCTGGCGCACCCCGGCCAGAGCGTCCAGCCGCTCGTCGATCATGCGGTGAAAGAGACCGGCGGTGAGCCACAGCGTCGTCACGCCGTGGTCGCGGATCTGCCGCGCCAGCTCGTCGAGCGACAGGGCTCCGGGCTCCGGCACCACGAGCGTGCCGCCGTTGAGCAGCGCTCCCCAGATCTCCAGGGTCGCCGCGTCAAAGGAGACCGGAGCGAGCTGGAGAAAGACATGGCCGGCGTCGAAATCGGCAAAGTCCGCCCCGCGCACGAGCCGCACGACGTTGCGGTGGGTGATCACGACCCCCTTCGGACGCCCGGTGGAGCCCGAGGTGTACATCACGTAGGCCGCGCTCTCCGGCCCCGCCCAGGCGCCGCCCGGCTTCGCAGCCGCCTCCGTCTCTCTCGTGGCGAGCGCCTCGTCGAGCAGGAGCGGGCGGGGCGCGCCGGGTCCGGTGGGGAGGCGGTCGATCAGCGAGCGCTCGGCGAGCACGGCGGCGAGGCCGGCGTCCGCCAGCATCCAGTCGAGGCGCTCGCGGGGGTACCCGGGATCGAGCGGGACGTAGGCGCTTCCGGCCTTCAGGATGCCCAGGGTGGCCGCGATCATCGCCGGCGAGCGCTCGGCGAAGAGGCCGACGCGGGTTTCCGCCCCCAGCCCACAGGCGGCCAGGCGATCGGCGATGCCATCAGAAAGCCGGTCGAGCTCGCGATAGGAGATCCGCCCTCCCGCGTACACCAGGGCGGTCGCCTCCGGCGCGCGCGCCACCTGCTCGGCGAAGAGCTGGTGGATGCCGCGCCCGACGGGGTAGGGCCGGCAGTTGTCCGCCCAGACGGCGAGCTGCCGGCGCTCCGCGGCGGTGAGCAGCGGCAGCTCGGAGATCCGCCGCTCCGGGCTGCCATCGATCCCGGCGCCGATCCCGGCGAGCAGCTCGCCGAGATGCCCGGCGAGGCGCTCCGCGGTGGGCGCATCGAACAGGTCGCGGGCGAACCAGAGGCGGCCGGCGAGACCGTCCGGCCCCTCCCGCAGCTCCAGCTCGAGGTCGAACTTGGCGGTCGCGGCGAGAGTCTCCGCCAGCTCCCAGCGCAGCTCCGGCGCGGTGACCGCGGCGGTGCCGGGCGGCTCGGGCTCTCCCAGCACCAGCGCCGCCCGGAAGAACGGGGTGCGCCCGGCCCGGCGCTCCGGGCTCAGCTCCTCCACCAGGACCTCGAACGGCAGGTCGCCGTGCTCGAAGGCGGCGAGAGCGGTCTCGCGCGCTCGGGCGAGCAGCTCGCGAAAGACCGGATCACCGTCCAGATCGGTGCGCAGCACGACCATGTTGACGAAGAAGCCAATCAGCCCCGCCAGCTCCGGGCGGCTGCGCCCCGCCACCGGCGAGCCAACCGCGACGTCGGTCTGGCCGGACCACCGGTGGAGCGCGGTCGTGCAGGCCGCCAGGAGGACCGTGAACAGGGTGGCCCGCTCCTCGCGGCCGATCCGGCGCAGCGCCGCGGTCCGGCCGGCGTCGACGAAGAAGGGGACGAAACCGCCGCGCGAGGTGGGCACCGCGGGAGCCGCCCGGTCGGCCGGCAGCTCTTGCGGCGGCAACCCGGCCAGGCGCTCGCGCCACCAGGCGCGGTGAGCCGCGGCCTCCTCGCCGGCCAGCCACTCGCGCTGCCAGGCGGCGAAGTCGGCGGTCTGGAGCGGCAGCTCCGGCAGGGCGAGCCCCTGCGCGAGGAGCGGCAGCTCGCGCAGCAGCACGGCCAGGGACGCGCCGTCGGCCACGATGTGATGCAGGCTCAGGAGCAGCCGGTGCTCCTCCGGCGGCTCCTCCGGCGCCAGGGCGAGCAGCGTCGTCCGCAGCAGCGGTCCGTGCTCCAGGTCGAAAGGGCGCCCCGCTTCCTCCGCCGCGAGGCGCGCGGCCTCGGCGTCCGCCGCGGGCGCGGGCAGATGCCGCAGGTCGACGACCGGCAGCGCCGGGCTCGGCGCGCCCTCGATCCGCCGCACGGGCCGGCCGGAGAGGGCGGGAAAGACGGTGCGCAGGATCTCGTGGCGGCCGGCGAGCGCCGCCAGGCCGGCCTCCAAAGCACCGGGAGCGAGACGGCCGCGCAGCCGGAGGACGAACGGCATGTTGTACGCCGGGTCCGCGGGCGCCAGCCGCGCCAGGAGCCAGAGCTGCTCCTCGCCGGCGGACAGCGCGAAGCTCGCGCCGGCCGGCCGCCGCGGGATGACCGCGGCCGCCGGCGCGAGCCCTTCCGCGGCGAGCAGGGCGTCCAGCCGCGCGAGCTTGCGGGCGGAGAGGCCCCGGCGCACAGACGGCTTCATACGACCGAGGCCTCCGCGGCTCCCGGCGCGCCGCCGGGCGTCTCGGCCATCGCCAGCACCACCGCGCCGGTGATCTCGGCAAGGCGGGCGGGCTCGATCTCGATCTCCACCGCCACCTCGCCGGCCGCCACCAGCACGGTCCGGTGCTCGAACAGCTCGCCGCCGAGGAGGACCGGGATGTCGCCGATGCCGATCGGCGACACGCCGCCCGGCGAGAAGCCGAGGTGCGCCTCGAGCTCGGTCAAGCCGGCCAGCTCCAGGCGGCGGCAGCCGAGATGGCGCGCCATCTGCGCCAGGTCGACCCGCTGCGGCACCGGGCAGACGATCACCGCGTAGCCGCCGTCGTCGCGGCGCACGAAGAGAGACTTGGTGATCCGCCGCAGGTCGTAGCCCAGGGCCTGCGCGAAGTCGCGCGGGCTGTGGATGGGAACCGGCTGGTCGGCATGGCGGTGCACCTTGACCGGCACCCGCCGGGCGTCGAGGACGGCGCGCACCCGCGGATGCACGATCTCCAGGTCCTCCGGGCGCCCGAACGGGATGCCGAACCGCTCCGCCGCCTGCCGCACGTCGTCGCGCAGGTGGGCCGGCACGCTGTCGCGGAAACGCGAGAGATAGGTCGCGACCAGCTCGCGGTCCTCGCGCAGGAAGGCGAAGTCGGTGGGCACCATGTTGCGGATCACCAGCATCGGCACCGGGCTCCGCAACGGCCGGAAGTCGGGGTTCCACAGACCCGCCTTCTTCGGCGGCCCGGCATGGAACTCGCCGATCATCAGCCCCTTTTCCACATAGAACGGCTTGAGGCTCTCCTGGGTGCCTTCGATCAACGCCGGCACGTCCTCCTGCCGCAGGTCGGGGAAGAGGACGAGGATGGTCTTGAAGGCGACGTCCGGCCCTTCCTGCGGCGCGATGGCGAGGAAGCGGTCGCGGTAGCGCACCAGCGTCCGCTCGATCGCCGGCCGGTCGAGCTCGCGGTCCCGGCAGACGGTCAGGAAAAAGAGGCCCTTTTTCATCGCCACCTGGACGAAGGGGCAGACCGGTCCTTCCCGCCCCAGCTCGGGGTGCGGCCGGCAGAGGTACTCTTCGGCCCACGCCACGATGCGGCGCAACGGGTCCACGCTGCCGGCGATCCTCTCCGGAGGGGTCTCCAGGAGGAGATCGGGCAGCTCGACGAGAAACAGGTCGGGGTCTTCTTGCCAGCTCAACATCTGTCACCTCGCTCCACGGTCTTGATGGTTCAGCGTTCTCACGGTGCGACTCCCTGCGCCGCCGGAGCCTCTGCCTCGACGGCCGCTTCACCCTCCTCATCGCCTCCATCCCCTTCATCGTCCTCATCGCCTTCATCGGGCAGGCCGGCGAGCAGCTCGGCGACGCGCTCCACCCGCGCCCGCTGCGCCGGGTCCGCGGTCAGCCCCTCCGCCAGGCCGGCCACGGTCGGCCGCCGGAACAGGGCCCGCAGCGACACCTCGGCGCGGAGCACTTGGACGACGCGCGAGATCAACCGCGTCGCCAGCAGGGAATGCCCGCCCAGGGCGAAGAAGTCGTCGTGGATGCCGACCGTCTCGAGGTCGAGCACCTCGGCCCAGAGATCGGCCAGCACCGCTTCGAGCGGCGTGCGCGGCAGGGCGAAGCTGTCGTCCCGCCGCGCCTCGGGCAGGGGCAGGGCGGCACGGTCCACCTTGCCGTTCGGCGACAGCGGCAGGGCGGCGAGGACGACGAAAGCCGATGGGATCATGTGCTCGGGCAAGCGCTCGGCCAGGAAGGCGCGCAGCCCGGCGGAGCCGGCGCCCTCGGTGCCATCGGTGCCGTCCGCGAACACCACATAGGCCACGAGACGCTTGCCGCCGCCGCCCTCGCGCGCCACGACCACGCTCTCGCGCACCGCCGGGTGCATGCCGAGCGCGGTCTCGATCTCTCCCGGCTCAATGCGGAAGCCGCGGATCTTCACCTGCTGGTCGCGGCGTCCGAGGAATTCCAGGATCCCGCCGGGAAGCCAACGGGCGAGGTCGCCGGTGCGGTAGAGGCGCGCGCCCGGCTGCGGCGCGAAAGGATCGGGGACGAAGCGCTCGGCGGTCAGCGCCGGACGGCCGAAGTAGCCGCGCGCCAGCCCGTCGCCGCCGGTGAGCAGCTCGCCGGGAACGCCCTGCGGCAGCAGGCCCAGGCCGGCGTCCACCACTACCAAGCTGGTGCCGGCGATCGGCCGGCCGATCGGCACCGAGGCGCCGAGCGAGGCGGGGCCGCGCAGCGCGTGGCAGGCGGTGAAGGTGGTGTTCTCCGTCGGCCCGTAGCCGTTGATGAACGTGCCGTCGAGCACCGCGAGCGTCCGCTCGACGTGGGGCACCGACAGCACGTCGCCGCCGGCGATGAGCTGGCGCACGCCGCGCAGGCTGTCGAGCTGCTCGTCGACCATCAGATGAAAGAGGCCGGCGGTCAGCCAGAGGAAGCTGACCCGGTGCCGGCAGAGCACCGCGCCCAGCTCCTCCAGCGACAGCCGGCCCGCCGGCGGCAACACCAGCCGCGCGCCGTTGAGCAGCGGCCCCCAGACTTCCAGCGTCGAGAGATCGAAGGAGACCGGCGCGTACTGCAGGAAGACCTGCTCCGGCGAAAAGTCGGCGAAGCTCGTGCCGCGCACCAGGCGCACCACGGCGCGGTGCGGCACGCCGACGCCTTTCGGCCGCCCTGTGGAGCCGGAGGTGAAGAGGATGTAGGCGAGGCTCCCCGGCAGGCCGGCCGGCGCGGGGTTGTCGAAGTCGGCGAAATCGTCGAGGTCGTCGAGGTCGAGATGGACCTCGCGCGCTCTCAGGGCCGGCAGCTCGGCGAGCGCCGTCCGGGTGCCCACCAGGATGGACAGCCCCGCGTCCTCCGTCATGAACGCCAGACGCTCCGCGGGATAGGCGGGATCGAGCGGGACGTACGCGCCGCCCGCCTTGAGGATGCCGAGCAGCCCGGCGATCAGCGCGGGAGAGCGTTCCGCGCAGAGGCCCACCGGCCGGTCCGTGCCGACTCCCAGGCGGCGCAGGTGATGCGCCAATCGGTTGGCGCGGCGGTTCAGCTCGCCATAGGTGACCGTGCCCTCGTCGGTCACCAGGGCCACGGCCGCGGGATGGGCGGCAGAGCGCTCCTCGAACAGCTCGTGGATGCGGCGCTCACAGGAGACGGTATTCTCCACCCGTCCCCACTCGGCCAGCAGTTGGCCGCGCTCGGCGGCGCGCAGCAGAGGCAGCTCGCTCACCGCGGCCCCGGGGTCCGCCACCGCGCCCTCCAGCAGCACCAGGAGGTGGTCCACGAAACGGCGGCCGGTGGCCGCCTCGAACCGCTCGGCGTCGGCTTCGAGCGCCAATTCGATGGCGTCGATCGCCCCTTCGCGATCGGCGCGTTCCTCGACGAACAGCGTCAGGTCGAACTTCGCGGTGCCGGTGTCGACGTCAAGGCGTTCCGTCTCCACGCCGGGCCACACCGGCGGCGTGAACGGCGGATTGCCGGCCAGGACGACCTCGAAGAGCGGGTTGCGCCCCTCCTCGCGCGGCGGGCGGAGGGCTTCCACCAGGCGCTCGAAGGAGACGTCCTGGTGATCGTAGGCGGCGAGCGCCGCGCTGCGCACCCGCGCGAGGAGAGCGCGGACGGCCGGACGGCCGGACAGGTCGGCCGGGACCGGCAGCATGTGGACGAAGAAGCCGGCCAGGTCCTCGAGCTCCGGCCGGTTGCGGCCGGCGACCGGCGAGCCGATGACGAAGCGCTCGCGCCCCGTCATCCGGAACAGGAGCGCCTCCAGCCCGGCGCGGAGCACCATCTGCAAGGTCACCGCCTCGCGGGTCGCGAGATCGCGCAGCGCCTCCGCGAGCGCCGGCGGAGCCACAGCTCGCAGTGTCGTACCGTAATGGCTACGGACCGGCAGCAGCGGCCGGTCGGCGGGGACCTCGAGCGGGGTGAGCAGCTCGCCGGTGAGCCACTCCCGCCAGAAAGCGATCTGGGGATCGATCCAGCCGCCGGCGGCGCAGCGCTGCTGCCAGACCGCGAAGTCGGCATAGGTCAGCCGCGGCGCGCTCCATTCGCCCCACATCGGCTCGCCGCCGGCCCGCCGCGCGGCATGGCAGGCGGCCAGGTCGCGGTGCAGCACGCCCATCGACCAGCCGTCCGCCACCGCGTGGTGGACGGTGAGGACGAAGAGGTGCTCGCGCTCTCCGGTGCGCAGGAGCAAGGCGCGCACCAGCGGTCCCTGCTCCAGGTCGAACGGCAGGCGCACCTCGGCGGCGATCCTCGCCGCGGCAGCTTCGGGGGACGAGCGCAGGTCGGCCACCGCCAGCTCCAGGCGCAGCTCGGCGGCGATCACCTGGCAGGGCAGGCCGTCCTCTCCCAGGTGTAGCGTGGTACGCAGCGCCGGGTGGCGGCGCACCAGGTCTTGCACCGCCAGAGCCAGGGCTCCCGCATCGAGCTCGCCGCGCAGACGCAGCGCGGAGGGGATGTTGTAGACCCCGCTCTGCGCCTCCAGCCGGCTGAGGAACCAGAGGCCGTGCTGGGTGAGGGACAAGGGGATCGGACCGCCGGGACCGGCCGCGGTGAGCGGTGGCAGGCGGACGGCGGCATCCCCGGTATCCGCGGCATGGGCGGCAGCACGCGCCGCCTCGACCCGCGCGGCCAGCCCGGCCACCGTCGGGCTCTCGAACAGGCTGCGCAGCGGCAGCTCGACGCCGAAGACGGCTTGCAACCGCGACAGCACCTGCGCCGCCAGCAGGGAGTGGCCGCCGAGGGCGAAGAAGTCGTCCCGCGGACCCACCGAGCGGCGCCCGAGGACCTGGCGCCAGATGCCGAGGAGGAGATCGCGGATCTCGTCCCCGGATGCCGGCGCGGCCGTCTCCCGGGTCGTCTCCGCCGTGCGCTCCGGCACGGGGAGGGCCTGGCGGTCGATCTTGCCGTTGGCGGTCAACGGCAGGGCGGCCAGGCGCACGACGTCCGCCGGCACCAGGGCCGCCGGCAGGCGCTCGCGCAGGAAAGCCCGCACCGCCGCGCCGTCCGGCGCCTCCTCCGGCGCCACCCAGGCGACGAGCGCGCCGCGCAGCGCCAGCACCGCCGCCTGGCGCACGCCGGGGCACTGCGCGAGGCAGGCTTCGATCTCGCCCAGCTCGATGCGGACGCCGCGGATCTTCACCTGCCGGTCGCGGCGCCCGAGGAACTGCAAGCCGCCATCCTCTTCAGCACCACGCCAACGCGCCAGGTCGCCGGTGCGGTACAGCCGGGCGCCGGGCTCGTTTGAGAACGGATCGGGCACGAAGCGGTCGGCGGTGAGGTCCGGCCGTCCCAGATAGCCGCGGGCGAGGCCGGCGCCGCCGAGGAGGATCTCCCCTGCCGTCCCCGCGGGCACCAGGTGACCCCGCGCGTCGACCAGGTAGACGCGGACGTTGTCGATCGGCCCGCCGATCGACGGCGGCAGGCCGCGCTCCCCGCCCGCCGGCACCGCCGCGCAGGTGGCGACGACGCTGTTTTCGGACGGACCGTAGTGGTTGACCAGCGCAAACGGCTTGCCGGCGGGCGGCGGCGCGTGCAGCACGTCGCCGCCGGTGAGCAGGGTGCGCAGCCGCAAGCCTTCGGGCACCGCCTCGCCGAGCGCCGCCTCGGCGAGCGGCGTGGGCAGGAAGGCGACGTCGATCTCCTCGGCGGCGAGCCATTCCAGCAGCCGTGCCGGCGCCAGGCGGACGGCCTCGGGAGCGAGCGCCACCCGGGCGCCGGAGGCCAGGGCCGGCCACAGCTCCCACACCGCGGCGTCGAACGACAGCCCCGCCAGCGAGCTGACGCGGTCCCGGGGGCCGGCGCCATGGACCCGCCGGTGCCAGGCCACCAGGTTGGAAAGCCCGGCATGGCGCACCGCCACCCCTTTCGGCTCGCCGGTGGATCCCGAGGTGTAGATGACGTAGGCCAACCCCTCGGGATCTCCGGAAGACTCCAGACCGGCGGCCAGCCCGCCGCTCTCCGGGGAATGGCCGTCGTCGAGGCACAGAACCGGAACGGCAACGCCGGGCAGGCGCGTGAGCAGGCGCTCCTGGGCCAGCAGCACACCGGCCCGGGAGTCGGTCACCAGGAAACCCAGGCGTTCCGGCGGCAGCTCCGGATCGAGCGGCAGGAAGGCGCCGCCGGCGAGCAGAGCCCCGAGCTGCCCGGCGACCATGTCGACCGACCGCTCGGCGAGGACCGCCACCAGCTTTTCGGGGCCGGCGCCCATCCGGCGCAACCGCCGGGCTAGGTCGCACGCGCGGCCGTACAGCTCGCGGTAGGTGACCACCGACTCCCCGTCGACCACCGCGATGCTCTCCGGCGCCGCCGCCGCCACCGCCGCGACCTGGGCGTGGACCGGCCGCCGGTCGCCGGCGGTCTCGGTGCGGTTGCGGTCCACCAGCAGGCGCCGCCGCTCGTCTTCGGCGAGGATCGGCAGCTCGGCGACCGGGCGGTCCGGCGCCGCGGTGAAGGCGGTCACCAGCCGCGCGAAGCGCCCGGCCAGCGCCGCCACCGTTGCAGGCGCGAAGAGGTCCGCGTTGGCCTCCAGCGCGCCGCGCAGGGAGCCGTCCGCCGCCGCCGTCAGATAGAGGGTCAGATCGAATTTGGCCGTGCCGGTCTCGACCTCCACCCGGCGCGCCGCCAGATCGGGCAGGGAACGCTCCGCGGTCTCCTCCTCCACGGCGAGCACCGCCTGCACCAGGGGAGGGCGGCCGGCTCCCCGCTCGGCGTGGAGAGCCTCGACCAGGCGGTCGAAAGGGACGTCCTGGTCGGCATAGGCGTCCAGCGCCTCCTCGCGCACCCGCCGGAGCAGCGCGCGGCCGGTGGGGTCGCCCGCGAGGTCGGCCCGCAGCGGCACGAGGTTGACGAAGAATCCGATCAATCCGGCGAGGTCGGGGTGCGGACGGCCGGCGGCCGGCGTGCCGACGGCGAAGCTCTCCTGGCCGGTGACGCGGGAGAGCAGGGCCGCGAACACGGCCAGGCAGGCCATGAAGAGCGTCGCTCCCTCGGCGCCGGCGAGCCGGCGGAGCGCCGCCGCCGCCGCGGGCTCGACGGTGAGCCGGCGGGTGATCCCGCGCCAGGTCGGCACCGCCGGGCGCGGCCGGTCGGCCGGCAGGTCGAGCTCCGGCGTCCCCGCGGCGAAGCGCCGGCGCCGGCGTTCCAGCGCCGCATCCAGGCCGCCGCCGGCCAGCCGCTCGAGCTGCCAGCCGGCGTAATCGGCGTACTGCACCGGCAGCGGCGGCAGGTCTGGTCTCCCCTCTCCCGGCGGGGGCGTGGCGTAGGCGGCCGCGAGATCGCGGAAGAGCACGTCCAGCGACCAGCCGTCGGCCGCCACGTGATGGAGGACGAGGACGAGCAGGTGATCCTCCGCCGCCAGGCGGAAGAGCGCCGCGCGCAGCAGCGGCGGCCTGCCGAGATCGAACGGCGCGCGCGCCGCCAGCTCGGCGCCGGCCAGGGCCGCCGCCTCGCGCGCCGCGGCCGGCAGGTGCCGCAGGTCGGCGAGCGGCAGCGGCAGCTCGGCGCAGCCGGCGATCACCTGCACGGGCGCGTGGTCGCGCACGGCAAAGCCGGTGCGCAGCACTGCATGGCGGGCGACCACGGCGGTGAGAGCGCCGGCTAGGGCCGCGCGGTCGAGCGGACCGCACAGGCGCACCGCCTCGGGAATGTTGTAGAGCGGGCTCTCCGGCGCCAGCCGGTCGAGGAGCCAGAGGCGGCGCTGCGCATCGGAGAGCGGCAGGCCGCCCTGCCGTGGCACCGCGCTGATCGGCGACATCGGCGATGTCGGCGACATTTGCGGCATGGGCGGCGATGAGGCGGCGCGGCGGTCCCGCGCCAGGTCCTCCACCAGGCCGGCCCACGCCGCCACGGTGGGCGCGCCGAGGCAGGCATGGAAAGGGAGATCGATGCCGTGGCGCGCGGCGAGCCGCGAGGCGGCCTGCGCCGCGAGGAGGGAGTGGCCGCCGATCTCCAGGAACCGGTCGCCGCGCCCCACCGGCGCCGCGCCGGTCAGCTCCTCCCAGAGCGCCGCGATCTCCGCTTCGAGCGGCGTGCGCGGCGCTGCGTAGGGCATCGACTCTCCTGACCGTCCCGCCGGCGCCGGCAGCGCGGCGCGGTCGATCTTGCCGTTGGGCAGCCGCGGCAGGGACGGCAGCACCACCAGAAAGGAAGGCACCATGTGGGCCGGCAGCCGGTCGCGCAGATACCGGCGCAGGTCAGCCGCGGCCAGCTCGCGGCCCGGCACCGGCTCGACCCAGGCGACCAGCCGGCGGTCGCCGTCCTCCCCGGTCTCTCCCTCGCGCAACGCCGCGGCGGCATCGCCGGCGCCGGGATGCGCGGCCAGCACGGCCTCGATCTCCCCCAGCTCGACGCGGAAACCGCGGATCTTGACCTGCTGGTCGGCGCGGCCGAGGTATTCGATCTCGCCGCCGGGCGCGCGGCGGACCAGGTCGCCGGTGCGATACAGCCGCGAGCCCGGACGCCCGGACAATGAATCCGGGACGAACCGCTCGGCGGTCAGCTCCGGACGGCCCAGGTAGCCGCGCGCCAGCCCCGCGCCGCCGAGGAACAGCTCGCCGGTCGCGCCGTCCTGCACCGGCTCGCCGTCCGCGCCGAGCACCCACGCCTCCGTGCCCGTGATCGGCTCGCCGATGGCCGGCGGCCGGTCGCCCTCCCGCGGCACCAGCGCGCCGGTCGAGTAGGTCGTATCCTCGGAAGGTCCATAGAGGTTGTAGAGGCGCTCGGCGCCGGCGGCGTAGACCGCCCGCGCCAGGCGAGACCGCAGCGGCTCGCCCGCCAGGTTGACCGTGCGCACCGCGGCCGGCAGACGGCCGGCCCGCAGCAGCTCCGCCATCGCCGAGGGCACGGTGTTGACCAGCGTCACCCCTGCCGCCCCGGGCAGCCGCGGCAGCTCCAGGGCGTCGCGGGCCAGCACCACCCGCCCGCCGGCGCTCAGCGGCGCGAAGATCTCGAACACCGAGAGGTCGAAGCAGAACGAGGTCGACGCGAGGACGCCGGACAGCTCCTCCGGCGTGAACCAGGCCAGCGCCCAGCGCAGGAAGGCCACGGCGCTCCGGTGCTCGATCGCCACCCCCTTGGCCCGCCCGGTCGAGCCCGAGGTGAAGATGACGTAGGCCAGGTTGCCGCTCCCGGCCGGCGACGGCGGCTCGGCGCCGGACGCGCGGGCGATCTCCCCGGCCTCGGTGTCGAGACAGACCGGCGTCACCCCGCCGAGCCCCAGCCCCGCCCAGAGATCCTGCCGCGTGACCGCCCAGCGGGCTCCCGAATCCTCCAGCATGGCGGCGAGGCGTGGCCGCGGATACAGCGGATCGAGAGGAACGTAGGCGCCGCCCGCTTGCAGGATGCCGAGCATCCCGGTCACCGCGTCGGCCGTGCGGTCCAGGCAGAGGCCGACCCGGGACTCCGGCTCCACTCCCATCCGCCGCAGATGCCGGGCGAGGCAATTCGCCCGCCGCCACAGCTCACCATAGGTCACGTCCACCGCTCCGTCGGTCATCGCGACCGCATCCGGACACCGCTCCACCTGGGCGCTGAAAAAGCCCTGGAGGCGGTCAACAGAAGGGTGCGGGGCTCGGCTCACGTTCGTTGGTCTCCTCACTCGTCTCGCCCGATCCCAGGAGAGGGGCACGCGGCTACATCCCTCTCTGTGCGTCTCGGCACCAAATACGAGACAACCAATGTGTGACTATTGTGAAACGCCGAAGTCTTTTCTCTCCCAAACGGTCCTCTCTGGCGAATCCCCTCACTTGCAGAAATACAACGCGGCCCTGTTAAGCAAGCGCCGTTCCAGCGCCGCATCGGCAGGGGCTCGACAGCCTGTCAGACCGGGCGACCGTCCTGCAGGGAGAACAGGGGGTGTCCAATCCGAAGGTCATTTCATCGTTCGCCGCACTGCGGTTTGACTCCCTCCGGAGGTCTTCATAGGATTCCCCGTGAAATGAGCACAGCCCTCCCGCCGTACCGCCGTCTCGTCGTCCGCAGGTTTGCCTGGACGGCCCTTGCCTGCTCGCTCCTCGGGTCGGTTGCGCCGCCGCTCTCCGCGGCCCCACAGCAGCCGGTCCTCGTCTCCAGGTCCGGTGAAGCGCTGCTCGAGCTCGCCTCCGGTGAGACGATCAGCGCCAGCCTTCCGGCAGGCGCCAGCCTCGACGTCGCCGCCGCGCTCGATTCCGGCTGGCTCGCCGCCGGCACCCAGCCCGGGAGCCGCGATCTCCTTCTCCTGACCGGAAACAGCCAGACGGTCTCCGCCCTGCCGGCGCCGCCCGGCAAGACCGCGGCGCGGCGCCAGGAGCCGCTCCCCCTCGTCGAGAATGGCCGTCTCGCCGGCCTGGTCTGGCTGGAGGGCGAAAACCGTCGCTCGCTCGGTGTGCGCTTCGCGGCGTGGACCGGCACCGCCTGGGACACTCCGGAGGTCGTCGCGCCGCCGGGGCCGGGCAGCCAGCTCGCGCTCACCGCCGCCCATCTGCACGACGGTACCTGGCTCCTCGCCTGGAGCGCCTTCGACGGCCACGACGACGAGATCGTCTGGAGCCGCCGGGTGCACGGCGCCTGGAGCCGGCCGCAACGGGTGGCCGCGGACAACAGCGTGCCGGACATCACGCCGGCGCTCTCGGTGGCGGGCAACGCCGGCGACAGCGCGCTCCTCGCCTGGAGCCGCTACGAGCCGGCGCTCGGCGAGTACCGGGTGGTGATGTCGCGCTTCGTCCAGGGGCACTGGACGGCGCCCGAGGCCGCCGCTCCCCCGGGCTCGTTCTATCCCACCTTCGAAGCGGCGCCGTCGGGTCGCGTGCGGATGCTCTATCGCACCGCCATGCCGCAGGGCTGGGAGATCGTGGAGATGGACACCGCCGGTCATGCCGTCCGGCACGCGACGATGATCACGGCAAAGACCGCGGCGGAGAGCGCCCGGCCGGTCGTCTCGACCGCCGCAGCCGATACCGCCGCCGTCTTCCGCTGGCCGGCTGCCGGAACGCAGCGATCCATCGCCTGGACCGCCGAGGAGCACAAGCCGTGAGGGGTTCGCAGAGGGCGCGGCTCGGGCTCGCGGCCGTCCTGCTGCTCGTGCTGCCCCAGGCCGCCGCGGCACAGAAGCGCTACATCGGCTTCGGCGACAGCATCACCTACGGCATCGGCGACGAGAAGAATCCGGCCGGGCTCGGCGGCTATACGCCCCGCCTCCAGACGCTGCTGAACGCCCGCGGCGTCTCCGCCACCGTGGTCAACGCCGGCCTGCCGGGCGAGGACACCACCGGAGCGCTCAGCCGGATCAACAGCGTGCTCAACCGCGGCGGCGACGTCCTCCTCCTCATGGAGGGGACCAACGACATCAACGAGAAGGTCTCCGAAGAGACCACCCTGGCCAACCTCAACACGCTCGCGAACCGTGCTGAGAACAAAGGGATGCAGGCGGTGCACATCACCATCGTGCCCCGCCTGTCGGGGGCCGGCACGGACGGCAACAACCGGATCACCGCGGACTTGAACGGCCAGATCCGCGAGCTCGCTTGGGAGAGGACACGGCACCTCGCCGATCCCTTCGAGGTGTTCATCAATGAGACTCCGGACTACACCGTGCTCTACGGCGGCGGCGACGACAAGCTCCACCCCAACGCCGCCGGCTACGATGTGATGGCCAAGGTCTTGGCCGACGTGCTGACCAACGTGGACAGCGTCGCCCCGGTGACCGGCCTGGTGAGCCCCAGCGACGACCAGCAGAACGTTCCGAGCACGACGCCGATCCAGATCGACCTCTATGACTTCGGCGCCGGGATCGACCTCGCGAACACCAGGCTGCTGGTCAACGGGCAGCCGGTGTCCACCACCTTCTCCGGCACGCCGCAGAAGATCCAGATCCGCTACACCCCGCTCCAGCCCTGGACCGGCGTGGTGGCCTTCGGTCTCCAGACCCAGGACCTGGCCACGCCGCCGCACGCCTGGAACCGCACGCTGTCGACCTTCGTCACCGCCGGGACCATCTTCCTGCCCGGCGACATCGACCGCAACGGCCGGGTGGACGGCGTCGACCTGCTCGCCTTCGCGCCCCGCTTCGGAGCCCGCTCGCCCGACCCGCGCTACCGCACGTTCGCCGACTTGAACGGCGACGGCGTCGTCGACGGCACGGACCTCGCGATCCTCGCCGCGAACTTCGGGAAGACGTCTTTCTGAATCAGATCCGATCGAGGAGGAGAGGCGGCGCCTCGCCCTCGTCAGCCACCGTGAAGCACTCCGCGCACCGCGCCGCGATCCCCTCGTCCTTCGCGTCGCCGCGGCGCAGATAGAGGCGCGCCAGCTCGTCGCCGGCCGCGACCTCGTCGCCCAGGCGGGCGCGGACTTGCAGCGACACGCCGTGATCGAGCGCGGCATCCGGTTGCGGACGGCCGGCGCCCGCCTCGACCAGCAGCAGGCCGAGCTGCCGCGTCTCCACCCCCGCCAGCCGGCCGCCGCGCGCGGCCAGGATCGGCCGCTCCACCGGCGCCAGCTCATAGCGCGGCGCGCGCAGCCAGGCCGGATCGGCCCCCTGTAACACCGCCCAGCGGTCGAATTGCTCGCGCGCCCGGCCGGACGCCAGAGCCGCCTCCAGATCGGCCCGCGTCACCGCATGGCCGGCGAGCCGCGCTCCCTCCTCCGAGAGCGCCAGCGTGACCGCGACGAGATCCTCCGGCCCCTTGCCCTCCAGGCAATCGATCGACTCCATCAGCTCCGCGGCGTGGCCCACCCAGCTCCCCAGCGGCTGATTCATGTCGGTGAGGATCGCTCCGGCGGCGGTGCCGAGAGCGCGCGCGGTCTCCACCAGCATGTGCGCCAGCTCGGTGGCCTGGTGCCGGTCGGGCAGAAAAGCGCCGTTGCCCACCTTGACGTCGAAGATCACCGCCGCCGCGCCGGTGGCCAGCTTCTTCGACAGGATGCTGCCGGTGATCAGCGGCAGGGAGTCCACCGTCGCCGTCACGTCGCGCAGAGCGTACAGCCGGCGGTCGGCCGGAGCGATGGCCCCCGTGGCGCCGCCGATCGCCATGCCGCAGCGCTGCACAAGCTCGACACACCAGGCCCGGTCGAGCTGCAGGTTCATCCCCGGAATGACTTCCAGCTTGTCCATCGTCCCCGCGGTGTGACCGAGGCCGCGGCCGGCCAGCATCATCACCGGCACGCCGCAGCTCGCCAGGAGCGGCGCGAGCACAAGTGACACCTTGTCGCCGACGCCGCCGGTCGAGTGCTTGTCGCACACACCGGGGAGATCGCGGGCCAGCTCCCAACGCTCGCCCGACTCCAGCATGGCCAGGGTGAGAGAGCGGGTCTCCTCGGCATCCAGGCCGCGGATCGCCGCCGCCATCAGAAAGGCACCGAGCTGCCCCTCGCTCCACGAGCCGTCCGCGGCACCGGTCGCCACGGAGCGGATCTCCTCCTCGCTCAGCCGCATCCCGGCGCGCTTCCGCTCCAGGACACGGTAGGGAAGGATCATCGCGCGCGTCTGGCTCACCCGGCTCAGGAGCCGGCCGCGCCCATCGGATACATGCCCGTCATCGGGCTCACCGGGTTCGAGAGCTTCGTCGGGTCGAGAGCGCTGATCCGCTGCCCGGCGTTCGTCCGGTAGGCGGACTGCGGAAACTCGTCCAGGATGCGCTTGTAGGCCTGCGTCGCGTCGTCCTTGCGGCCGAGCTGCTCATAGGTCGCGCCGAGCTCGTTGAGGATCACGTCCTCCGGCAGCGGCGGCTTGCTCTGTCCCTGCATCGCCTTCAACCGCTGCGCCAGCTCCTCCAGCTTCTCCTTCGACGCCTGCTTGCCGCGGTCCAGGTGGATCAGGTTGATCCGCGCCTCGCCGGCCAGCAGGCTGTCCGGATGGGCGTCGACGAAGTCGCTCCACAGCTTGCGCGCCTCCTCCGGCTTCCCGTCGGTCATCGCGATCTGGGCCAGATAGACCCCGGCGATGTCCGCGGCGTCGGTGTGGCCATAGTCGCTGCGCACCTTGGTGAACAGCGTCTTGGCCTTGGCGCGCCGGGCGGCCTCGTCGACGAAGCTCGGCTCCTTGGGATCGTTCGGCTTGGCCTCCGTGGCGTTGAGCGGGGCGCTGTAGACCTTGACCGCCGCCGCGAGCGCGTCGCCCGCCGCGTCGGACCGATGGCCCACGAAGCCGTAGATCAAAAAGCCGATCACGGCCAGCACCACGGCGCCGCCGATGCCGAAAATGATGGGCCGGACGTGGCCCTCGGCGTATTCGACTCCCCGCCCCACGGCGGAAGCGAATTCGTCCTTCTTCATGTCCTTGCGAGTCACACGCTGGTTCATCAAAAAACTCCCGAGAAAACCCTGTCTGGGGGAACAGGATGAAGATCTACACCGATCGGTCACACTGCGCCGTGGCGCGAGTTTGCCACGGGAGGCGGGTCCGAGGGAACCCCTGCCGCCGCACCAGGCTCGTCCAGACGCTGGAAAACGGCATACTCGGGGTTGATGAAACGCTGGCTGCTCCCCACCTCCTCGGTGGTGATGAAGTCGAAGAGAGGGTGCCCCTTGTACAGCAGGACCAGCCGATACCCCAGCTCGCCGGTCGCCAACTGCTGATAGAGGTCCACTTCCTCCGGGTGCCGCAGGTCGGTCACGTTGACCGTGAGGAACTGCGGCTGCTGCCGCTCGAGGATCTCGCCATGGGTGTGCACCACCTTCTCCCAGGGCATCCAAGGAAAGCGCGGAATGTGCTTCTTGCGCCCGATCGCCGCCACCGAGACCGGCTTCGATGCGTGCGCCGTCACCCAGTCTTCCACATAATACCGTGAGTCCGCCAGCAAGCGGGTGTCGACCGACGCCGCATAGAGGAGCGAATACACGAAACCCACCGCCACCGCCGCCTGCCGCACGCGCAACCACCGCACGCCGTCCTCCGTCACCAGCCCCACAACCCGGCCGCCGAAGAAAGCCAGCAGCACCGCGACCGGCAGGAGATAGCGGTCGTAGCTGAACAGGATCAGATTGAGGAACGTCACATAGTAGGAGACCACGAGCACGAACAGACCGCCGAGCAGCCAATCCGTCTGCGTCGCCCGGCGCCGCGCGATCCGCCAAAGGGTCACCCCCACCCCCGCCGTGCACACCGCCGCGAGCAGCGGATTGAGCACGAACACCACCTGCTTCAGGAACTGGCTCAGCAGCTCGATATGTCCGACCGGCGTGTCCGAATAGTCCTCGTAGTTCTTGCTCATCGGCCCCACCAGCAGATTCACATGCACCGCGAACCGCTGCGGATTGAGGATCAGCTCCTGGAAGATCGCGAACCCCACCGCGGCGGCCACCGCGGCGAGGATCAGCCGCCGGTCGACGAGCGCCCGCAACACCCCGAGCACCGGCCCCTTCTCGCGGTAGGAATGCCGATACAGAGCAACCAGGATCGGCAACGGCGCCAGCGAATACAGCCCATACGCCTGATCCTTCGTGCACACCGCCGCCGCCGCCGCCAAGGAGAACAGCACATAGTCGCGCAACCTCTGCTGCTTGAAGATGCGGACGTAGAACAGCAAAGACACGGTGAACCAGAAGACATAGGGAGCGTCCAGATTCCCCATCTTCGAGTAATAGACCATCGGCACCGCACAGATCGCCGTCAACGCCGCGAACAGAGCCGACCGCCGGTCGTAGATCTCACACCCGATCCGCCAGATCAGCCACACCGTCGCCATCGCCATCGCTAGGCTGACAAAACGGCCAAAGTAGATCAGCCAGGACATCGCCGCGTCGTCGTCGAGCCCCAAAGACCCGCGGTCGATCAGCCAGCGGAGAGGGAACGAAGTCCCCTGCAACACCGCGAAATGGAACGGCGGATAGCGCAAATGCCAGATGTGCTTGTTCGCCGGAGCCTCCGTCGAGATCGCCTCCGGCCACGACGACGGATGCAGCTCATCCCCGGCCCACCCCCACCGTCCGGGCAAACCCCACCAGATCCCGCACGAAAACAGTCCGAGCGCAAGGAGGAGAAGGCCACGCAGGGGCCACGGAGAAGACGCTGAAGTCATGGAGATTGCCTTCGGGGCCGCAGGACGGTCAGCCGAGCCGCCGGAGTATACCAGCGTCTCCGCTGGGACCGCTGCCATCCCTGGCGGCCCGGTCGGCTTTTGCCGACCCAGCCGGCTGGAAGCCAGTTTGAAAGGAGAGCCTGCGGATGCGGTCGACTCTGACTCTGACCGACTAGCTCATGGCTCTCAGGGCTCAATGACTTCAACGAGGGCATGCGCCCGGCCGGGCGGCACTATCCGCCGGTCGAGAGTCAAGAGCGTGGCGCCACTTGCTTCAGCGATCCCGATCAAATAGGCATCCGTCACCTGTTGATGCCCGAGAAGGTGGCGGAACACTTTCTCTGCTTCGGGTAGCGCCGGCAAGCTTTCCAGGTAAAGATGCTGCTGATCGCGGGTCAGATCCGCGAGCAAGGCAACCGCCTCGGCCGGTGTCTTGCGCACCTTCACGATTGTCGGATTAGACGACAGGCGCACGAAGCCAAGTTGAGTCAAGGCACATGTCGCCCAGAGTGTCGCCGGGCGCTTCTCGAGCCGCTCCAAGACCATGGCATGGAATTGGTGATTCGGCCAAGCCAGTGCTAACAGGGCGTTGACGTCCAGTAGGAGCGGTCGGTCCTCAGACGATGCCATCGTCGTCAAGGGCCTTCTGGATTCGCGAAGCTGGAATCACTCGGGCGTTCGCCGGCACCTCGAAGACGGGAAAACGGGAAACTTCCTTCGCCGATGGCTTCGTCCGTCGTCCTGAGGGCTCAAGCGCCTGCCGAGCCATCTCGGACAGCACGCGGCCGAGCCGCTTGCCGGTCGCCCTTGCGTGCGCCTGCGCCGCTTCGTACACATCGTCGTCGAGAGTAACAGTCGTTCTCATGGTCAAGATGATATCCTGATGTACCCGCATCTTCCAGGACGGCGAACCGGTCCGCGTGAGGATTGCCGACCCAGCCGGCTGGAAGCCAGCGCTCCCAACGTAAGGGGCGCTCTGCGCACCACCCTCAAGATCCGCCAACCAGCTTCGCCGTCACAATCGCCTGACCCACATGCCGCTGCGTGTGCTCCGCGATGTGCACCAGCAGCCCGATCACCGTCGTCGGCATCCGAAGCCGGCCAACCGTGCGCCCCTCCCGAAAGCTCGCCGGATCGACACCCCGCACCACCGCCTCCGCCCGCCGCAGGCTCGCCTCCACCGCCGCCAAAAGCTCCTCCCGGCCACCCCGAGGCTCCATCTCCCCCGCACCAGTTGGTCTGCCGAGAGAGTTCAATGATGCGTGGACGTTCATGTGGGACTACAAGCCGCCCAGCACCAAGAAGAGGCGATAAATGGTCGGATTATCGGAGACGCTTCTGTTTCAGCAAGTGCCGGCGCAATGGTGCGCGCCGTCTATCTGTTGAGGTCTATTCAAATTCGACGTCACGATGTGCTGGTTGCTTTCCGCGTCGAGCGCGAGTTGGCTAGCAGGAGCCTGATACTTCTATGGCGGGTCGGCCGAGCCGCTTGCCGGTCGCCTGCGCGCGCGCCTGCCCCTCCGCGAGGACGTCGAACGGTGGCCCGCTTCGGAGTGCATTCGAGCGAGGAGCGCGCCGTAACGAGCTTCCGGACGAGCGCAACGTGTCGTATAATGGCGACATGAGCGCGCCTCTCCATCTCCGCCCTCGGGAAGAGCAGCCCGACGTCGAGCAACAGATCCGACTCCTCGTCGAAGAAGGTCAGATCCGGGAAGCTCAAGAGCTTCTGAAGTCTGCGGGCGACCAAGTCCCCGCGGGCTCGAAGATGCGGAAGATCCTGGGACCCTCACGGGTCAGGAAAAGCGCGGTGAAGGGTGTTGATCGGAGTGCCGAATTTCACTGGCTCAAGACAAAAGCCCAGGAGTATCCGGGAAAGTGGGTGGCTCTGGTGGGCGAGAATCTGGTCGCATCCTCAGATACCCTGAAAGAGCTACTCGCCCACCTGTCCGAGCTCCGGCTGGACCGGGATCCGCTGATCCACCACCTGATCTGATCGCATGTTGATTCTTGACGGTGAGCCCTTTACCTCCGGGCGGTCGAGGTTTCTCGATCAGAATCCACGGTTTCCGGAGCCTGGCGCCAAAGTTTTCGTCCAAGTCAAGCTCACTGGGCTTGCTGGGACCTGGATCGCGCAGGTCGACACGGGCGCGGCTTATTCGATTCTCGAAGTCGGTGTTGCCACGACTCTGGGCCTTCTCGGTCTCAAGGAACCCTGGACGAGGCTGAGCACCCGCCTGGGAGCCCTCAATGGACAGCTCATCCGCCTTCCCATCACCTTGGTTGCGGATGATGGGGAGTCGCTTGAGGTCGAGGCTCCGTTTTTCGTCTCACCCGATTGGCGGGGCGGGACATTCCTCGGGTACACGGGGTTGTTGGACCGGCTCCGGATCGCGCTCGACTCGCCAGCCAATTTCTTCTATTTCGGATCTGAAGGCTGAGCTGCAGGCTTCCACAAGGCAGAGACCCGGCGCATCTTCGGCAACTCCACTGGGTTGAACGGCTGAGCATCGGGATTGGAGAGGGCCGCCGCCAGCACCTCGGTCTATGTGACAGAGCCACGGTCCCGGTGACATAAGGGCTCGTCACAGAATAACTGTCTCGCTCATGCAGCGTAAAGCCCGCGAGTGGCAATACGGCGGAGCGTTCCGTTGTGTTGGTCGAGCGTTCCGCCGTGTTGCTGAAGCGTTCCGTAGCGTTGATGGAGCGTTCCGTAGTGTTGCCGGAGTCTTCCGCCATGTTGGTAGAGCGTTCCGTAGCGTTGGTCGAGCGCTCCGTAGTGTTGCCGGAGCCTTCCGTCGTGTTGGTCGAGCGCTCCGTTGTGTTACAGATCCGCTCCGCTGCGTTGCCGTCCGGCTTCGCCGAGGTGGGAACCGACTCCGCCGCGCTGCCGCTCCGCTGGCCCGCATTGAAGGTCCGCTCCGCCGTGTAGGCGGCTCGTTTCGCGGTGATGCCACAGCGCTCGGCGGTGATGCGTGGTCGTTCCCTGGGGGGGCCGGAGCTCTTCCCCGCGATACCGGTGGCGGTGTCCGCGGTGGCCGTGCTGTTGCTCTCAGTGCCGATGCTGCTTCTCATTTATAGTTCTTGGTGGCGGAACGAGAGAGTCCACCACTGCAAGGAGGATCGACGATGGCTCCGACGCGTGCAAACGGCAAGATCTGCTACCTGGAGATTCCTACGACCGACATTCTCCGATCGGTCCATTTCTATCAGACAGTGTTCGGGTGGCAGGTCAGGCAGCGCGGTGACGGAGCGACGGCTTTCGATGATGGCGTCGGCGAAGTGAGCGGCGCCTGGGTGACCGGCCGGCCCTCCTCTGCCGTTCCGGGCCTCCTGCTTTACATCATGGTGGACAGCGTTTCCGCGACCGTCGAAGCGGTCGTCGCACACGGTGGCCGGATCGTTCAGCCGCTGGGCGTGGACGCCCCGGAATTGACCGCACGCTTCGCCGATCCGGATGGAAACGTGCTCGGGCTTTATCAGGAGCCCAAAGACTCCGGCGCCGGTTGACCGAGTGACGTCCCGCCCCAGAAGCTTGCCCCCCCACGGCTGGCGCGGCGGAGGAGGACGAACTGGGTGAGGACGTTCTTGTCGACTTCAAGATCGCGAAGAACAGGCAGGACCTCGGCGATCAGAGATCGCACGCGATCGCGGTGGCCGAGGAGCAGATGGCCCTGGGCGATCTCCAGCACGATCAATGCTGCGTCGTAGACCATGCCGTGCTCGCGGTAGGCCTCACGAGCCTTCTCGAGCAGCCGGATGCCGGCGGGGATCACTCCCTGAGCAATGAGGAGCTTCCCTTCGAGCCACTTTTCCCTCAGGCGCAGAAGAGGATCACCGATCTGCTCGTAGAGAAACCTCAGCTCGATCCATTTGAGCGATGCGTCCTCGATCTGCCCGGCGTCGATCTGGGATGACACGACGGCATGGCAGGCAGCCAGGGTCAGCCGCGGATCCCTTTCTCCCTCGACCTTCGGAATCGCCTCGAAGAGCAAGGCGAGGGCTCCTTCGGGATCACCGGTCGAAAGCGTCGCGATCGCTTGACTGATCAAGACCCGGGCGAGATCATGGCGCTTTCCCTGGTCGCGGTAGATCTCCACGGACTCTTCGTAGGTGCGGATCGCCGCTTCGTACCGGCACTGCCACGTGCGCAGGGCTCCCAACTGCTCGCGAAGGAGTGCACGCAAGAGGGGGGCTCCGGTGCCTCTCTTGAGCGCTCCCAACGCAGTCTGTATCGCCTGTTCAGCGCTGCCGAGGTCTCCCATGACACGCAGCGCGCTGCAGAGCTGGGAGAAGCAGAGGGCACGCAGATCGGCGAATTCTGCCGTCTCGACAGGCTGTGCCGATTGCAGCCGCTCCGCGATCGCCGCGCCCAGCCGCGCCGCATGCAGCATGGAGTGCGGGTCCTGGTAGCGCAGCGTGTAACTGCGCTCCGCCAGGAGATGAGCCAGGCTCGCCGAAAGGTAGCGCCGGCTGTTGCGCGCCAGGATCTCCTGCCGTGGCTTCGGCTGGGCGTCGAGCTCGGCCAGGAGGAGCTTGGCCGCCGCATCGAAAGGCATCTGCGATCCGCCGGGGGCGTGGGGCGGGGAGGATTCCAGACGGGCGAAGACGACGTCATAGGCATCCGCCGGAACCTGCGGAACCAGCAGCTCGCGCATCCGCCGTGCGCAGGAGCGGCAACCGGGCAGCAGATGGAGGGTGACCTGGCGCCCTTCGGCACGGGAGGCGGTACCGGAGACGAAGCGCCGCAGGATGTCGTCAGATGGATGAGTCTCGGAGCTCATGGGAAAGCCTGCCCATGGGTCGACGTCCCCTCCTATTATAGGCCATCAATCGCTGTTATTTCTCAGATACCTTGTCAGGCGGGTTGCCTCTACCTTCACCCCGCCGGGTAGGCCCTCACCGCCCGGCGGCGTGTGGCATCTGGCGCGCGATATCGAGACAATGCCGGCAGACGAGACGAAGGAGGTTCGCCATGGAATGGACGGTTACTGGCAACGGCGGCGGCTCCGGACCGGTCAGCCCGGTCGTCAATGAGATGCTCCTGCATGATGTTTATGACCTGCCGCTCGAAGTGCTGCGCAGCACGCGGCGGGATCTTCATAACGGGAAGGAACAACCGTCATGCCGGACGTCCGCCCAACTGGCTGGCCCGCCAGGCGGCGATCAACTATGAGACCGAGCGGGCGTGGGCGGAGACGGATCCCCAGGGATTTTGGGACGAAAAGGCGCGCGAGATCGAATGGATGGAGCCCTCTGCCGACCTTCGAGGCGCGGCCTTCGCCGTGCTCGGCCGCGCCGACGACGTGATGAACATCGCCGGCCACCGCATCGGCACCGCGGACGTCGAGAGCTCGCTGCTGCGCCATCCGGCGGTGGCCGAGAGCGCCGTGGTCGGCCTGCCCGATCCGCTCATGGGCGAACGGATCAAGGCGTTCGTCGTCCTCCGCGCCGGCTATCAGGACGGTCCGGGCCTGCGCGCCAGTCTGAAAGACCACGTGCGCGAAGACCTCGGCCCGATCGCGCAGCCGAGCGAGATCGAGTTGCGGACCGCGCTGCCCAAGACGCGTTCGGGCAAGATCGTGCGCCGTCTGCTCAAGGCGCAGGAGATGGGGGACGATCCGGGAGACCTTTCGACGCTGGCGGACTGACGGTACCCGATCGCCGTGCGGGAGACTCATCGCTCTTCAACCCTGGAGGAGCCGATGCGTCCAAGGAAATCCCATTTTGCTCTCGCCGGTCTGCTGGTTGTCGGTCTCGCTGCGACGGCCGTGTCTTCCCAGCCGCCATCCGCCCCACCTCCCGGCACGGCGCCGCGGGGCGGCGGTGGCGGCGGTCCGGTTGCCGAGCTGCGGAAGCAGATCGCGGGGAAAGAGAAGCAGCCGGCGGAAACCGTGTTCAAGAACATCCAGAGCCTCAAGGGTGTACCGGCCGAGGAGCTCCTGTCCATCATGGACAACGGCTTCCGCCCCGCGCTCGGCGTCAAGTGCTCGTTCTGCCACGACCCGCAGAACTGGGCGAGCGACGACAAGGACGAGAAGAAGGTGGCGCGCCAGATGATGCAGATGAACCACGACATCAACGAGAAGTACCTCAAGACGATGAAGGGACTGGACAGCGAGAAGCCGATGGTGAGCTGCGCCACCTGCCATCGCGGCGAGCAGAAGCCGGCGCTCAGCATGGAGAAGAAGGGCGACAAGGCACCGGCCGAAAAGCACTGACGGCCCCCCTCACCCCCGACCGAGGGACGGGGGTGAGGAGGTGATACCATCGACCCCGGCGCGCCCTCGCGCGCGCGTTCCTTCTGAGTCAACCTGAGTCAACGAGCTGAGTCAACGAGCCATCAACGAGGTAGAGCGTCATGGCAGACAATTTTGAATCCTCGGTGTGGGAGGCCTTGAAGACGGTCAAGTTCCCCGGCATGAGCCGGGACATCGTCTCCTTCGGCTTCGTCAGCCGGGTGAACGCTTGCGCGGGCGTGGTGGCCGTGGACCTGCAGATGGCGACCGGCAATCCGGCCGCCGCCGACAAGGTCAGAGAGGACGTCGAGCGGGCCGTGCGCACGGTGCCCGACGTCAAAGAGGTCAAGGTCAACCTGAACGTCAGCAAGCCGGCGGCCACCCGCGAGGAGTCCGCCCAGCGCGCCATCGCCCAGGACTCGACCCTCATCCCCGAGGTGCGGCACGTGGTGGCGGTGGCGAGCGGCAAGGGCGGCGTCGGCAAGTCGACCGTCGCCGCCAACCTCGCGGTGATGCTCGGCAAGCTCGGCTACAAGGTGGGGCTGCTCGACTCCGACATCTACGGTCCCTCGGTGCCGATGATGTTCGGCATCAACGAAAAGCCGCGCCTCGACGGCAACCGCATCATCCCGTTCCAGAAGTACGGCATCAAGATCATGTCCCTCGGCTTCATCCTGGAGACCGACACGCCGGTGATCTGGCGCGGCCCGATGGTGATGCGCGCCATCGAGCAGATGCTGGGCGACGTGATCTGGGGCGAGCTCGACTACATGATCCTCGACCTGCCGCCGGGCACCGGCGACGCGCAGCTCACGGTGACCCAGAAAGTGCCGCTCGCCGGCGCGGTGATCGTCACCACGCCGCAGAAGGTGGCGCTGATCGACGCCCGCAAGGGTCTCGCCATGTTCAAGAAGGTCAACGTGCCGGTGATCGGCATCATCGAGAACATGTCCACCTTCGTCTGCCCGCACTGCGGCGAGACGACCGACATCTTCAAGAAGGACGGCGGCAAGCGCACCGCCGAGCTCCTGGAGACCGAGTTCCTCGGCGCCATCCCGCTCGATCCGCAGATCGTCCTCGGCGGCGACTCCGGCGTGCCGATCGTGGTCTCCCATCCCGACGGGGCGCACAGCATGGCCTTCCGGCACGTCGCCGAGGCGGTCGTCGCCGAAGTCGCGCGGCAGGACGAAATGAAGCCGCGCCTCTCCATCGTCTAGCCGCTTGATCGATCGATCTGATTGACCTGCGTGCGCGTCGCTCTCCTCGCGGATTCCCACCTGAGCGGTCCCGGCGGTCCGGCCGGGCCGCTCGTGGAGCAGCTCCGGGCGCTCCCCGCCCAGGGCTGCGACCGCCTCATCCTGCTGGGCGACGTCTTCCAGTCCTGGATCGGCGCCCGCCGCTTCGAGACCGAGGACATCCGCGCCGTCATGGCGGCGCTGCACGAGCTGCGGGCGGGCGGCCTGCGCATCGACTACGTCGAGGGGAACCGCGACTTCTTCCTCAAGGACAGCGTCTACTCCGCCGCCTTCGCCGGCGTGGTGCTGGAGACCTCGTTCACCGTCGACGGCGTGCGCTACCTGGCGGTGCACGGCGACGGGCTCAACGACCGCGACTGGAAGTACCGATTCTGGCGCTGGCTGTCGAAAAGCCGGCCGGTGCGCTTCCTGGTCTTCCACATCCCGGAGCGCCTCGCCCACCGGCTGGTGCACGGCACCGAGCAGCGCCTCTCGCAGACCAACTTCAAGCACCGCGCCGCGCTGCCCGAAGAGGCGATCCGCCGCTACGCCGAGCGGCGGCTGGCGGAAGGCTACGACGTGCTCCTCCTCGGCCATTTCCACGAGCCGCGCACCTGGACCGTCCGGGGAGGCGAGGTGCGTCTGCTCGACGCCTGGTTCCGCAGCCGCCACATCGAGTGGATTTCTACTGGAAATTAAAAGGGGAGAGGCCAGAGACCTCTCCCCCGGGTCGTGCTCCGAACCGCTGGCGCGGCGCGGAGGAGTGCCGGTCAGGAAACCCAGCGCTGCTCCCGGTACAGGAAAACCATTCGCTCCTGCTCAAAGGTGTCGAAGAATTCCTCCCAACTGATGCTCTCGAGGTCCTCTCCGTCCGGTTCCCCGGGAAAATCTATACGCAACGCAGCCTCGCAGCCGACCACCCTCGCGGGCTTCCCACCGTTTTCCTCTGCCCACCTGCGGATTTCACTGTGGTCCGTGGTGCTCCTGTTGTCCACTGGGGCCCCCTTTCTGGACGTTTCAGCCGTTGTCGTTACCCCTCCATTCGGTTGCTGAACTTGGCCCGTCCGCTGTGACGAGTCGCCTGATGCTTGAAACACATAGCAGGGTCCAAAACTTCCGGCGACTTTGCCCGAAGCTCTCCACTCGTCCGCTCATACGAAGCAGGATGCAAAAGCGTCTATGCCTTGACGCCTTCCCCTCTCCCGCCGGGGCGCGGGCGGGAGAGGGCAGGACGGGTTGAGTAGGACTGCCGCTATCAGGCGCCGACCATCGCGTCTTGGTTGATGTGGGTCTCCGCGAGATCGGTGAGCTTCTCGTCGGTCTCCTGTTCCTCGTTGAGCGTCTTCTCGAGCAGGGTGACGTGCTGGTCATAGCCGAGGAGCTCGGCATAGGTGCGCACCGTGCCATAGACGGCGATCTCGTAGTGCTCCACCCGCTGTGCGGCGGCGATGAGGCCAGCGTCGCGCGCCGCGTCCTCGCCCTTCATCTTGGCCATCTCACCGCCCTCCTTGATCAGCCCCTTCATCCCCTCGCAGGTCTCTCCCTTGCCGGCCTCACCCAGATCCTTGAAAATCTTCTCCAACCGCGTGACGTGTTCCTGGGTCTGCTTCAGATGGTCCTTGAACCCCTTCTTGAGGTCCGGAGACGTCGCCGCCTCGGCCATCTTCGGCAGCGCGTCGACGAGCTGCGTCTCGGCGCTGTAGAGGTCCTTGAGCTGCTCCAGGTAGAGGTCTTTGAGAGATTCCAATTTCATGTTGCACTCCTTGTGGGTCTTACCGGGTTGTTGCTGCATCCCGCCCGCGTGCCCGCCGGGCAGGCCCTTGTGCCGGAGAGATGCACCCGCAAGATCCGTGCCGATGCGACAAGCTCACTGCGAAGCGCCGGAGAATTTGGCGTGGCCATACTTGAGCAGAGCCACGAAGACGACCGATCCGGCGACGTTGCCCGCCGTCGTCAGGGAGAGAAAACGGAAAAAATCGGCCATCGACACGCCCTGCCCCGCGAACACGCCCGCCAGCACCTCTGTCGTGCCGACCACACAGTGTTGAAGATGCAGCAGTCCGATCGACGTCGTGACGAGCCAGACCAGGAAAATTTGACCGATCGTATCCCGCGAAGCGGCCACCAGCCAGGTGATGAGCCCCATCAGCCACCCGGCGAGCACCGCGCTGGTCAGGATCACCCACATCGGATGATCGACGATGCCATGGGCGATCTTACCGAAAGCGAACGGCTGCACGATCCCCAGGGCCGGACCGACCAGCACCGCGATTCCGGCGAAGATCGCGGCGCCGGCCAGGTTGGACACATAGATGAGCCCCCACAGCCGGCCGAGCTGGCGCACCGTCGCGCGGCCGTCCAGAACCGGCAGCACGGCCAGAGTCGTATGCTCCGTGAACAGCTCCGAGCGGCCGAGCACCACGAAGATGAACCCCACCGAATACATCGTGGCCACCAGGACCTCGCTCACCACCTCGGGAACCCGCCCCGCCGTGAGAGTCGTCATCACCGCCATCAGAAGGAGGGAGAAGCTGACATCGAGCCCTGCCGAAAGGCCAGACAGAAGCAACCCCCGGCTCGGCCGTTCGAGCTCCGTCAGCCCCGTCTGGATCTCCGCCGCCAGGATCTCCTGATACCCCTTCTGCGGCTCCCCCTCCTCCGCCTCCTCCGCCTGCGAGCTCCCGGGCTGCTGCCTCACGTCGTCGGCCATGGCTGGGTGCCTCCGGGAGAGGGGGGTGCAGCAAGGGGCCTGCCAGGGGAGGAGGCCGGGAAGTTCTAGCTCTCGGGGACTGTCGGTGGCATTGAATCTTCGATTTCTCTGATGAGAGCAGGCAAGTTGGGCCGGTCGAAGCTCATCCCGGGCGCTGGGATTCGATTGTGCTTGATGTCTGGCGGCACATGCTTATGGTGTGGATGGGTACTCTGCAGGCTGGGCTCGTTGGGGTGCGGCTGAGGATCGTACCAGTACAACTTCTCGTCATCGCGCCAGACCTCGTAGCCGTAGCCCTCGATCGACATGGGAAGACGGTCGAAGACGAGACGCTCGCGGACGACGAGCCGGATTCCGTGGTCGAAGAAGATCTCTCCTGCCACCCGGGCAAGAGAGTGACCGCGGCGGGTGAGCGCCAAGGTAGACCGACGGATAGATGCGTAGTGCTCGGGCAGGGTGTAGATGAAAAGCTCGTAGTCTTCCGGGGTGCGTAGCGGGCTCGTCATGCCACCACCCGAATCAAACCCTCCAGGCTTGGTGAACGACCTTGGATTCGCTGTACCTCATTCCGGTACTCAGCCTGCCGAGTCAGCCAAGTCCGATAGACGCTCGCCCACTCGCTGAAATCGAGGACCCAGGCGTCGTCTTCCGGCTCCTCGCCGCTTGTATATGCGGCATAAAAGGTCTCGGAGCGCAGGCCGTACTTGCGCTCAAATTCCAGCAGCTCCTCTTCGAGAGCATGAATGTCGGTCAGGACTTCGCGGGTGCCCATGGGCGGCTGCCTCCTCCGCCTATTATAGATGCCAGAGGCTGGAGGTACTCCAAAATGCGGGCGGCTCGGGATGTCAGGCTAGCAAGACCCGTCTGGATCTCTGCCCAGGATCTCCTGATACCCCTTCTGCGGCTCCCCCTGCTCCGCTTGCGAGCTCCCGGGCTGCTGCCTCACATCGTCGCCCATGGCTGGGTGACTCCGGGGGAGGGAAGCGCAGCAAGCAAGCTCAATCTGCCCCGGTCGATCCTCAACTTTCCCTGGTCGATCCTCAACCTGCCCTGGCCGATCCTCAACCTGCCCTGGCCGATCCTCAACTTTCCCTGGTCGGGCCTCAACTTTCCCTGGTCGATCGTCTACTTACCTCAGGGCAACCTCAACCTTCCCTGGGGCATCGTCAATCCAGACGAGGGCAGCTTCAATCCTGGACGGGGTGGATTGAAGCCCGGACGGGGTGGATTGAAGCCTGAGCGGGGAATCTTCGATCTGCAGAGGGCCCGCTTCGATCCAACAAGCGTCCTGGCGCCTCTCGCCCGCCCCTCGTGGCTCTCGGATTCCTGGACCTTGGGGCCAAAGATCCAGGCTTGGTCCTCTTCCTCTTCGGCCTCGCCGGCCAGTTCGAAAAGTCCTCAGGGCAGAAGCCTACCACGAGGCCGCCGACTTCGTCGGGTGGGAAGCTGGCCTCGGCGTCGTGAACAACCAGCTTGCATGATCAATGGGGTCACGGAGGTCGCCGTGGTGTGGCTCTCCGCAACGAACTATCGAAGCATCAACGACTTCGAGCGAGCCGCTCGCTTCTTCGACACCCTCTATGCGAGCAACCGGCTCAAGCTGCCGCTGGAGGGGTGCTGCTCGTTGGGTACTGACTGCCTCGGCCGCCTGCGAAACAGGTGACACCTCTCTCCGCGAACGAGATACCGGCCTCAGTGCCGACCATCGACCGGCATGCCCGGGAGACGACATAGAGACCTGGGCGGCGCCTGGACGGACCGTCCGCGGCTTTGTTCGGATGGTCGTAGTAAACTTCGTCACATGAGAAAAGAGTACCAATGGACAGCAGGTAACAGCAGCTATCGCGCCGTCATGATTCAAGACGGACAGCTACGCTATGTGATTCAGCGACAACAGGGACCGGGGGGCCCGGGGGCACTCGTAGTCTCCGACCCGTCCGTAGCCTATGAAATGCTCCGGCTCGCCACCCTTGTCCATGGTGAGCCGGCGCCCTAGCTAGCTGCTAGTCTAGTTTAGGCGGCGTTGCTCAGATGGGCCACACTCGTGGCGCTAGTTCAGCGAGTGCCTTCTGTCGGGTTTCAATCTCTTCACTTCCCCACGTGTGATAACTACCTATTTCTTGCGTGAGGAGATAGGGACTCTCGGTATAGATGCCTCGTCTCTCTGAGAATAGGACATTGCCTAGACCAACATTTTGCCTTGGCGAGAGCAGGCACATATTGCCGAGACGCTTATAGAATGCTTCGACTTGTTCCTGCGGTAAGCCCCAAGTTCTAGCCGCCGATTCCGGCATTATATGTTCTAGGTTAGCCTGAGTTTCGGGTGCTTCGTATTCCGCTAGATGCGGCGGAAGTTGGTTTGTCTTCAACCTTTCAAGCGAGCGTAAATAGTACCGCGCCAAGGAGCTCTTCGTGACCCGGTGGCGCTCAAAGGCAACCCTAAAATCCGTATCACTCGGAACAAATTCCCTCATGCGCTCGGAGAGTTGCTTAGCTGTCTGAATGTTCCCACCGGTAATTTCTTGGGCCCGCCTTCCATAATGCCGATCGAGAACACCGCCGCCACCACCTCCAGCGACCAAAAAACGCACCGACCAAGAGACGAACATTCGGAACGCCGCCTTACCCTCCTCGATAGAAAAACTGCGCAGCACCGCCAGCATTAATGGCCGGATCTGCTCAATTCCTAGTACCATCGCTACAGTGTAGAGATCGAGCCGCGCTTCCTGGCTGTACCCACTTAAAGAAGGTGATTGAAGCGACGTCAGGAGAGCTATATAGTTGCTGGCCGTTTCGTCCAGCTCAATGACAGTCTCCAAGGCTTGTCGCTCGCCTTCAATTGCACTTGAGAAACGCGCGGCAAGTTCCGGCGCCTTCGTCGGTCCATTACGTGAAATCCAAAAATGGCGCACATAATCGAGCAGCAAGTCGTCGTCATAGCTTTCAATCTTGGAGACCATCGACAACCACCGCGGCTGCACTTCATCGGTACGGTTGGCGGCCTGGAAGAACAAAAAGTTCTTGAGGATGTCAATTTGAGATGCCTTAAGGCCGCGGTCATTCAGGGTCTCGAACATCTTATATGCGTCGATCTGCCCCGTTGTCCTGATAACAATCACGGCTACATTCTCCTCAAGGAACTTCATCCATTCGAGCAGGCGCAACCGCCCTTCCTTCTCGGAGTATGGAGCTACGATCTTCACCACATGACTTTTCGCCGCCAGAGCGGCAGCTTGCAGGCGAACGTTGGAGCTCCCCTTAGGCATGGCGATGGCTGACGCACGGTCGGGGCTGTCGGGCCGTGAAAGGATGGCGCGCAAGAAGAACTGGCTGTCTTCCGCATTAAGCTGAAGCTTGGGCACAGAGTCGTTGGCAAACTCATCGTATTCAAGCAGAAATTCGGTCGTGTACTTTTCGGCGGTCGCCTTTCCTGCCTGGTCTTTGGAATAAAGGTAGTCGCGGATCGCAGCAATTAGAATCGATGTAGTTGCTAGGCGCTGCTGGCCGTCGGCGACCTCCAAGCGCGCGTTACTTGCCTGTGCTGCCTCATTGCCCAATGTTAGTACGATAGTGCCAAGAAAATATGCGGAGCGCTGACGTGAAAACGCGGCGGCCAGGTCCTCGAAGAGGACGCTTACATGGTCATCGGTCCAGGCGTACGGGCGCTGGTTTGCCGGAACACGAAGGCGATGTAGCTTCAGCGCCGTTCCAATACCGAGAGCGTCGAACTTTATTCCAAGGTCAATGAAGCTCATCTCTTTGCCTTTCAGCCTGAATGAACGGAATGTGGAGTCCAGCGTTTTCCAGCTCTCGGCGGCGGCGTGCCTGAGGCGTTCCGTCGCCCACACGGCCATGCTGATGCCCAGCAAGGTTGGCGGCGCTCCGGAATGAGGGCTTTTCGGGTTCGGAGACCCGGAGCTTTAGCCAGTCGGTGCGGTTCATGGGCCATTGTACCCACAAAAGGGTCGCTGGATGGGACGAGCAGGACCTACTCGACCGTCGAGAACTGTCAGCCGTCCCGCAGGGACAAGGGTGGCCAGCCCAGGATTTCAATCTTGGGCGTAGGGTACTGCCCGATCTCGCCCGACTGGAGCGCTAGGTGCGGCAGATCCCAGGTCACCTGTGAGACACTCTCCTCTGGAGACTCCGGACCGGCCGGCGGTCCCTGGCACGGCGATTGACCAGAGGGTAGCGCATGTTGACTTTCGACACGGACGATGAGCAGAAGCAGGCGGCGGGTGGGGATCTGGCCCGGATCAAGGTCATCGGGATCGGTGGCGCCGGCGGGAATGCGGTCAACCGGATGATCGACTCGGGGTTGCGCGGGGTGCAGTTCATCGCCGCCAATACGGACTTGCAGGCGCTGGAGAAGTGCAAGGCGCCGCTCAAGATGCAGATCGGCGGGGTGCTCACGAAGGGGCTCGGCGCCGGGGCGGATCCGGAGGTCGGCCGCAAGGCGGCGATCGAGGATACGGACAGGATCCTCCAGATGCTCGAAGGGGCGGACATGGTGTTCGTCACCGCCGGGCTGGGCGGCGGCACAGGCACGGGTGCGGCGCCGGTGATCGCGTCGCTGGCTTCGGGTCTGGGCGCGCTCACGGTGGCGGTGGTCACCAAGCCGTTCGGGTTCGAGGGGCGGCGCCGGATGCAGCAGGCGGAGCGCGGGGCGATCGAGATGCAGGGGGCGGTCGATACGCTGATCACGATCCCCAATGAGCGGCTGCTCGGTTTCGTCGACCGCGGGACGCCGCTCTCGGAGGCGTTCCGCATCGCCGACGACGTGCTGCGCCAGGCGGTGCAGGGGATCAGCGACCTGATCACGATGCCCGGCGAGATCAACGTCGACTTCGCGGACGTGCGGACGATCATGACGCGGATGGGGATCGCGCTGATGGGCACCGGCGTCGCCCGCGGGGAGAGCCGGGCGATCGAGGCGGCACAGCGCGCGGTGTCGTCGCCGCTGCTGGAGGAGACGTCGATCCACGGCGCCCGCGGTCTGCTGATCAACATCTCGGGCGGTTACGATCTCACGCTGCATGAGGTGGCCGAGGCGGCGCGGATCATTTCGGACGCGGTGGACCCGGACGCGAACATCATTTCCGGCATGGTGATCGATCCTTCGCTGGAGGACACGATGAAGGTGACGGTGATCGCCACCGGCTTCCATCGCGAGGGCGAGCTGCCGCGGGAGATGCCGCGCGCGCAGGCGCCTTCCTCTGCCGCCGCTCCGATGGCCCCCAGGGCTCAGACACCGCGCGCCGAGGCGGAGCGGCCGGCCGAGACGCCGTTGCGGCGGGCGCCCGCGACGCCGCAGACATCGCAGGGTACCGGCGACTCGAACGGCTTCGGACCGAACTGGTCGAACGTCGACGACTACGACATTCCGACCGTGCTGCGCAAGCAGATGGATTAGATCTCGATCAGATCGCGCGCGGTCCGGTCGCGAGGGGGAAGGCGCTCTTCTCGCCCATGATGTCGAGATGGAGGGTGCCGCCGTCGACGCGGTATTCCCAGGGCGGCTCGACGTAGGTGGTCCACAGCTTCTTGGCGTGCAGATCCCAGGCGGCGAGCTCGAGCTCGGCGGACATCAGGATGATGCCGTCGTGGCGGCTCCAGCTCCAGAAGCCGCATTCCGCATGCGCCTCCCAGAGACGGGTGGGACCGGCGAGGTCGTAGGCGAGGAGCCGGGTGCCGGCGCCCAGCAGGAGAATTTCGGTCTCGGGGATGATCAGGAGCCCGGGGTTGAAGCCGAAGCCGGCCGGTGAGTAGCGCAGCTCGACGACCAGGGTGGGCCAGGCGGCGTCGGCCGGACGCGCCGCGAGCCAGCAGAAGCCGGGACGGTGCTCCTCCGGATCGAACTTCTCGACCAGCTTCGCCCGTTCCACATAGGCGTTGTGGATGCCCGGCTCGGTCTCGCAACAGAGCAGGGTGTAGTGGTTGGTGGCAACGGTCAGCATGGATCCTTTCACTCCGGACCCGGCACGGAGGATGGGGACATCGCTCATTCTACCGTTTCATTACGCTTTGTCTCCATCCTCCTGCAAGGTCTTACAGCGACGCGAGGAAGGCCAGCAACTGATCCCTCTGCGGAGGTGGCAGGCGGAGGAAGGCTTGGACGACCGGCCGCGCTTCGTGGTCGTGGCGCAGGATGGCGTCGAGCCGGGTGAAGGTGGCGCCGTCGTGCATCAGGCGGGTGCGGGTGCGCAGGCCCCAGAGCGGCGGCGTGCGCAGCATGTTCCGCGTGCCAGGGCCGCCGTTCTGGACGATGCCGTCGCCGGTGCCGACGTCGTGCAGCATGAGGTCGCTGTAGGGGTGGATGATCTTGTTCCCCAGGGCCGGGGAGACGATGAGCGTGCCGCCGTTCAAGCCGGTGCCGGCGGGCGCGGTGACCAGGGTGGAGACGTGGCAATTCGCGCAGCCGACCTGGCGGAAGACCTGCTCTCCGGCCTGCGCGTCCGGCGACTGGGAGAGGACCGGATCGCGGGCCGGCGGCATGGTGGAGCGCATGAAGCGCGCGAAGGCTTCGATGTCGGGGCCGAACGGCGCGCCGATGGTCGCGGCGTCCTCGGGGTCGGCGACGGTGTCGTAGGCCGCCACGGACTGGCCGTTCGCGGTGTTCTCGTTCGGCTGGAGCGGGCTAGTGATCCCCATTTCGTTCAGGTAGGCGTCGGAGGCGAAGGAGATCAGGCTGGCGTGCTGGTTCTTCCAGCCGAAGCGGCCGACGCGGGTGGTGCCCGGGACTTCGAGCACCGGCACGCGGATGATGGTGCCTTTCATCGTCGCCGGCTGGCCGGCGCGGATGGTGTCGAACGCTGTGTCCGGAATCGATTCGAGATAGCCGTCGCCGAGCACGTTCAACGAGGTGCGGAAGGTCTGGACGTTGTCGAGGAGGCTGACGCGCTCCTGGATGGCGGGGTTGATGGCGCGGTCCTGGATCAGCGAGCCGCCGGGATGGTCGGTGTAGTTTTTGCCGTCGTAGCGGCCGGCGCGGAGCACGGTGATCTGGCTGTTGCCGCCGGTCACCGGATTCTGGTGGCACTCGGCGCAGGACTGGGCGTTGTACACCGGTCCCAGGCCGTCGGCGATCTCCTCGCGCTCCTCGAAGACCGCGCGGTCGAGGTCGAATTGGGATTGGGAGATGGTGCCGTTGGTCTGGTTGGCGAATCCGGTGGGAGCTTCCGTGGGAGGAGGAAGGCCCGGGACGGCCAGGGCCACAGGGGCGAGCAGCAACAAGACGGCCAGTCCATCAGAAAGCACGACTCCACGACGCTTCAAGGTGTGTTTTTTCACACGCGGCCTCCTCGCACGCACAGCGGCGGCTCAAGAGGACCCCCGTCCAAGCGGTCCAGGGTGGGACTGATCACCCTGGAACACACGACCGCGCGATTTCCTGCGGGTCGATTTTCAAATAAGGTTCAAGACGGTTTCGACCGGCTCAGACGGCGACCTGCTGCGGGTAGACGACTTCCACCGGGAAGGCCGCTTCGCTGTCGGCGAGGACCTGGGCATACACCTGGAGATAGCCGTCGACCATCCGCTCGGGTGTATATTCGAGAGCCAGTTTGCGCGCTCCGGCGGCGAGCGACTGCCGGCGGTCGGGCTCCCGGATGAGGGCGGCCAAGGCTTCGTGGAGGGCCTGGGGATCGTCCGGCGGCACGAAGACGGCGCGGTTGCGCCAGGTTTCGCGCAGATTGGGGAGGTCGCCGAGGACCAGCGCGCAGCCGGCGAGCGCGGCTTCGAGCACGCAGAGGCCGAACGGCTCGTAGCGGGCGGGCAGGGCGTAGATGGAGCTGCGGCCGAGCCAGGCGGCGAGGGCGCGCTGGGTGAGGCGGCCGAGCTGGCGGGTGTGATGCGGCCGGATCTCGCCGCCGTCTGGATGCTTGCTCTCGCCGGACACGAAGACCGGCCAGGCGAGCCGCGGCGCGGCCTGCTCCAGGGCGGCGAGGTTCTTCGCCTCGTCCCACAGCGGGCCGGTGGAGAAGATCATCGGCTCCTTGGCGGTGGCGCGGAAGAGCTGGGCGTCGCGGCCATGCGGAATGACGAGGGTCGCCGGCAGCGGACCGTAGTGCGCGGTCAGGGCGGTGAGCAGGGCCGACGACGGAGCGACCACGACATCGGCGGCGGCGAGACCGGCGGCGGTCTCGGCGCGCACGCGGTCACAGTCCTCCGCAGAGGCTTCGTGGTGGACAGCCTGCCACCGCGAGAGGACGCAGGAGTGGGCGACCGCGACGGTCGGCGCGGCCCAGGGGAGCGCGGCGTGCGTGCAGTCGTTCAAGTGGACGACATCGGGGCAGATCCGGCTTTCGAGATTGAGCAGCCATTCCATCTTGCGGTGTCCCTCGAAGACGCGGAGGCCGGGCACGCGCTCGGACTGGTTGCGCTGCAGGTCGTTGAGCGGCTCGCCGAAAGCCGCGAGCGCCACCTCGACGCCTCGTTCGCCCAGACCGCGGGCGAGTTCCAGCGAGTAGGTCCAGACTTCTCCGGCCGCATCCGCGGTCATCAGAACCTTGTGGGGCACAGCGTACGTCCCGGTCATACCTGGACTCCTGGCCTGCGAAAAAAACCGCCGTCGGTGAGAAGCATCCAAGAACCATGCCGGAGCGGTCGGCGGGATCCGGACCTCCTTCTCCCTCTGTCTACGGAGGAGAGGCGGTCTCCGCCACTCCCAAGAACGTGTAAAGGTTGCCCTCTGCCGGATGCCCGTTTACACAGGATCTCGCATACGATCGGGCGCCATGGCCGACGCGATCCTCTGTGAAGAGCTGACCAAGCGATATGCTGGAATGGCGCCCCGCGGCGGGGCGCCGGCTCCCGTTTCGTCCGCTCCACCCGGGAACGGCAACCCGCAGGAAGGGGGCGTGCTCGCCGTCGACCGGCTGAGCCTGGAGATCAGGGCGGGCGAGCTGTTCGGTCTCCTGGGACCGAACGGCGCGGGCAAGAGCACCACCATCGGCATGCTCACCACGCGCGTCATCCCCACCTCCGGCAAGGCGCTGGTGGCCGGCATCGACGTCGTCGCGCAGCCGGCGCTCGCCCGCACCCGCCTGGCCGCGGTGACCCAGACGAACACCCTGGACCGCGGCCTGACCGTGTTCGACAACCTCTACTTCCATGGCCGCTACTTCGGTCTGCCGCGCGCCGAGTGCCGCCAGAGAGCCGGCGAGCTGCTGGCTCATTTCGGCCTGGAGGAGAAGGCGAAGGCGCGCGTCGATCAACTGAGCGGCGGCTTGGCGCAGCGGGTGCTCATCGCGCGCGCCCTGCTGCACCGGCCCGAGGTCCTCTTCCTCGACGAGCCGACCTCCGGTCTCGATCCGCAGAGCCGCCTCCGCCTGTGGGAGGAGCTGACCGCGATCAACCGCGCCGGCCAGACGATCGTGCTCACCACCCACTATATGGAAGAGGCCGAGCAGCTCTGCGAGCGGCTCGCCATCGTCGACCATGGCCGTCTCCTCGCCCTCGACACGCCGCAGGGGCTCAAGAACGCCGTCCACGCCGAGCGCCTGCTCAAGCTCACCCTCGCCGACTGCGAAAGCGGCCACATGGTGGAAGCGATCGAGAAAGTGCCGGGCGTGGTGCAGGCGACCTGTGATGCCGATGGAAAAACCGGACATATCGTGCACGTGCAGGCCGACGGCACGCCGGGCCTGGTGGGTGCCGTGGTCGCCGCCGTGGCCCAGGCCGGTGGCGAGCTGCGCGACCTGTCGGTCTCCGAAACCTCGCTCGAAGCCGTCTTCCTCAAACTGACCGGCAAGGAGTACCGCGCGTGATGATCCACGGGACCGGCGGCCTCACTCTGCGCTCCCAGCTCAAGACCGCCCTCGCGCTCGTCGAGCGCGATCTCACGGTGCTCTTCAAGGACATCGTGCCCTTCTCCTTGCGCACCGCCATGCAGCCGGCGCTTTTCGCGTTCGTCTTCGGCTACGTCTTCCCGCGCATCGGCCAAGGCGTCGGCGGCGGCCACGGCGCGGCGGGAGCGGCGGCCTTCGTCACCATCCTCCTCCCGGGCCTGATGGCAAACACCATGATGTTCCAGGGAGTGACCGGCGTCGCTCTGCCCCTCGTCGCGGAGTTCTCGATCAGCCGCGAAATCGAAGACCGGGTCATGGCGCCGGTGCCGGTGCAGGTGGTCGGCCTGACCAAGGTGATCAGCGCCTCCATCCAGGCGTTCTTCGCCGGCTGGCTCGTCGTCCCCGCCGTCTGGATCGCCACCGGCGGCCATGCGCCGATCTCCTGGGAACACCCGTTCCGGCTGCTCACCATCATGCCGCTCTGCGCCTTGGTCGGCTCCGCCCTCGGCCTCCTCCTCGGCACCGTCATCTCGCCGCGCCGCATCAACTACCTCTTCGCGCTCCTCCTCGTGCCGCTCACCCTGCTCGGCTGCGTCTACTACCCCTGGATCGCGCTCCACGCCATCCCCTGGCTGCAGGCGCTGACCCTGCTCAATCCCGTCGTCTACATGAGCGAAGGTCTGCGCGCCGCCCTCGCGCCCAACCTGCCGCACATGCCGCTCTGGGCGGTGTATGGATTGCTGGTGACGGCTCTCGCGGTGATGCTGTCGATCGGATTGTCGAAGTTCAAGATGCGGGTGTTGACGTAGGGGTAGGTTTGCCGAGCCGTTGAGCCTCACCCCCTGGCCCCCTCTCCCATCGCCCTCCCTTCCACCGGGAGAGGGGGGAAGAGCAAGCCAGTCCTTGCTGCAAGAGTTGGGCGGTGGCGCCCCTCGCCCGGGCGGCGGGAGGGCGATGGGAGAGGGGACGGGGTGAGGGCTCCACGGTGGCTTTCGAGGCACCCTCTCAGCTTTGCCGCACAGCGCTCAGCGCCGTGGTTGCCACGTCGTGCACCGGCGTCGGGACGCCGGCCAGGCGGCCGAGGCGGGAGACGGCGCCGCCATTGGCCACGACGGCGAGCTGCCGAGGAGATGCACAGGTTGATTGTCGCCGCCGCACAGGGATGGTTGACGCCGGCCAGTCAGGAGATCTACCGAGAGCTCCCTGTGACGTGGTGCCAGCGCCGGCTCCTCTGCCCTGTCGACCTGCACCTCTCTCCGATCGACCTGTGGATCTCCGCCATGCGCTCGTTCCTCTCTCGGGAGCGTTCGTCGGTCGGGAAAGTACCCACCGGAACGAATCGGAACGCGAGCACTGCGGCAGGAGTGGGACTCTCAATGGCTGAGGGTGGGAGTCTCTGCGGCTGAGTGTCACACCCTCTGTGGCTGAGAGTGGGAGTCTTTGCGGCTGAGTATCCCACCCTCTGCGGCTGAGAGTGGGAGTCTTTGCCATCGAGAGTGGGACTCTCTGTCGTTGAGAGTGGGACTCTCCAGGACAGAGAGTGGGACACTCGGCGGCAGAGAGTCGGAGCGCCGGCACTGTGCGTCAGCTTCCTGAAGCTTGCTCGGCCTCGGCCTCAGGAGCCGGCCATATGGCCTGGAAACCGGACGCACCGAAGTATAGCCGGCTCAAGTAGCTTCAGCGAACCGGCCGCACAACGCTCAGCGCCGTGGTCGCCACGTCGTGCACCGGCGTTGGAACTCCGGCCAGGCGGCCGAGGCGGGAGACGGCGCCGCTCAGGTCGTCGATCTCGGTCGGGCCGCCGGATTCGAGGTCGAGCAGGAAGCTCGGCTGCATGGCCGCCGGCATCCCGGCGATGACGGACAACAGCTTGTCCTCCATGCCCTCAGCCAGCGCGACGCCGCGCGCCCGGGCGACGGCGCCGACCTCGCGGACGGCGCGTTCGATGAGCAGCGGACCGTAGGGCGCTTCGCGCACCGGACCGATCGGCGCGCGGGCGAGGCCGCAGGCGGCGGCCATGGAGGCGATGAAGGCGAGCTTGCGCCAGAGGTCGGCGGTGATGTCGGCCGACACCCGGGCCTCGGCGCCGGCTTCGTGGAACGCGGTGACGATCCGTTCCGCGCGCTCGGAAGGCGGCCCGGAGCGCTCGCCGACGACGATGCGCTGAAAGTCGCTGCGCCGCTCGACGACCCCGGGCGCGACGCGGGCGGCGCTGATCTCGGTCAGCCCGCCGAGCACGCGGTCGCCCGGCACGCCGAGCTCGATCAGCCGGTCGGCGGCCTCGACGCCGTTGAGGAGCGGCAGGATCACCGCGCCGGCTTCGGCCAGCCGCTTGGCCACCGGCGCGATCTCCGGCAGCGAGTAGCTCTTGACGGCTATGACGGCGAGCTCGCTGCCTTCGAGCTCCTGGGGATCGGCGGTGGCCTGGACCGCTGCGGTGAACGGCCCTTCCGGCGTCCGCACCTCGAGACCGTGCGCCCGCACCGCTTGGAGATGAGCGCCGCGGGCCAGCAGGCCGACGTCATGACCGGCACGGGCGAGGAGACCTCCGAAATAGCCGCCGACTCCACCTGCTCCCAGAACCGCGATCCGCATCGCCGTACCTCCTCTCGGAACGCTCCAGTTATATCCTAAGGCCGCCGATGCCGCGGCTTGCAGCGGCTATTGCGCAATCGGCGTAACGAAAGCTTCTCTCCGAGCGCCTATCAGACGAACGAGAAAGGAGCGAGCACAATGAGCTGGAGCTTCCAGACGAACGACCGATACCACGCGCAGGACACCTCATATTACTGCGGAGCCGCCTGCGCCATGATGATCCTCAACGAAATCGGTGTCGCGTACACCGACCTGGATCAGAACGACCTCTACACCTCGAACCACAATCACAACGCGAACTCCGGCTGGTTCACCGATCCGTACGGGCTCTGCTACACCCTCAACGACCGCCGGCCCGCCTCCTTCCTGCCAAACTTCTTTGTCGTCCACAAGCGCCTGACCGAGCCGGAAGGGACGCGGGACGTCGTCTTTACGCTCTACCGTGATCGGAGGGCATTCTCTGTACGTGCGGATCGACGGCCGGATCTTTACACAGCTCACGACGGGCCGGGGTGCTTGATCACGCCCGCCGCAGCGATCGAAGCCGCGCGGCGCGGCCTCGAAGCTCTCGGTCTCGACAGGAGCCCCGGCATTGCTTCCGCGCTCGCCGCAGCAAACGCCGGGGCGCCTGTGCTCGTCGCGCGGCTCGACCAGCCGGATCGTGCCTACTATCTTGTGCCATGGGCCGGAGACCGAGGCATTGAGCTCGTGGTGCAGGTCGACGCGTCCTCGGGCATCATGGCCAGCGCGGCGCATCTGCCACAACCGCTGCCTCAGCTCGTGATCGCACCGGAAGAGGCGCGCCAGGTCGTGCGCGAGCGAGCCGGCCAACGCGCTCTCGGCGAGCCCCGGCTGGTCTGGCGGCCCTGCCGCGAAAGCTCCAGCCCGCTGCAGCCCCTGTATCAGGTCCACACGGACGAAGGGGATGTCTTCGTCGGCGTGGATGCCGCGGTCTATCGGCAACTCACGCCATTCGGCAGGGGGGGATGACGAGCCCATCGGCACGGGCGAGAAGACCTCCGAAGTACTCCGAAGTCGCCGCCGACTCCGCTCGGGACACTTCCGTTATATCCTTCTCCCTCCCCTTTGATCCAGGAGTCAGCCATGCCAGAAGGACCGGAAGTCGAAACCGAGCGGTTGCACGAAGCCATCCATGAAGAGCTGGAGAGGGAAGGCGGCACCTTCCTCAAGCGGATCGCGTTGACCACCGCCCTCCTCGCCGCGCTGGCCGCCATCGCCTCCCTCTACGCCGGAGCGACCGTCAACGAGGCGCTGGTGCTCAAGACCGAGGCCACCCGCCTGCAGGCCGAGGCGTCGGACCAGTGGGCCTACTACCAGGCCAAGGGGGTCAAAGCCGCGATCGCCGAAGCATCCGCGACCTCCTGGCTGGCGATCGGCAAGCCGGCGCCGCCCGAGTACGCCGCGAGCCAGAAGCGGTACAAGGACGAGCAGAAGGAGATCGACGCGAAGGCACGCGAGAAGGAGAAGGAACGGGACGAGAAGTCCACCGAAGCCGATCACCTCCTCCACCGCCACCATCTCTTCGCCGACTCCGTCGCGCTGCTCCAGGTCTCGATCGCCCTCGGCGCCGTGGCCGCGCTCACCCGCAGCCGCTTCGCCTGGATCGCCTCGATGGCGGTCGGCGGCACCGGCATCGTGCTGCTCGCGTACACATTCATCAAGTAACGAGCCGCCACCATGAGCACGAAATCCGCCGCGGGCGCCGTCGCGGCCCCGGGCTCCGATCCCGCTCTGCGCGACGACATGATCGCGGCGCGCCGTGTCGGCCGCCACTTCCTCAAGCTCCAGCGGGAGCATCCGCGGTGGCTCCGCGCCCAGACCCGGGCCAACCGGGCTCTCGCGCTCGAATGGTTCCTGCTGATCGCCATCACCTATCTGCTGGTCTATGCACCGTTGCCGCTAGTGCTCAAGGTCCTCTTCCTCATTCCCTGGGCCCTCTATTCGAGCCTGGCACTGGACGTGGACATCCACTACTTCAACCACTGGCCGCTGTTCGCGCGCCGGGGGATGAACCGCTGCGTCCGCCTCGCCGGCATCCTGGTCTTCGCGAGCCCGCTGGAGATCAGCCACCACCACTGGCAGCACCACCGCTACAACGACCCCTACGACGATCCGCAGACCATGCTCACCGCCGTCGCGCGCGAGCCGGGGCTGCGGAGCTGGATCGCTCTGGTGAAGTATCTGGGGACGGAGACGCTGCGCTCGCTCTGGGGCTTCCTCCCCTGGACGGCGACGCCGGACTACATCCAGGCCCTGCGCCGGTCGCGGCCGGGCGAGCACCGCGAGATCACCTTCAACCGCTGGGCGAACCTGATCTGGCTGCTCGTCCTCCTGGTGGTGGATTGGAAAGACACGGCGCTGCTCCTGGTGCCCGCGACCCTGCTCCTGGCGCCCCTGGCGAGCTTCGTGATGAACCTGACGGACCATGCGCCGAGCGATTTGACCCACCCCTTCCGGCAGGCCACCTACCTGGAGCCGCGGACGCGGATGGAAAAGCTGCTCTCCTTCGTCAACCACTACACCGCGGCGACGCACCTCACCCACCACCTCTTCCCGCACGTCCACTGGTGCCACATCCGCCGGCTCCAGCGGCGCCTGCTGCGCACCTACGCCCGCTGGGGAGCGCCGCGCTCGATGATCGTGGGCTCGGTGCTGCTGGGAAACCCCTTCGGCTTCCTCCAGGTGCTGCGTGCCCTGCGCCGCCAACGCGCCGTGCGGGAGGTCTGGCCCGGCGCGGAAGACCTGCCGGGCGTCGGGGCGTTGCTGGAAGAGGGGTGACGCTAAAACAGGGAGAGCTGAGACACGGGCGGCTTGCAGATCTTCAAGCTGTGTCCGGCAACATTGCCGCTCAAGCCGAGGAGGCTCACTTTGTCCTTGGTGCCTTTGTCGAACGTATAGAAAGCGTCTACTGTTCGATTGATCGCCGTCGCGAGGTGAAGGGCGTCTGCCGCAGCCACCACCCCTTTTTGTCGCCCTGCCTGTTTCTCTCGCTGATAGTACTCTCGAATCTCTCTCGCCAATTTGATGATGGGGGGTTCAAGGTCGACCAGCTCTATGCTCCGCATGACACGACTGTATTTTCTTTGTGCCTCGGGCGGCATGTTGCCGATGAGCACCTCGGTATTGACCAGGGCTGATGTCACAATCGTGACAAGCCCCTTATTGAGCTTCCGCACGCAGTCGCGAATGCCTTCCTGTTCGCCGGCAGGGCGTTGCTCGCCTGTGAGCCACGCGATGAAAATACAGGAATCCCAATAGACAACAAGATCGTCGTTGGGTCCGGTCATCGAGCCTGCTCGCCCAGGAGAGCCAGCAGCTCTTCCTCCTGCTCCAGGCGGCGATGCGCAACCCAGTCCTCGGCCGGAGTCCCGTCAGTGAGATTCGGCGCGCTTCCGAGAAGCTCATCGAAGGTGGGCATGTCTTCCTCATCTTCGAGCGTTACAATCCGGCTCACTTCAACAGCAAAGGGGTAGGAATCGTTTGTCCGGTACCGAAGCGTGCCATGAATCTCAACGTATCGGTTCACTGCCCCTACTGCTTCTTTGACGAGCACGCTCGGGAAATGACAGTTGACCCTGGAGGGTCCTGCGTGCGGGTAGATCTCGAAAACATTGGCGGAGCCATGCAGGTTGATGGCTTCCAGCTTTCCTCGAATGAAACCCTGATGGACCCACTGGTCGCGAAGGAAATCAGCCTCACGGACCTGGCCGTCGTCGGCCGGGAGGCCCTCAAGTGCCAAGCTCGCGTGTTGTTTGGCCATATGCACCCTCCCGTCCCATTCTAGCGCGACAGGTCCCCCTCACTCCACCCGGCGCGCTTTCACCACCCCCGCCGCCGTTTTCGCAACCAGGTCCGTGCCCTCGAAGGTGAGGCGGACGGTGGTGCCGGTGCGCACGTCGTAGCTCGCGAAGGAGCCGTCGGCCTGGGGGACGAAGACGACGGGCATCGGCGCGTCCATGAAGCGGAGGGTCTCGACGCCCATGCCGCTCCAGCCCAGCTCGGCGAGCTTGGTTCCCTTCTCGAAGGTCAGGCGGGCGTAGGTGAAGGGGTGGCCGCCGTAGGACTCGTTGCCCAGCACCTCGGAGCTTTTCCAGGCGCCGAGCTTGTCCAGCCAGGGGGCGAAGGCGGCTTTGGTTTCGTCCGCGGCTTTCGGTGGCGGCTCGCTGCGCAGCTCGGCGTAGGGTTTCGGGTTGCCGGTGCGCAGGCCGTCGAGCGCTTCGGTGGTCTTGGCGAGGCGGTTGGCCATCGCCTCCCTGTCCTCGTCGTCCTGCACGGCGAGGAGCACGGCGAACGCCTGCGGCCCTCCGGCGGTGATCTCCAGGCGGTGACGATCCCCCGCGGCGCCCACGGCGGAGGTGGCCACCTTCAGCCGATCACCGGACGGTAACGCATACGTGCCGGCGCGTTGGGCGAGCGCCGCCACGGCCTTGGCGTCGAGCGGCGCGACGGCCGGCGGCTCGGGATCGGGGAGCCCGAAGAGTCGCTTTTCGAGATGCGGAGTGACCGAGATCACCGAATAGTCGGTGCTGTTCGAGCTGCCGATGATCACGATGTTGGCATCCAGATAGCGCCGGAAATCGGACTCGAACACCAGGTTGCCGCCGAGATGGTCGACCTGGAGGCCGCCTTTCGGATCTTTCTCGATGTTCCAGCCGTAGCCGTAGCTCGCGTGCGCCATGCGGCCTTGCGAGACGTAGGGGACGAACAGCTTGTCGCGCTCCTCCTTGGACAGCACCGTGTCGCCCTGGAGGACGACGTGCCAGCGGTAGAGGTCGCCGGTGGTGGTCAGGATGCCGCCGTTGCCGCGCAGGTTCCAGTACGGCCCGTCGGGCGCCCAGGGGTGATCGAACGGCGTGCCCCAGTCGCTGGTGGGAAGGTAGCCGTGCGGAACGAGCTCGCGGTCGGGCACGTGGAAGCCGGTGTGGAGCATGCCGGCCGGCACGAAGATGTGCTCCTTCAGATAGGTTTCGAACGGCTGCTTGGACGCGATCTCGACGATCGCGGCGAGCAGGTCGTAGCCCACGTTCGAGTAGTGGAACTTGCGGCCCGGCTGGCTCAGCAGCGCGGAGTCCATCGCCCGCTTCACCATCTCGTCGCGCGAGATGGGCTCGTACTCGTCGCCGAGCACGTCCGGCATCCCCGAGGTGTGGGTGAGCAGCATGTGGACGGTGATCTCGTCCTTGCGGCCGGGGAGGGGACCGAAGAACTTGTTGATCGGATCCTCGACCTTGAGCTTGCCTTCCATCTCCAGCTTGAGGATGGCGGCGGCGGTGAACTGCTTGGAGATCGAGGCGATGTCGAAGACCGTGCTCGCCGTGTAGGGGCGTTTGGCGGCACGGTCGGCGAGGCCGTAGCCCTTGTTGAGCACCACCTGGCCGTCCTTGGCGACCAGCGCCGAGCCCGAGAAGCCGAACACCTCCAACTGGGAGAGGTAACGGTCCAGCGCTTCGCCGAGCGGACCGTGCACCTCGTCGCGTCCGCTGACGTTGACGGCGGCCGGAGCGGTCTTCTGCTGGCCGCAGGCGGCGGTGCCCGAAAAGAGGAGGAGGATGAGGAAGAGCGGGGCCCAGGGGTCGAGATTGCGGCGTATCTGGCTCATCGGGGCACATCTTGGCACAGTTGCCCCGGCGGGTTGCCACACGCTTCTCTCGCTCGGCTAGCTAGGGCGCCAGGATCTCGTCCAGCGGGATGGCCCAGGGCTCCCGGCCGTGCTCGGGGTCGTAGGCGCCGGTGAAGACGAAGTTGCCGGCGCGGGTGAACGGTCCGGGCGACGAAGCATCGGGACCGGGGTTCAGGTCCCCGAGCGGGCGCGTGCCGGCCGCCGTGCCGTCGCTGCGCCACGGCTCCAGGCCGTGCACGCCGTCGGTGGCCGCGAAGACGAGCACGCTGCCGACGGCGGTCAGCGCCTGGGGGTAGGAGCCGCGCGCGCCGGGGCGCAGATCGGTCACCAGGTGCGTCGTCACGGCGGTGCCGCGGCTCGTCCACAGCTCGGGGCCGGTGATCTCGTTGTCCACGACGAAGAAGAGCCGGCCGCCCAAAGTGGACGGGACGGTGGTCAAGCCGTGCGCCCAGGACGGCGTGCCGCCGATCTCGAGGTTGTGGATCAGGACCGTTCCCGCGGCGGTGCCATCGGTGCGCCAGAGCGCCTGTCCCGCCACCGGGGATGGGCCGAAGAAGTAGACGGCGCCCTGGAAGGCTGCCAGCTCGGCGGGCTCCGAGCCCGGCGCGCCGGGCGTGATGTCACGGATGATGTGCGTGCCGGCGGCCGTGCCGTCCGTCCACCAGAGCTCGCGGCCGTGTGTCCCGTCGTCGGCGGTGAAGACCGCTCCCTGGCCGAGCGGGACGAAGTCCTGGGGATTGGACGGCAGGCCGGTCTGCCGGCGGTTGTCGCACACGTCGGGCGGAGGCTGCGGCAGCGTCCGCGGGTTGATGTCCAGGACCAGGCGGGTGCCGGCCTCCGTGCCGTCGCTCGCCCACAGCTCGCGGCCGTGGACCCCGTCGTCCGCCGCGAACACCAGCAGACCCGGGCTCAACACGACGCCTGGGCCGGGCGAGGAGCTTTCCGGGCCGCAGAAGTGGAAAATGCGCGCCTGGAACGGATCGATCTCCTTGACCAGCCGGGCGGCCGAGCCGTCGCTCGCCCACAGCTCGGAGTTGATCGGCGCAGGAAAGGCCGGTGCCTCTTCCTCTCCCGCGAAGAGGAGATTCCCGCCGAGAGCGCCGGCCGGCTGCATGGTGACGAGCGTGCTGGAAACCTGGGTGACCTCCAGAGAATCCGTGACGCTCCACAGCCCGTTGGGCTCCTGGTAGGTCTGCGTCGGATCGGGCCGCTGGGAGACGAAGAACCAGCGGTTTCCCGCCGGCGCGAAGGCGCCGGCCCAGGTGGCCTGATCGCTCAGCTCGACGGTGCCTGCCGCGCTGCCGTCGGAGCGGAAGAGCGGAGCGTCCAGGGGGGACGTGCGGGCGGAAAAGACGAGAGACGTGCCGATCGCCGTTTGCGCGAGCGGGCCCGAGGAGCCCGGGCCGGCCGCGAAGTCCTTGACCGGAGCGGTGCCGGCGGCGGTCCCGTCGGTCGCCCAGAGCTCGCGCGGCGGAATGCCCGCGATCCAGAGGGCCTGATTGCCGGTCGACAGCAGTTGATAGTTGAAAAAGCCGGAGGTCACCTCGCGGAGGAGGGAGGTCCCCGCGGCGGAGCCGTCCGTCACCCAGATTTCGTCCGGTTGGCCGCCTTTCTGCTCAGCCCGGAAAACGGCGCGGTGTCCGACCGTCACGAGATCGAGGAGCAGCAGGTTGCTGTCGCCGAAAATCTTTTCAACCGTTGCGGGGGTGCCCTTGAGCCGCCAGACGCCGGTGCCGCTCCCCGAATTCCCGTCGGCTGCCAGGAACAGGAGCTGACCGGCGAGCGGCGCGACCTCGCCCACACGCAGGGAAGCCGGCAGCTTCGCGGCGAGGACGGTCCCCGCGGTCGTTCCGTCCGACGCCACCAGCGCGGGACCGGTGTAATCCTGGAGGACCAGGTAGAGCCGGCCTTGCCAGAACAGGCCGTGCACGCTCGACAGATTGAGCGTCTGAACCCCGAGCGACCGGAACGTCCTCACCTGCCTGGTGCCGGCGGGGGTGCCGTCGGAGCGCCAGAGCGCATCCGCTTTGACGAAGTAGGCAAAGGGGCCGTTCACGAACAGATCCGGCGAGAACAGGCCGCTTCCCCCCGCCGCGGTCAGTGGCCGGGTGCCGGCGGCGGTGCCGTTCGTGGACCAGAGATTCCAGCGTCCCGCCGCGCTCACCGCGAAGAGCACGCGGTTGCCCACCCGGCGCAGCCCGGTGGCGCAGTTGCCGTACGACGGCAAGGCACAGATCGTGGCCACCGGCACGGTGCCCTGCCGGGTGCCGTCGGAGCGCCAGAGCCGCTGGCTGCCGCCGGAGGCGGTGAGGAAGAGCAGGGCGCTCCCCGTGTCCGCCAGATCCGACGGATTCCCGCTGCACGGCCCCGGGCAGAGGTCCCGCACCCGGGTGCCGTCGCTCGACCACAGCTCCCGTCCGCTCACCCCGTCGTCCGCCGCGAAGTAGAGCCGGCCTTTGAAGAGGTGAAGATCGCCCGGTTTCGCGTCGCAGCGTCCCGGGCAGATGTCGGTCAGCCGCTCGGTGCCCGCCGCGGTGCCGTCGGTCCGCCAGAGCTCGATCCCGTGCGCCGGATCGCCGGCGGAGAACGTGACCGTGTCCCCGTCCAGCAGAGCGTCGCGGCCTCCCCAGCCGAATCCGGCGGCCGGATCGGTCGCCGGCTGCGTATTGAGGTCGGCCACGAGCCTGGGCGCGGCGAACGCCGGAAGACCGAGAGCGAGCACCAGAAGAGACGAGACCGCCACGAGCCGCATGAGCATTTCTCCTTTGTGAGCCACCTGCAGAAAACATACGGAGGCGGCGGCTCTTTCGTCACGAGAGCGCGGGCGCCGTTCACGGTGCCGGCGGCGGCATTGCCGCCTTCAGATCCACCTCATAGATGTTGCCGAGGCCGTTCAAAACGGAGTGCATCGCGTCCACCAGCTCGCGGTGCGTCAGCGCGCCGGTGCGCGGCCGGGTGGGCAGGCCGCGTTCGCTGGCGAACAGGAGCGAACGGCCGTCCGGCGAGAAGCGCGGGCTGTAGTCCCGCGCCGGGCTGTTGACGCCGGCCCCCAGAGCCTGGGCCGGCTGCCAGACGCCGTTCTTGCGGTAGCTCACGTAGAGGCCGCAGTCGCCGGGATCGTCGCCGCGGCCGAAAGCCCCGATCAGCAGGAAGCTCTCGTCCGGCGCCACCAGGGCCTCGATGTTGGCCCAGCCCGGCCGGTTGATGGCGTCGCCGAGGTTTTCGGGCTCGGTGTAGCGGCCGTCCACCAGACGCGAGCGCCAGACGTCGATCCCCCCTTTGCTGCCCGGCCGGTTCGAGGAGAAGTAGAGGGTGCCGTCGTTGGTGGTGGAGGCGAAATATTCGTTCCCTTCGCTGTTCTGCGGTCCGTCGAGATGCCGCGCCTCGCTCCAGCCGGAGGCGGTGCGCTCGGTGCGTTCGACATACCAGATGTCGAAGTCCTGCACCGGCTTGCCGTCGCGCGGGCGGTCGGAGACGAAGAAGATCCGCCGGCCGTCGGCGGAGAGCACGGGGTCCGAATCGCGCCAGGTGCCCGAGAACGGCGCCACCTCGGGCGGGCTCCACTGCCCGTCCACCCGGTGCGAGACGTGGATCGTGTAGAGCTGCGAGCGCGGCACGGTCTTGTCGAAGAAGACGGTGTCTCCAATCGGTCCATCGGCGATCACCTGCGCGCCAAACTCGTCGTCGCGGGTCGAGATCACCCCTTCGCCCCACAGCCGCGCCTCACTGGTTTGCACGGTCGGCGTGGTCAGCGCAGAGGCTGGAATGCGGTAGAGATTGCCCGATCCCGAGAGCACGCTGTGCAGTTGCTCCGCCATGGCGCCGCCGGCGAGAGGTTTCTGCATCGGCACGCTGAACGGGCTGCGCTCACTGGTGAAGTAGAGCCATTTGCCGTCCGGCGAGAAGCTCGGGCTGGATTCGGAGGCTTTTGAGTTGATCGGTGACGGCAGGATGCGCGGCGAGCTCCACCCACTGGTCGCTGTCCGCACGCTCATGTAGAGATCGCCCTTCTGATAGGGATAGCCGCCGCCGACCAGGTTGTCCGGCCGTCCGGCGGCGGCGAAGACGAGCAGGGTGCCGTCCGGCGACAGCGCCGGCTGCCCCTCATAGGCTTCGGTATTGATCTCCGTGAGCGGCTCCGGCTCGGTATACCGGCCGGCGACGAAACGCGATCGATAGATGTCGAGGCTCCCCTTGCCGCCGGCCCGGCTGGAGGCGAAATAC